>NZ_JBYVJU010000001.1:0-438544 GCF_058147085.1 Parendozoicomonas sp. 209JJ7-1 | reverse complement strand
TCCGACAGTTTCAGTGCTTCCTCCATCCTTGGAGGTCGGATTCCTTATTTTTTTCAAGCTCTTATAGCTCAGTCGGTAGAGCGCATCCTTGGTAAGGATGAGGTCACCGGTTCAAATCCGGTTAAGAGCTCCATATCAAAACCTCTGTCATTTGGCAGAGGTTTTTTTTAGTCTTGGAAATATTAATAATAAGTCGCCAGACACGGTTCAATTATTTCTTATTCCCAATGCGGTTTCGTAAGATAATTTTCCATACTGCTATGTTTTTTAGCTGATAGTCAGCCGTTCGTCTCGTTTCTTTCTACACTCTATCGGTGTTTGTCATCCTGAACGGGTTTTGGTTATGAGTCATCTCAGAGTGTCCGGTCTTACAGGAGTGCTGATTATCAGTTGCTTTGTCGGGGGCTGTGCCAATGTTCATCAAAAGGTTGATCACTGGTGGAAGTGTGCAGCCGCCGGGGCGGTGGTTGGCGCTGCCGGTGGCGCGACAAAGGACAGGAAAGCCGCAGGATGGGGGGCCCTTGGAGGCGCTGTACTTGGTGGTGTTATCTGTGCCCTGAATAATAATAAACCTGAACCGGAAATCGAGTGTCCCATAACTGTTAAAGGCTGGGATGTAAAGACCAAGGGATGTCCGAAAGACTCTGACGGAGATGGTATTCCGGATATTTTCGATAAATGCCCCAATACTCCTCCGGGAGCCTTGGTCGGCCCGGATGGTTGCCCGATTGTGCGGAAAGTTGAACTGGAGTCCGTTCATTTTGAGTCCTCATCAGCTGTGTTAAATCAGAAAGCCAAGGCCATTCTTATAGAAGAGGCTATTTTCCTGAAACGCTTCCCAACAGCCACGGTGCGTTTAACTGGTTATACAGACAGCACAGGGCCGGTGAAGTATAACCAGAAACTGTCTGAGAAACGGGCGTTTTCCGCCCGTGAGTTCCTGATTGACCAAGGTGTTGACCCGTTAAGGATTATTGTTCACGGAGATGGTATTCATAACCCCAAGGGTAATAATAAAACGTCCCATGGCCGATGGGAGAATCGCCGCGTTGATGCGGAAATAGAGGAGAATGATGAATCTCCCTGAATTTCCCTGAATTCTTTGAGGATGACGGCTCCAGGTCAGCTTGGCTGGGGCCGTCTTTCTATCCCGATAACAACTACGCTTATAATTTGTGGAACTCATAAGAGAGGGATGTTATGTCGGGAAGCCCGGAGATTCTTCTGACCTTTGGGGTGTATTTCGTTGTCATGCTGTCTTTGGGTTTTTATGCATGGAAAAGAACCCGGACCAGCGCTGATTATTTCCTTGGAGACCGTTCTCTTGGTCCATGGACAACGGCCCTGAGTGCCAGTGCTTCCGACATGAGTGGCTGGTTATTATTAGGGTTACCCGGATACGCTTTTGCTGCAGGTATGGAAGCTTTCTGGCTGGCGGGGGGGATTCTTGCGGGAACCTGGTTGAACTGGTTGCTTGTTGCCCGGCGTTTGCGGGTATTCAGTCAGGCTGCTGGTAATGCTTTAACTCTTCCCGAATATTTTACCAATCGCTTTAAAGATGAAAGCCGTGCGCTTCAGTTTATTTCTGCCGGTTTTATCCTTCTGTTTTTCCTTTTCTATACCAGCGCCGGTCTTGTGGCCGGAGGAAAATTATTTGAAGTGGCGTTTGGGCTGGATTATCGCATAGCTGTGGTTGTCGGGGCAGTGAGTATTGTTTCCTACACCCTCTTTGGTGGTTTTCTTGCGGTGTGCTGGACGGATCTGGTCCAGGGGTTAATGATGGCTGCCGCCATGGTTGTTGTTCCTCTGGTGGTGATTGATCACGCCGGTGGTTTTTCCAATGTTGTCCTGGCTCTGGAGGCTCATAATGCTGATTTGTTAAGTCCTTTTACAGATAGTCAGGGGCAGCCGCTGGATATATTGCTGATTTTTTCCCTTGTGGGCTGGGGGCTGGGTTATTTTGGTCAGCCCCATATTCTTGCACGTTTTAAGGGGATTCGTAGCCAGCATGATCTTCCCAGAGCCCGCTGGGTAGCGCTGATCTGGAATGCTTTATGTTTGTGCGCCGCCCTGATGGTTGGGGTTTCCGGGCTGGTTTTCAGTCTGAACACAGGTGTACAGGTTCCTGACCCGGAAGGTATTTTCATGATCCTTGTGAATCACCTGTTTCACCCGGTGGTGGCAGGAATTTTACTGGCGGCGATTCTTGCGGCTGTAATGAGTACAGCTGACTCCCAGTTGCTTGTATGCTCGACGGCTTTTGCCGAGGATTTTTACCGGGATATTTTCAATCCTGAATCATCCCAGGAGAAAGTATTGTGGGTTGGTCGACTGGCAGTGATCGGGATTGCTATTGTTGCAATGATACTGGCTATGAGTCCAGACAGTAATGTGCTGAGTATGGTTTCTTATGCCTGGGCCGGTTTTGGCGCGGCCTTTGGTCCGGCTTTGGTAATCAGCTTGTTCTGGCAGAGGATGACCCGCAATGGAGCTCTTGCCGGCATCATCGTGGGTGGTTTAACGGTTGTTCTCTGGAAACAGTTGAACGGCGGCATTTTTGAACTTTATGAACTTGTACCCGGATTCCTGATGTCATCTCTCTCTATTGTTGTTGTCAGTCTGGTTGACCAGCGCGGTAGCGAGGAGCTCCACAATCTGTTTGCAAGAATGAAGAGTTGTCTGAATGCGGCAGATACATAAATTTCTTTTGGATCGCAGTTGACCTCTGCAGCCTGTACTGGTAATTAGTGCATTACTATATATTCCGGGAGTACAGATTTTTGTGCTACTGGAAATCTTCACAAGAGAAAAAGTACCGGAATTCTGGTTAATCTGGCACCACAAGTGCGTTATTTTTCAGACTATAACCGGTGGGAGGTTGAATGACTGTATTGTCCGCATCAGAAATGATTGACCTTGAAAACCGTTACGGGGCTCATAATTATCATCCTTTGCCTGTGGTTCTTGACCGGGGGCAGGGTGCTAAAGTCTGGGATGTAAACGGCAAGTGTTATTTTGACTTTCTGTCCGCATATTCGGCCGTTAACCAGGGCCATTGCCACCCTAAAATCATTCAGGCAATGAAGGCCCAGGCTGAAAAACTGACCCTTACTTCACGGGCCTTCTACAGCAGCGCACTGGGTGTTTTTGAGAAATATATGTCGGAATATTTTGGTTTCGACAAGGTTCTGCCCATGAATACCGGGGCGGAAGCCGTAGAAACGGCTATTAAGCTGTGCCGTAAGTGGGCCTACCAGAAAAAAGGTATTGAGAGCCATAAAGCCAAGATTCTTGTCTGCGATGGCAATTTTCATGGGCGCACCACGACCATCATCTCTTTTTCCAATGATGAAGATGCCCGTAAAGAGTATGGTCCTTACACTCCTGGCTTTATTCGCGTGCCCTATAACGATTTGGCCGTACTGGAACAGGCGATGAAAGATCCTGAAGTGGCCGGGCTTTTGATTGAGCCTATCCAGGGGGAAGCCGGTGTTATTATTCCCGATGACGGTTACCTGAAAAAAGCCTCTGAACTGTGCCGAAACCATAACATCCTGTTTATGGCGGATGAGGTGCAGACTGGCATAGCCCGAACCGGTAAACTGCTGGCAGTAGACCATGAGGCTGTTCGTCCAGATGTTCTGATCCTGGGGAAAGCAGTATCCGGTGGGGTTTACCCGGTGTCTGCGGTACTGGCAGATGACGACATCATGCTGTGCATTCGCCCTGGACAGCATGGCTCAACTTATGGTGGTAATCCCATGGCCTGTCATGTGGCTATGGCGGCTCTGGATGTTATCAGGGATGAGGGCCTGGCAGAAAATGCTATGCGTCAGGGACAGATTTTAAGGAACGGGCTGGGAGAAATTGAACACCCACTGTTAAAGGTTGTGCGCGGAAGGGGGTTGCTGAATGCTATTGATATTGCGCCCAAGGATGGAATTGATGCCTGGAAGGTCTGTCTGAATCTGGCTGAGAATGGTTTGCTGGCCAAGCCCACCCACGACCATACCATCCGTTTCTCTCCTCCCCTGGTGATGACAGATAACCAGACCCATGAATGTGTGGGTATCTTGAAGAAAACCTTCGCTGAGTTATAACTGAAACAATCAGCCCGAAAACAGGAACCCCTGCGAGGTAGCAGGGGTTCTTGCTGAGAAACTGTTCTTTCGTGTTTTTTTTATGACTCTGGCACAGGATTTACTCCAGCAGCATATAAAAAGGCCAGTAAAGGGCACCTGTTATCAGTACCCACAGGGCGATATCGCCAATAACTTTCTCCATTCGTAAGAGTCGACGGGATTGCTTCCGGTTCACAACGATTTCCTTGCTGATCAAATATGTTATTCGGAAAGATGGGATGGCCGGGTCGGGTTATTTTCGGGCCATCACAACGTTCAGTTAAGACGACACAGAAGGAATTGTGACGGGAATTAACAGAATGATTTTTTATCGCACTCTACGCTGTTATTACTTTAGTACTCTCGTCTTTTTGAACCGCCCGGGAAGAGTGGTTGCGAAAGGGTTGGTTATGGTGGAAGAGCTGCCCGCAAAGCTGATCTCCGGGTGATGGGAACATATCTTTTCGTGAATATCGGAAACCTGTTTTCGGTTCAGATCGACAAGAACAAGGCAGGCTCCGGAGTCGATATCTTTAAGAAACCGGGTGATTCTGTAGTTCACTTTCCCAATGCCTGTCAGTCCGCCGGTCCAGGCCCCAAACAGGGTGAAAATAATAATGGTGAACAGGGTTTCGGGAATATCAAAGGCGTTGGGGATCAGCTGGAAGTAATGGATACAGTAGGACCACACCAAGCTTATAGAGAAGCCAATCATAGCCCCCCGTTCGCCCATATGAATAATATCGTACCGCTGAAGAAAGTGAGCCGGGTGGATATGGTGGTGGTAGAGGCCGGCACTGTCGTGGCTGAGGCCGTGCATATGCCACTCTCCAATGCCTGTTGCCCTTAAGTCACTGATCAACCGGTCGGCATCATCAACAGACCGGGCAAGATAATAAAGCCGTTTCATCATCTTCCTTCATCCCAGACCAAAGCATCTGTTGAATTATACAGAGATGGGAAGATGGCCGATAAACGGATTTGATCTTTCCCGGCCCGGTCTTATATCACATGCGGTTGGGGCGAGAACCTGAACGCAGCAATTTCTGAAAACGCTGCTTCTTTTCTTCCGGATCCAGCTCCTGTGCAGGGGGAAGATCGGGAACCAGAGGTCTGGTATCCAGATCGGAACTTTTCTGAGGGACTCCGTCTGACGCTGAGAGCGGGCCGCTTTTTACAGCGGCAGGTTCTGCTGGTATCTGGCCTTTTTCAATAAATTCATCCATAACATCAAGGGCCTCAAGCAGGCCGGTCTCATCCGGGTGATGTTCGGGCAGAGAATCAAGTTTCCCTGCGATCGCGTTACGAATGCGCTGAAGTTCTTCCGGAGAAGCCTGGCTGCCTTTGTTTGCAAGCCAGAGGCGTGCCGAAGCGCCATTAGTAGCCATAAAGCAAGCAGCTCCTGATTGTTATTGAAAGCGGGCAAGTCTACCACAGCCCTCAACAGGGTTTCTTACTTCGGTTTATACCAGCCTGCTGAAACAGTTTTCTTCCATAGATTCTGCAAGAGTACCGAATGCGGGCCATAATGCCCACCGGGATAACCCGGATGGCTTTGTTGATACATTAATCTGCATGTTGTCTGGGGGATAGCCCGTGGTAGTAGATACGGCTTTTCTTTATATTGACTGATACTGAAACACGGAATCATGACGACATCTCCTGTGCGCGACGCTCTGGTCTGGGCGGACTTCTCTTCTGAGTATGAAGATATCCTACATCACAAAGCGGAAGGCATTGCCCGTATAACCATTAACCGCCCCAGGGTTCATAATGCTTTTCGCCCTTTAACGGTGATAGAAATGCAAAAGGCACTGGACGACGCTCGTCGTGACAGTGAGATTGGGGTTATTATCCTCTGCGGTGCGGGGGGGAAAGCCTTCTGTTCCGGTAGTGACCAGAAAGTAAGGGGAAATTCCGGCTACAAGGATGATAAAGGCGTTCATCATCTGAATGTGCTGGATTTCCAGCGCCAGATACGTACCTGCCCTAAACCGGTTGTTGCCATGGTGGCAGGCTATGCCATTGGTGGAGGCCATGTTCTGCATATGATATGCGACCTGACTATTGCCGCAGAAAATGCGGTTTTCGGGCAGACCGGGCCAAAAGTCGGTTCCTTTGATGGTGGCTATGGTGCCAGTTATATGGCCCGCCTTGTGGGCCAGAAAAAGGCCCGGGAAATCTGGTTCCTGTGTCGACAGTATTCCGCGAAAAAGGCTCTGGATATGGGGCTGGTAAATACTGTTGTTGCCTTGGAGGAGCTGGAGGAAGTTACCGTCGAATGGTGCCGGGAAATGCTGAAAAATTCCCCCTTGGCACTGCGTTGTTTGAAAGCCTCCCTGAATGCCGACTGTGATGGCCAGGCTGGTCTTCAGGAGCTGGCGGGGAATGCCACCATGATGTTCTATATGACAGAAGAGGGTCAGGAAGGGCGTAATGCCTTTATGGAAAAACGCGAGCCGGATTTCTCTCGCTTTGGTCGTAACCCCTGATGACATCTGCAGCACACCTGTCCGGTGCTGTTGCCTCTTACCCTCTGGCTGTTGCTGACAATTTGCCCGGTTACCCGGAGGAACATAACACGGATGACCATGTTACATGGTTCCAGATTGTTTTTTTGCATGGCCTGGGGATAATAAGTCACAATCGTTAAAAATCGATCATTGTCGTATGGCTAAGCTGGCGGTTGAGCTGGTTGAAAAGGATGTCTATTGTCACAATATCGCAACATAAAGCAGGGTAGTTGCTGCAGCGGATTAAGATGAATGGCAGATAACTCTAATAACAGATTAAGGGCGTTTATCGCTTATATGTTGCCGCTGGATACAGCGGCAACATTGCATAAGAAGGTACGGCGCTATGAGCATTTGCAGGATGATGTTCGGATTCGCTGGACCCCGCCCCAGAATTATCACCTGACTCTGCGCTTTCTGGGTGACAGTACACGGGAACAACTTAAGCAGGTGGCAGACAGCCTGCGTACACAGCTTAAGGGTTTTCATCCCTTCATATGTATGAGTGGCGGGATTGATTATTTTCCCAATGAGAACCAGCCCAGAGTTATGACACTGAAACTGCATTCTGGCCGTCGTATGGAAGACCTGTATCGCGTGTGTGACCAGATTGCCTGCGCAGCGGGCTATTCCCCGGAGCGGCGGGCTTTCCGTCCCCATGTCACCCTTGCCCGGTCACTGATATCCGGTCCGACCTTTGTACCCGGGCGACTTCCAGGATACCGGCTACAGGTGGGCGAACTGGCATTGGTCAGCAGTGAGCAGAGCGAGAGTGGCGTTCGCTACCGGGTGCTGGAATCCTTTCCTCTCTAGAGCCAGTCAGACTTAACCGATCCTGGTGCTTTTCTTTTGATATAGCAGCCTCTGAGTTCTTAAGTTCTACTTGCAGAACAGGGCCTTGGAGTGTCCTGAGCATTCAGGCGTCTTTTCATGGGGGTAATATCCCCGGCTGAGTGGCGTTGCAGACGGTTACACAAATTTGGGGAACTGCCTCCTGCCTGTCATCTCTAACTGGCTGATGTTCGCTCTGGAAGACAGCCCGGTTATGACATACAGCAGGCACTTACGCTTTCTTTGTTTTTCTTTCATGGTCGGCACCGCCTGGCATTCTGCCTGGAGCGCTGATGATGACTGGTTTGCCAGTTACCACGGTCCGGTTCTCTCCTGTCATAGCCAGAGTTCTCTGCCCGAAGGTGGTTACCTTCTTGATCGTTACCTGTTTATTCCTCCTGATACGGGTATTCAGGCAGAATATCTTGACAGTTTTGAAAATGTTGAATCCGTGGATGGGAGAATTACTGTCGGGCGCAATCTGGTAAAACGGTATGCTGTTCGCCAGGGTTTTATTCCGTTTTTCCATGAGCAATACCGGTTGGATGGCTATAACCAGATAGTGGGGGGGAAGCAGTCCCGAGGATACCTGAAGAAAAATAATCTGTTTTGGGTCGACAGCAATAACCCGGGATATTTATGCCGTGATATTCATAGTGCTCTGGCGCAGTCTCTGGTGATCCAGCAGGAGAACGGTGAATCAACGGAACTCGGTGAAAGCAATCCTGATAGCTCTATTGACTGGCAGGTCGATGTCAGAGGGGCTGTTGAACCCGTGGATGGCAGTAGGCATGTTCTGACTCTTCCTCCCGGAACAACACCTCTGGTGGTGCTGGCCCACAGGCATTCCGGCTATTTCAGTCATGTTTATGATCCCCTTTACCGTGTAGATAAAGCGGTTCCTTTTACCATGGCCGATTACCGGGAATATCACCGCAGCTATTGGGGGGCCATAACCCTTGGGGGCGTCGGTACTCTGCTAACGGGTGGCGCTGGTGCGGCGCTGCTGATGAGCCTGATGAACCCTGTCACCGGATTGTTTGTCGCAGGAGGTGGGCTGGGAAGTGTTCTGGTCAGTGTCTGGCTGCTATCCGATTACACGACCAGTGTACTTGATCATGCTGATAATAGCCGTGAGGCTGTACGCCGTTCCCGGGATATGACCTTATCCCGGCTGGATGATGTCCGACACAGTATAAAAAATAGCAGGATTCTTCTGGGGCAGCGGAATCTGACAAGTTCAAATACACATCTCAAAATGGTCATGGAGGGGTATCAGGCCCGCAAAGCAAGTATTGAACAGCAGAACCAGGCTAACCAGACCGCTATTCGTGAATTATCCGGAGAAAGGGAGAAGCTGGAAAAGCAGTTGGATGATATTGAGTATAAAGAACAGCAGATTCGGGCGCTGGAAGTAAGCCAGGCGCGATTGGAAGGGGATATAAACAGACTGAAGAAACAACTGAAGACCCCTGAGCACCAGGGGAAAACTCTTTCTCTGAGAAAAAAAGAGGTGATGTTTACTGCGTTGAATAATATGCAGAAGGAACTCGGGGGGGTGAGTTCTTCGATACTTCGCCTGCAGGTTGAGCTTCCTGATAAAGCCAGAAAAGACTATCTGAATAACAGCATCAGCAGGATTGGTATGAAGATTTCCTGGGAAAAGCAGGTGGTCCTGGACCGGGATACACAGTTTGATAACGAGTGCGGTGAATCTCTGCAGTTATTGACAAAGTATTTTTCCGCATTCCGTGAGGCTAAAGAACTGAAAGAGCAGAAGCTGCGTTTAAACAGCGAGCTGGGGAAAAAGAACGTTCATGTGGGTTTGATGGAGCTGGTCAGCCGTTACCGGAATTTCCACAGGAAGTCCAGAAAGAGCCAGGTTTTTTCTCTTGTAACGCTACCTGTAGCACAACAACCGCCAGGAAGCTGAGCCAGTTCCTGATCATCCAGCATAACTTCAGGCCCTCCCTTCAATCATCAGACGACGGTTACAGAACAGTGTGTCAGGATTTTCGGCGGGTGATCCGAGAAAGTCTTCACTGTTCCCGTGAATGGAGACATCCCAGGGGAGTGTGGGACAGCCATTCCAGGGGGCGGGTGGCGAGAATGTCTGTTATTGCCAAGTGCTTTCTTCTATTACCAGATGCTGAGCCAGTGTTTCGCCGGTCAGGCAGTAGAGTTCATCAATTATATTCATCTGCAGGCTGCCCGGGCCACGGCTGGTCTTTGCTGCCAGCTGGCCGGCAATTCCCATGGAAGCCAGGGCGGCTGTGGCGGCCACAAGAGGGTCGTCCTCAATACCAAGAAAAGCGCCGGTCAGTGCTGAACAGGTGCAGCCTGTGCCTGTGACTCTGGTCATCATCGGGTCACCGTTAAACAGGGAAATCATTCTCTGGCCATCGGTAATAATATCTACGGCTCCGGTGATGGCGATTACTGTCTGGTATTTCAGTGCGGTTTCTGTGGCTTGTCTTTTCAGACTGGAACTGACCGCGAGGCTGTCAACGCCCCGTGTAGTGCCTTCCTCTCCGTACAGTGAAAGCAGCTCAGAACCGTTACACCGGACAACGGAGGGCTTGTATTCAAGCAGCAGCCGGGCCGTATCCAGTCGAAAGCGGGTGGCACCGGCTCCTACCGGGTCAAGTACCCAGGGGGTTTTGGCGGTGCCGGCGTGACTGGCGGCAGATTTCATGGACATCACGGTACGGCCAGTCAGGGTGCCTATATTGATGACCAGGCTGTTGGCCATGGCCACCATCGGAGCGGTTTCTTCTGTCGCATCGGACATAACAGGCGACGCTCCCAAGGCGAGAAGACTGTTGGCTGTGGTATTCATTACCACGCCATTGGTGATGTTGTGCACCAGGGGAGTGACTTCGCGCAGCTGTGCAAGACTGTTAGCAAGTTTTTCTGTCAGGGTCATCGCGGGAGTCCATTATCAGCCCGGAGATTATAGCACTCCGTATTCTTGTACCCTTTTTAGGGCCACTGAGCCAATCATAAAACCTCAACAGGTTCTAATACAGGTTATTACGTATTTTTTAAAAGGTGCGGAGCTATGAAAAAGTGGAAGTATTTTTGCGAGTAAAATTACAGATAAAAAAGCCAAAAAATATTTATTTTAATAATTTTATTTTCAGATTTTTATTTTTATCTGGTGTTTTTATTTGTTTTTGTTGTTATTGCTGATTGATTAGCCTGCAGTTGTTGTGTGCCCTGCGTCATGGATGTAAAGTAGCGCCGAATTCTGTGCCAGAGCCTGTTCGGGCTCTTCTCTGGCATAGATATATTCACCCTGAATTACAGTTTATTTTCTGTCATCAGCCTTGTTTCTGTGCTTACGGCTGCTCTGTTGTTTTGGCCCTGTTCTGGTGGTGGTTGGGATGTCTCAAACCCGGCGTATTTTTGTGGCAGATACTTTTGCCCTGCTTGTTTTCGGTATTCTTTTTGGCGGTGCTATTGAGCTTCTGAGTGGTTTGACACTGGCCCAGATGTTTCAGTCACGAACGTTAAGTATTCCGGTAAATATGATCGTTGCCCGCCCCTATGGTATTTTCCGTGACTGGGTTATGGCCATCGGGCGTGGGGATCAGGGTGGATATATTCGTAAGACCTGCCTGGATATTGTGGCCTTCTGCCTGTTCCAGATGCCGGTGTATATATTAATCCTGGCAACAACCGGTGCGGGGCTGGACGCCATACTGGCCGCTGCGGCTGGGCAGATAAGTGGTATGCTGCTGGCAGCGCGTCCCTACGGTTTGTGGATGCAGTTCTGTCGCAGCCGTTTTGCTCCTGATATGGCGGTGGCAGCTTAATTTTTATTAAACGGCTTGAATTTCATATTGTTAATAAGTCAGTCGTCGTATGTGTGAAAGCATACGGCTTCCTTTTTACCCTCTCCTTTCTGCTCTCCCTTTTAGGTCTTGCTTCTGTTTTCCTCTTTTTTTCTTTCTAGTTCTTGCTTTCATTAATAATGCTTGTTAGGCACTAATATCTATATTGCCTATTGCCTATTGCCTATAGATTGTTTAGTACCTGTAGATTACTGCTGCTATGCGAATGGTAATGTGCGGGTTTTTGGGGTTTTTCTCTGTTTTATCTTGTTATGTAGTTAATATTTCTGTCTATGGGTTATTTGTAAGTGATTGATCTGAAAAGTGAAATAGAGGCTTTAAGTTTTTGTTTCTGTTTTGGTATAGTCGGGCTTATTCAAGCGTCAGGCTATATTTCTAAAATTTACCTGCCGGTAAAATAATATGTCATGAACAATGCTGGTCAGCAGAAAAAAGAGCTGTCGAACTGTTCTTTTTATTGTCCTGCCTCGCAATAACAACGAATAAAATATTCAGGGGGATAGAGCGTGTCGCTGCTCTGTGTCGAGAATCTCAGAATAGAATTTCCATCCCGGCACGGTGTCGCGGTTTCGGTCAAAGATGTTTCTTTCCAGGTTGAAAAGGGAGAAATCCTCGGACTTGTTGGCGAGTCCGGTGCCGGTAAGTCAACCATCGGTAATGGTATTATTGATCTTCTCAGTCCGCCTGGCCGTGTGGCCGGGGGTTCCATTATTCTGGATGGTGAGCCGGTTCATGGCCTGTCCAGCAAAGCCATGCGCAAGGTGCGAGGCCGACGGATCGGGTTTATCTTCCAGGATCCGATGACTTCCCTGAATCCTCTGCTCACCATCGGCACTCAGCTGACCGAAACCATTATTGCTACTTTGGGCTATGACAAGGCCAAAGCCAAAGCGCGGGCGGTGGAGCTGCTGGATGCTGTGGGCATTCCTCAGCCAGAGTTGCGGTTGGAGCAGTATCCGCACCAGTTCTCCGGTGGTATGCGTCAGCGGGTGGTTATTGCTATAGCCCTGGCCGGTGAGCCGGAACTGATTATTGCTGATGAACCCACTACGGCTCTGGATGTCTCCGTTCAGAATCAGGTGCTGGATCTGATCCGCCAGCTCTGCAAGGAACGGGATGTTGGCTGCATTCTGATTACCCATGATATGGGTGTTATTGCTAACACGACAGATCGTGTTGCCGTGCTTTATCAGGGGGAAATGGTGGAGTGTGGTGCAACCATGGATGTATTGGAACGCCCGCAGCACGCTTATACCCGTAGCCTGATCTCTGCTGTGCCCCGGGCCGATATTCGCCTGCACCGTTTTCCACGGGTGGAATATATCGAGAAGGATGAGTCCAGGCCGATTGATGTGAAGAATCACTGGCTGGGTCAGAAAGAGGTGTTTGGTAAAGTTCGTGACGGTGAGCTGCTCAAGGTTGAGAATCTTGATCTGCGCTTTGTCACCAAGCCCGCCTTTTTTGAAAAGAACCGCAGCTATGTGCAAGCTATCGATAATGTCTCCTTCACGGTAAAAGAGGGCGAAACCTTTGGGCTGGTGGGTGAGTCCGGTTCCGGTAAGTCCACCACCGCACGGGTCATTGCCGGCCTCTATGCACCGGACAATGGTCGTGTGATGTTTGCCGGTCAGGATATGGGACAGCTGTCGGAGAAACAGCGTCGCCCGCTGCGTCGCCAGATTCAGATGGTGTTCCAGAACCCATACTCCAGCCTGAATGCCCGTATGACTGTGGCGGATATTATCGCCGAGCCCATGCGCTTCCATGAACTGACCGAGTCCGAGCGTCAGACCCGGGAAGTGGTTAATGACCTGCTGGATCACGTCGGTCTGGGCGCTTCCGCCGGCCTGCGCTATCCCCATGAGTTCTCTGGCGGCCAGCGCCAGCGTATCTCTATTGCCCGGGCACTGGCGACCCGTCCCCGGTTTCTGATTTGTGATGAACCAACCTCGGCCCTGGATGTCTCCGTTCAGGCCCAGATTCTGAACCTGCTGAAAGACCTGCAGGATGAGCTGGGGCTGACCATGCTGTTTATCAGTCACGACCTGCCTGTGATTCGGCAGATGTGTGACCGTATCGCGGTGATGAAGCAGGGTGCAATCGTTGAAATTAACGACTGCGACAGCCTGTTCGCCAACCCGCAGCAGGACTACACCCGTAATCTGATTGACGTTATGCCCCATCTGGATCATCTCTCCAGAGAAGGGTTGATCTAAATGGGGTCAGGTACATTTTTAAAAATGTACCTGACCCCATTTAAATAGAATAAGAGCAGAAAAAAACACTCCCAAGGGGGAAAGTTAATGCAGATAAAGAAACTACTGGCCGGTATGGTAATGGCCGGTGCCCTGGCCACTGGTGCCCAGGCCGCCTCCGTAAAAATGGCCCTGGATGCTGATCCGGTCTCTCTGGACCCGCACGAGCAGCTCTCCGGCGGTACTATGCAGATGTCTCATCTGGTGTTTGATCCTCTGGTGCGCTGGACCCAGGATCTGGAATTTGAGCCCCGCCTGGCCACCAAGTGGGAGCGTATCGATGACCTGACCATGCGCTTCCATCTGCGCAAGGGGGTCAAGTTCCACTCCGGTAACACCCTGACCGCCAAAGATGTGAAGTGGACCTTTGATCGTCTGCTGACCAGCCCTGATTTCAAGGGGGTGTTTGAACCCTTCGCCGAGATGAAGGTTGTTGACGACTACACCGTGGACCTGGTGACCAAGCGTCCTTACCCGCTGGTGCTGAACACTGCCACCTATATCTTCCCCATGGACAGCGTCTTCTACTCTGGCCTGGACGACAAGGGTAAGCCCAAGGATCAGCTGGTGAAGCACTCTGATACCTTTGCGTCCCGTAATGAGTCCGGTACTGGCCCCTTCCGTGTCACCGACCGCCAGCAGGGTGTGAAAGTGGTTTACTCCCGCTTTGCCGACTACTGGGATAAGAAGTCTCCCGGTAACGTGGATGAGCTGGTGCTGACTCCCATTAAAGAGGCTCCTACCCGTGTTGCTGCACTGCTGTCCGGTGATGTGGACTTTATCGCTCCGGTGCCTCCCACAGACCACAAGCGTCTGGAAAAGACCGACTCTACTGACCTGGTCACCATGGGTGGTTCTCGCATCATCAGCTTCCAGCTGAACCAGGACCGTGTTGAAGCCTTTAAGGATAAGCGTGTGCGTCAGGCTATTGTTCACGCGATCAACAACAAGGGCATTGTAAAGAAGGTTATGCGTGGCTTCGCCACCACCGCTGCTCAGCAGGGCCCCAAAGGCTATGCCGGTTATGTGGAAGAGCTGGCTCCCCGCTACGACCTGAAGAAGGCCAAAGCGCTGATGAAGGAAGCTGGTTATGAAGACGGTTTCACCGTCACCATGATGGCTCCCAACAACCGCTATGTGAACGATGCCAAGATTGCTCAGGCAGTGGCCAGCATGCTCTCCAAGATCAACATCAAGGTTGACCTGAAGACCATGCCCAAGGCCCAGTACTGGCCCGAGTTCGACAAGCGTGCTGCGGATATCATGATGATCGGCTGGCACGCCGATACCGAAGACTCTGCCAACATGACTGAGTATCTGCTGGCCTGTCCCGATGCGGAAACCGGCTGGGGTCAGTACAACTCCGGTAATTACTGCAATCCGGAAGTGGATGCTCTGGTGAAGGCTGCCGGCAGCGAGACCGATCCTTCCAAGCGTGCCGAAATGCTGCAGAAGGTTGAGCGCATCCTGTACGACGATGCTGCTTTTGTACCCCTGCACTGGCAGAACCTGGCCTGGGGTTCCAGCACCAAGGTTGATGCCGCCAAAGTCGTTAACATTATGGACTTCCCCTACCTGGGTGATCTGGTAGTGAAGGAATAACCAGCGCTCGGGCTTAAATGGGGTCAGGTACATTTCCTGACCCCATTTAAATAGTCAGAAAATGTACCTGACCCCATTTAAGCCGAATAAGTGATAGATTTATGCTTGGATTTCTTGCCCGGCGCTTGCTTCAGGCGCTGATAGTGATGTTTGTTATCAGCCTGATAAGTTTCTCTATTCAGGACAATCTCGGAGACCCGCTGCGGGAGCTGGTTGGGCAGTCAGTTTCTGAAGCCCAGCGTCAGGAGTTGCGGGATGAGCTGGGTCTGAATGATCCCTTCCTGGTGCAGTACGGCCGTTTTATCTCCAAGGCTGTGCAGGGTGACCTGGGAACCTCCTATTTTTTTAAAGAGCCTGCCCTGCAGGTGATTCTGGAGAAGCTGCCGGCCACCCTGGAGCTGGTGTTTGGCGCGACTCTGCTGATTATTGTGATTTCCATTCCGGCCGGTGTGTATGCCGCAATTCGCCCCAACAGTTTTTTGACCAGGGCGATTCTGGGCTGGAGTATTCTCGGGATTTCCGTCCCGGTGTTTCTGACCGCGATTTTTCTCATCTGGCTGTTCTCTATTGAGCTGGGATGGCTGCCTTCTTATGGCCGAGGTGAGCTGACTCATGTGTTTGGTGCCTGGAATACCGGCTACCTCAACAAAGACGGGTTGCTGCATCTGGTGCTGCCCTGTGTCTCTCTGGCCAGTATTATGCTGCCGCTGTTTATTCGTCTGATTCGTTCCGAGATGGTGGAAGCCCTGCATACCGAGTATGTGAAATTTGCCAAGGCCAAGGGCCTGAGTAAGGTCAGGGTTTACTTCCTTCATGCTCTCAAAAACACCATGCTGCCGGTTGTAACCGTAGGTGGTGTACAGATAGGCACCATGGTCGCCTATACCATTCTGACGGAAACCGTATTCCAATGGCCGGGCATGGGTTTCCTGTTCCTGGAGGCGGTGAATCGTGTGGATACGCCGTTGATAGTGGCTTACCTGATAGTTGTGGGTGCCATCTTCGTTATCGTAAATACCCTGGTAGACCTGCTTTACGGTCTGATTAATCCCACTGTGCGCCTGGCGGGAGGTGAAAAATGAGCGGTGCATCTGTAGCTGCCCCTGCTTCCAGCCTGAGTCGCTGGGAGCGCTTTAAACAGTCGAACTTCTGGCACAGCTTTACTCGCGACAAGGTGGCTATTGTCTCCTTTATAATATTACTGTTGATGTCCGGTGCCGCACTGCTGGCTCCGGTTCTGGCTCCCACCAACCCTTATGATCTGAGTACAATTGATATTATGGACTCAGAGCTGCCGCCGTCCTGGGCAGAAGAGGGTGAAGAGCGCTTCCTGCTGGGAACAGACGACCAGGGTCGTGATCTGTTCAGCACTATTCTTTATGGAACCCGTACCTCGCTGATGATCGGTTTCTGTGCGGTAATGCTGCAGATGTTCCTGGGTGTGGTGATGGGGCTGAGTGCCGGTTACTTCGGTGGCCGACTGGATAGCTTCCTGATGCGGGCGGCGGATATTCAGCTGTCCTTTTCCACCATGATGGTGGCGATTATCGTGCTGGCAGTATTTCAGGCCTCTTTTGGTACCGAGCTTTACAGCCAGCTGGCGATGTTGATGTTGATACTGGTGATTGGTATCGCGGAATGGCCCCAGTATGCTCGAACCATTCGCGCCTCTGTGCTGGCGGAAAAGAAGAAAGAGTATGTGGAAGCGGCGCGGGTGATGGGCTTTGGCAGCGGCCGGATTATGTTCCGCCATATTCTGCCTAACTGCCTGTCACCGATTCTGGTTATCTCTACCGTGCAGATTGCTAATGCCATTATCAGTGAGGCGGCACTTTCCTTTCTGGGATTGGGGATGCCGGTCTCCCAGCCGTCTTTGGGTTCTCTGATCTCCAGCGGTTTTGAATATATCTTCTCTGGAAGCTGGTGGATTACAGTGATTCCGGGAACCGTTTTAGTGGTATTGGTGCTGGTTATGAACCTGCTGGGTGACTGGCTGCGGGATGTGATGAATCCGAAGCTTTATAAGGGGTAACGGAGAATAGAGACATAATAAAAAGCGGAGCCTCATGGCTCCGCTTTTTATTATGTAGTGCCTGACTCACATGAGCCATAAACAGGCGCTAACGCTTAGCTGGTCGGGCTGATGGCATTGTTGTTGTTATTGCCACCGCTGGAAGACGGAGTGGCACTGGCTGGAGCCCGGCCTGGGGTTGTGGCGTTATTTATGCCACCAGGGCCAGCTGCTGCGAGAGCATTGTTGGCTGCGTTGTTAATGGCAGCGGCCAGCTTTGGAGCTGCAGCAATAGCTTTGGCGGTAATTTCGGCTTTGCTGGCCGGAGCAAGAGCAACGGCAGCAGAAACGACATCAGCCGCAGAGTTGGGGAATGCGGAAACAGCGGCAGCGGCAATATCGGCAGCTTTGCCTGGGTTGGCGGCAATGATACTTTGGACGACCTGTGCGAGGTCTGCCCCTTCAATGGCCATAGCCTGCTTGATAGCAGCTTCCAGAGAAGTGCCGGCACTGATTGCCTGACTTACAACCTGTGTGGCATCAGCAGTGGCATCGGCGTGAGCAATGGAAGCTGCTCCGCAAGTGATCCCAACACTGACAGCCAGTGCCAATAGTGACTTTTTCATAATGATAGCTCCTTGTCTTCCTTGGCAATATCTGCCGTTTTTGGTGATTTTACTTTATCAGGATTAGGCTTTTTCTTTGTGCTGATTGGTTAAGCACACTTTACAAGGATTATACATGGAGTTTGATGTGTATGAATAGAGTTCAGTGTTCTTGTTGATTTTCTATATGTGATTCATATACGACATATGCCATATGATGGGTTGTGATTCGTTTTGTTTGAGTAATAAAGAAGATGAAATATGACATTTATAATACAAACAACAAGTCGTTTTTGTACTGGTAAAGCGCATTCGTTATAAAGTACACTTCTCGCACATTTTACAAAAATCTTTACAAAAACCTTAACAAGTACAGATAAAATAAAGGGGAGGCAGTATGCCAGGGCAAGGAAAGCAGTGTGTAAATGGAGCAAAAGCATCCGGAGTTAAAGGTCTGGTGAATGCCGGTGTTTTTGTGGTGTGTCTGTCTCCGTTGGCCTCTGCAGTCTCTTATGGTGCAATAGCTGAGCCTATGGGTGTTGATCTGGGTGGTTTTCAGATGATTCCTACCCTTGGGGTGACCTATTCCCACGATGACAATATTTATAAGCAGAAGAATAATAAAGTTTCTTCCAATATCCTCAGTATCGCTCCGGCGCTGGAGTTTAAGGCTTTAAAAGGCCTGAGTGAATATAGTTTACTTCTGTCTGCCAGTGATAATACCTATTTCCAGGAGAGAAAGTCTGATTTTACTGACGTGAGTGCTGACCTGTTGATCAAACAGGACTTTAACAGCCGGAATCGTCTTGATTTGACCGCGTTTATTGGTCAGCTCCATGATGCAGGTTCTACTCGGAAATCTGACTCCAAACCCCCTGAGTTTTTAAAGAGAGCACTGGGTGCGACCTACAGCTTTGGCTCTCTGGAGGGACAGGCCCACATTGATTTCTTCGGTAATATTGAAACGAAAACTTATGACAAGCTGAAGTTTAAGGATACCAGAGAAACCAAATATGGAAGTACCTTCTATTACAGGGTTATGCCAAAGACCAATGCGCTTTTGGAAGTGAACAGGCGTGACCTGAATTACCGTAATCATTCTGTCGAAAAGGCCGGTTTTGATGTTACCAGTATACTGGTAGGTCTGGACTGGGAGGCAACTGCGAAGACCAGTGGTTTTGTGAAGATCGGTCGTCGTTCCCGGGATACAAAGGTGCCCGGTGTTGGTACCAAGAGCTTTACCGGTTGGGATATTGGCGTGACTTATCAGCCAGTGAGCTATTCCACCTTCACCCTGAGTTCTGGCCGTAACTATGGCTTTACTGCAGATATTCCCTCTGCCCAGACTTTTACTAAAGGTGATAATACAACCTTGAGCTGGGATCATGATTGGACAACGCGTTTAAGCAGTAATGTAAGCTGGAATGTTGTTGATGAAGGAGTAGAAAGTGCTTCTGGTATTAAGCAGAAAGACAGAAACATTAACGCTGTTTCCCTTGGTTTGACCTGGAAAGTGAAGCGTTGGCTGAATGTTTCTGCCGGATATACCCGTGATGTACGTAATGAAAGTGTAAAAGTTGCGGGTGTTGCGGATGAAGATTACAAGAGAAATGTTTATCGTTTAACACTGGAAGCGTCGCTGTAAAACTATTGTAAGTCTGCGGTTGTGCAGTTTGTCATTGTATAGGTTGTAATTGTAAGAAAGGATGCGTCTGATTTTATTGGCGCATCCCGACCCTTTTTTCGCAAAGACCCTTGGATTGCTGAAGTTTGCGGAATATCTCGATATTTCCCGGCTTGGCTGATGGTCCTCTTCCTGAGTTTTTGGGGAAGATTTTCTTGGTATTTGGCTTTTTCGGGTGGGTCTTCCGAAAGGGCGGTAGCCTGTCTTGATTGTTTGTCTTGAGTGCCCAATATTTGTATCCATTTCGACAAAAAACCTTTAGAGATTACTTATGATCGGATATGTCAGAAAACGGACATGTATTTTCTGGGTCGCTATTTGGCTGGCTACAGGTGTCCGGGCTGAAGAAGCGGTAAGTTATTCCACCTACCGGCTGAATGCCGGGGACATGGTGAGTGTTAATGTATTTGGTGAAGACGATCTGAGTGTTGAAAAACGGCTCACTGATGCTGGCACTATTTCATATCCGTTTCTGGGGGAAATCAAGGTTCGCGGATTGACTGTTGGACAGCTGGAAGGGTTAATAACCCGTGAGTTAAAGGGAGACTACCTGATTGACCCTGAAGTCAATATCACCATTACAGAGTATCGGAAGTTTTTTGTACGGGGTCAGGTGGAAGAACCTGGAGGCTTTTCTTTTGAACCCGGTTTGACTCTCGAAAAGGCCATTGCCCTGGCTGGTGGTTTTACGGAAAGAGCCTCGAAAACCAAAGTGTCTGTCACCCGTGAGGTTAATGGCAAGAAAACAATCATCACTTCCGGGCTGGACAGGCCTGTGATGCCGGGGGATATCGTGAATGTAAAAGAGAGCTTCTTTTAATCATTTTTCTGCAGGTTCCAACATCAGAACCTGCGCTGCTAAAAACGCAGGATAATCACTTTATCTTTTGCATTCTTTTGAACTCTTCGTTCTTATAATATGAATCAATCCAATATGCTTCCCAATCAGTCTTCGACGGATGAGGATATTATCTCTCTGTCGGAAATTTTCCATGTTCTGAATAATCACAAGTGGGCTATCGCGGGCTTTACCTTTGCCGTTACCCTGTTAGCGATTTTGATCGCCTTTTCTCTTACTCCCATCTATCAGGCGACAGCTGTTCTGCAGATTGAGCAGGAGCAGGCCAAGGTTGTTTCAATTGAAGAAATGTATGGGATTGACAGTGGTGGTGACAGCTATCTGAATACTCAGTATGAAGTATTGAAATCCCGTGCGGTGATGGAAAAGGTAGTTCAAAAACTGAACCTGCTGAATACCCCTGAGTTTAATACCAGCCTTCAACCCAGGCCCTGGTATGCCGGCTTTCTGAACTGGAGAAACTGGTTTGGCCTGACTAAGCCTGACAATGAAGAGGGGCGGGAAGAGCGTATCCTTAATGCTACTGTTGATACGCTGCTTAATAATGTTGACGTTACACCTGTTAAGAAAACCCAGATTGTTAAGGTCAGTGTAACCTCTGAGAGTCCAAAGCTGGCTGCTCAAATCGCTAACGAAATTGCTGATGCCTATATCGGCTCCTATCTGGAAGCCAAGCTGTCTCTGACAACAAGTGCCACTTCCTGGATGCAGCAACGTCTGGAAGACCTTTCCAGCAAACTGAAAACAGCAGAAGAAGAGCTGCAAAACTACCGTGAAAAAGAGAACCTGATTGAGCTGGAGGGTGTACTCACTATCTCCAATAATGAATTGAGAGCTCTGACGGAATCTCTTGTTGATGTCCGCAAAACCCTGACTGTGTCCGGCAATATTTACCGCCAGATTCAGGTCAGTAAACAGAAAGGGGAGAAGGACTTCAGCTCTCTACCCGCAGTGTTGTCTCATCCCCTGATTCAGGATCTGAAACAGGAAGAATCCAAAGTTGAACGAAGTGTACAGGAACTCTCTCGCCGTTATGGTTCCAAGCATCCGAAGATGATCTCTGCCCGCAGCGAACTGCGCAGTATAAAAAGTGATATTGAAAACCAGATTGGGCGAATCGTTAATGGTATTGAGCGAGAGTATAAAATTGCAAAAGACAACGAAGCCTCTCTGGCCAGGGCAGTAGCTGAAGCCAAAACCCAGGCTCAAAATATTAACCGTAAACAGTTCCAGTTGCGGGCCCTTGAGCGGGAAGTAAAGACTAACAAAGATCTGTACGACGCTTTCTTTAAGCGTATTCAGGAAACCAGTGCGACCAGTGACCTGCAAACAGCCAATGCTCGTGTTGTCGACAAGGCCTTTACGCCTAACAGCCCGGTAAAACCAAAGAAAAGTTTGATTGTTGCTATAGCTGCAATTCTTGGATTGCTGGTATCCAGTGGTATGGCATTCCTGTTGGAAATGCTGAATAACACTATTCGTTCAGCAAGAGATGTGGAAGACAAGCTGAACCTTCCCGTACTTGGCCTGCTGCCGGTAATCAAGAAGAAAACAGAGGAAGAGATTCACTCCCTGTTTAATGATAAAAGCGAGCATGGTTTTGGTGAGGCTGTCCGGACGATCCGTACCAGCCTGAGTTTAACCGCACTTGATAAAGATCATCGAATATTCGCGGTAACATCCTCTGTGCCAGGTGAAGGGAAGTCCACAGTCAGCTGTAACCTGGCAATGGCTATGGGCCAGTTGGGTAAAACCCTGATTATTGGTTGTGATATGCGCCGCCCGACACTGGGTAAGCGCTTAGGCATGAAAGGCGGCTTGCCGGGGCTTTCTAATGTACTGAGTGGTTCCAGCCAGGTGAGTGAGTGTATTCATAGCCACGACGATATTGATGTTATGCCCTCTGGATTGATTCCTCCTAACCCGCAAGAGCTTCTGGCCAGTGAGCGTTTCGGAAAAATGCTGGAAGCCCTGCGCAAAGTGTACGACACCATTATTCTGGATTGTCCTCCGGTGCAAAACGTAAGTGATTCCTTGATGGTGGGTAAGGCCAGTGATGGGCTTGTTTATGTTGTGGAAACCGGGCGTGTGCATGTACCGGTCATTTCCAATGCTATTGGTCGTCTGCTGCAGGCGCAGGCTCCGTTGACCGGAGTTGTTTTGAATAAAGTTGATCCGGATAAGAAGGATCGTTATGGCTATAACTCTGGGTATTATGACTATGAGGGCTATAGTCAGAGTGGTTAATATTACCTGAGTCCAACAGGCTCCTGGCATAAATATGGTACCAGCTCGAAACCTTTCTAAAACATTTAAAACATCTAAAGCAAGAGTGGAAATGGTTTTTCCGCTCTTTGCCGTTTTCTGAAAATAATTACCCTATGAAGATTATTCCAGTCATTATGTCCGGTGGTTCAGGCAGTCGTTTGTGGCCGCAGTCCCGGTCTTATTACCCAAAACAGTTCCTGCCACTTGTTAACGAAAAAAGCATGCTGCAGAACACGCTACAACGGTTAGAAGGTATTTCTCATGCAGTAGCACCCCTTATTATTGCGAATGAAGAGCACAGGTTTATTGTTGCTGAGCAAGCCCGACAGCAGGGTATTGAATATCAAGCCATTATCCTTGAACCTGTCGGACGTAATACCGCTCCTGCTATAGCAGTTGCGGCTTTTGAAGCGTTAAAAGGTTGTGAAGATGCTTTACTGCTGGTTCTGGCTGCTGACCATGTTATCGAAGACAATAAAAGCTTCCAGGAAGCTGTTGCCACGGCTGGAAAGAGTGCAGAGCAGGGTAATATAGTTACCTTTGGGATTGTTCCCACTCACCCGGAAACGGGTTATGGCTATATAAAAAGTCAGCACCCGGCCATTCACCGGGAAGGCATTCATCGGGGAGAATGCTCAGAAGTTGAAAAATTTGTTGAGAAGCCTGATCTGGAAACAGCTGAAAAGTACCTGAGCGACGGTAATTACTACTGGAACTCTGGAATGTTTCTGGTGGGTGCCAGGCGTTATCTGGAAGAGTTACAGGCCTTCCAGCCTGAAATTTATCGATCCTGTCAAGCGGCTGCAGAACAGTCCACAAGAGATATGGACTTTGTACGCCTGGATAAGGAAGCGTTCACCAGCTGCCCTGATGATTCCATCGACTATGCCATTATGGAAAAAACGGCTGATGCCGTGATGGTACCGCTGGATGCCGGCTGGTCTGATGTAGGGTCCTGGTCGGCCCTGTGGGAACTGGGGGAAAAAGATGAACAGGGCAATGCCTCAACCGGTGATGTTATTACCCATAACAGCAAAAACTGCTATATCCGGGCTGAACAAAAACTGATTGCTACTGTTGGCGTTGATGATCTGGTGATATCCGAAAGCGACGACGCTATTCTGGTGGCTCATAAAGACAAGGTTCAGGACGTAAAAAAGGTTGTTGAGCAATTGAAAGCCAAAGGCCGTACCGAGGCAACCCTGCATCGAAAGGTCTATCGCCCATGGGGTTGCTATGACTCTATTGATAATGGTGATCGATTCAAGGTTAAACGCATTACAGTAAACCCAGGTGAAAAACTATCGGTGCAAAAGCATCACCACCGGGCTGAACACTGGATTGTGGTGAGTGGAACTGCAAAAGTGACATTGGGTGAAAAAGAAATTCTGGTGACAGAAAACCAGTCTACCTATATTCCCATCGGTGAGATTCATTCTCTTGAAAACCCGGGAAAAATCCCACTCCACCTTATCGAAGTACAAACAGGCTCTTATCTCGGTGAAGACGATATCGTTCGTCTAAAAGACAGATATGGTCGGTAAATCCCTCTAACCTATCCATGATCCATTTATACCAGAAGTGACTTCAGCTCTGCTGGCAGTAGTAATGGGAATGGATAGCTTAAACAGAAAATTTCCGAGATTTTATGACTAAGAAAACTGCACTTATTACCGGCGTCACTGGCCAGGATGGTTCTTACCTGGCTGAATTTCTGCTCAGGAAAGGCTATGAAGTGCATGGTATCAAGCGCCGTGCTTCATCCTTTAATACTGAGCGTGTAGACCATATTTATGAAGACCCGCACGTAGAGCATCAGAACTTCACCCTGCACTATGGTGACTTAAGCGACAGCTCTAACCTGACCCGTATCATCAAGGAAGTGCAGCCGGATGAAGTTTACAACCTGGCGGCACAATCCCATGTAGCCGTATCCTTTGAATCACCGGAATATACCGCAGATGTGGATGCTCTGGGGACTCTGCGTTTATTGGAAGCAATCCGCTTTCTGGGGCTGGAAAAGAAAACCCGTTTTTATCAGGCTTCTACTTCTGAGCTTTACGGTCTGGTTCAGGAAATTCCGCAAAAGGAAACGACTCCATTCTATCCCCGTTCCCCTTATGCCGTCGCCAAAATGTACGCCTACTGGATTACCGTAAACTACCGGGAAGCCTACGGTATGTACGCCTGCAACGGTATCCTTTTTAACCATGAGTCTCCTCGCCGTGGTGAAACCTTCGTCACCCGAAAAATTACCCGGGGGCTGAGTAATATCAGTCAGGGGCTGGAAAAGTGCTTATACCTCGGCAATATGGATGCCCTGCGGGACTGGGGCCATGCCCGTGACTATGTGGAAATGCAATGGCTGATGCTACAGCAGGAACAGCCGGAAGATTTTGTAATAGCGACAGGTGTCCAGTATTCCGTGCGCCAGTTTGTGGAATTGACTGCCCGGGCCATGGGGGTAAATATTCGCTGGGAAGGTGCGGGTATTGAAGAGTGTGGTTATGTGGAAAGTTTTGATGCTGAGAAGGCGCCTGGATTGAAAGCCGGACAGAAGATTGTGGCTGTTGATCCCCGTTACTTCCGTCCTGCTGAAGTGGAAACCCTGCTGGGTGATCCATCCAGTGCCAAGCAAAAACTGGGCTGGGAGCCGACGACTTCACTGGAAGAGATGGTGGCAGAGATGGTTGAGCATGATCTGGCCAAAGCGCAGCAGCACGCTTTGCTCAAGTCCCACGGTTATGAAGTGAAAGTGACCCGCGAGTAACCTTTCTTCCTGGTTTTGATAGAGCGCCGTGTGGCGCAGACAGATATGGAACTTTTTGGTGCGGTTTAGAGATTTTGGGGTGCGTTCAAGCCACTTTGCTGTTCAGAGTGTGTGGGTGATGGCTGGTCAGGGAATAGTGGCCGTTCTAGGCCTGGCTGTGATGGTGATTGTAACCAAACTCCTGGATAAAGAGGTGTTTGGCGAATATCGCTATATCATGTCGTTTATTGGCTTTCTGGGTATATTTACTCTGTCTGGCATGGCAGAAGCGGTGACTTTGGATATTGCCCGGGGGCATACCGTGTCCCTGCGTACTATCAGACGACACAAGTTTCGGTGGGGGCTGATCGGACTTATCACAGGCCTTGGTGTAGCCGGATACTATCTGTATCAGGGCAATACCCATGTAGGGTTAGGTATTGCGATAGTCGCAGTTGCTGTGCCGCTGTATGAAAATTATGCCGTTTATCATTTGTATCTGCGGGGCAGGCAACGCTTTTGGCAGTCATCTCTATTGCTTTCAATGACCAGGGTTGTGGTCTCAATTGGCTTGATTGCGATAGCCGTTCTTACCAAAAATCTCTATCTGATACTGCTGGGAGCGATTCTTCTTCCTATTGCCGTCAACTATCTGCAATACCGGCGGGTGGTTCCCCATGGGGTGGATGACCCGCCCACCCCTGCGCCACAGACTGAACACACGCTGTCCTATGGAAAGTATTTATCAGTGCTGGGCGTTCTCTGGACGGTGGTGGCGTTGCTGGATACCTGGCTGATCTGGCACTGGTATGATTCGGCGACTCTGGCAGAATATGCCGTCGCCAGCACAATTCCCACGATGACAGGTGCCTTGCTGGGTTCTATCTCTCAGGTTACGCTGCCACGATTTGCGCAGATGAAGCCAGGTTTTGATGATCTGATTTCCAGGGCAAAACCCATTGCTCTGCTAGGGCTGGCGCTTGTGACGATAGCCTTTGGCTACTGGCTGCTGGCACCGCTGGTTCTGGGGCTATTGTTTCCCGAGTACCAGCTGGCGATTGAGATGACACGGATTATGGCCTGGGTGATAGTACTGATTCCTGTACATAATATTGTCGGTCAGCTGTTAGCGGCTAACAAAAAAAAGAGAACTCTGTTTGTTTTGCCGTGGATTTGCATGGGGACATTTGTGGCCGTTTTCTTCCTGTTCGCCCCCAGCAAGCTGGCACCTGTCTATGCTGTGGTGGGTCGTGAGCTGATGATGTGTATCATGGTGCTGACTCTGGTGTATATCTATTTTTTCAGAAAGGGGCGTTCTGCCCTCAGCCCCTCTCAGCCCAGTCGTCAGGGTTAAATTTGAATCCAGTCGGGGGGAATCATATCGTCCATAAGGAAATCTGGATGATTGATCCAGCGTGAAGGTGTGATGACAATTTTGTTGGCGTGGGGGTTGAGGTATGCTCCCCACCATGAAAACGACGAATTGCCGATAATGCAGTGTTGTGAGCAGCTGATCAGGTACATATCCAGATGGGAGTCCGACCCCTGGTTATGGTCAATAAAATGTACCTGATGACCTGAGAGGTTCAGGTATTCACGGCACCAGGGGATGTCGTTTGAAAATATATACCACTCGATATTTGGCAGGCGCTGTTTCATATACGCAATTGCCCGTGTGTAATAGTCGTGGTCACAGATACCCGTATATAACGGATGGTTGACATAATCTCCACGCCTGATATGCACTGCGACCGAAGAACTGTTTTGCATCTGCTCAGCCAGCTGGTGATTAGGGTCTGTCACTTTATAAAAGGTAAAGGTCTGTTTAATCTGATCGCAGCAGGCATCCCAGTATTTATAACTCTGAAAATAGCCGTCATAGTACCCATAGTCTGAATCAATGACATTGGACTGGTGAGACAGGTAAATCGATTCCAGAAAATATTCAGGATTGTGTCGAGAGGTGCCACGGATTTTGTTCATTATCTTACGCCATGACAACTCCCTGCCCAGCAGCGCTACTGTCCGGCCTTTATAGAGAGTGAGGTCTGAGGAGGAAGCAAGCTTCAGTGACAGGTTAAAGGCAGTATCTAACTCCAGCGATCGTAGAGAATCAAAACTAAAGTTTGTAGTGTCATAAAAAACCTGATATCCATGTTTTTCACACGCCATGGCAAAGGCGTATTGAAACATTTGATTGCCCAGCCCGCCCTGGATTTTAATAATTTTTTTCATACTCATGAGAAAAGACGCTCAAATATCTGTTGAAATTGGGGGCGACAGGTTGTGATGGAGAACTGTTCGGAATACCTGCTAAGCCTTTCCTGTTTACCGGAACCCTGCTTATACAGGCGGTGCATTTCCACACCCAGAGCCTTGTAGTCTGCCACGGCTACCAGAGATCCATACTGCCCCTGTTTCAGAATTTCCCGGGGGCCAGTCGGTGCATCGGTTGATACAACAGGAATACCCAACGCCAGGGCCTCGACAATTATCAATCCAAAGGATTCTATATTGCTGGATACCACCAGACCGGACGCGTGACGCATATGCCGGTAAGGGTTGGCGCACCAGCCATGCAGGGTGATTCGGGCTTCCAGACCACAATCTTTGATCAGGTTTTCCGTCAGATCACGATCAGGGCCGTCCCCGATGATGTCAAGATGCAGCGGAGAATCCAGAGTGTTCACCGCATAATTCGCTGCCTGGATCAGGGTATCCAGCCCTTTTTCAATGTTGCTCAAACGACTCACAAAAACCAGTGGATGCTGTGAAGTGATAGTGCAGGGGCACGACTGCAGGGACTGGGCACGAATAGCCCCCAGATCCATCCCGTTGTAGATAGTTGTAATCTTGTGGCCCACGCCGGGGCAAACGGCGGCAATGCGCCGGGCCAGATTCTGGTTAACGGTGATAACATGGTCACCCAAGTAGGCGAATAAAGCCGCCTCGGGCAGAATTTTCCAGCTACCCCAGAGTCCGTGGCACCAGTAGACCAGTTTATATTTCTGTCGTTTGACCAGCCGCTCCCAGAGTAGGTAGGGTGTAAAAATAAAATGCGCAGCCATAACCAGATCAGGGTTCTGTTCTCTGATCAGTGGGAGAGCCTTTTGGAATCTCCTGGGTCCAAAGGTGGGTCCAAAACCAAGGCGATGCACTGTCACTCCCGGCCCAAAGTCAGCCAGGGGGGCTTCCAGGCAGTCGAAAGGCAAATAGACAATCAGGTGAATCTGATAGTTGTTCCAGTCTTTAAGCAGGGTGCGCATCATCATTTCGACCCCTCCGCCTGGTCCCCCCTTGGCGCTGACATCCCACATACCTAGCACGGTAACGGTTTTCTTGAATGGGTAAGCGGTCATGACAATTCCTTGAAAATAAAGCTGTTAAAATCAGTTCCCCCGGTTGCGGGCCAGATACTGAGTGTGCTGGTAGGTAGCAATAATAACACTGCTTTTCATCTTGGAGAGGAGGCCTGATTTATCAATGGAGCGTAAAACAGGCGGGATTGTATCTTCATTTTACAATATGTGCTATTGCGAGTGATTGAAAAATGTACAAAGCAGGAATATCAGTTTGAGCCCAGTGGTGATAAGAGGGGACTTGCGTTTTTTGACAGGCACTCTAAAAAAGATTTTTCAGGTTGTGAATAGATGAATGAAAAAAATAATGGCAGTAAATTGTCCTGTGCTGTCAGTGTTATAGTTCCTATATATAATGTGGCTGACTATATTGCTAAGTGTTTAGATTCTCTTGGTCGTCAAAGTTTTCCTGATTGTGAGGTTGTTCTTGTCGATGACGGCTCGACTGATAGCAGTTCAGTCATTGCACAAGAGTACGCCTGTAAATATTCAGTTTTTAAATATTATCGAAAAGAAAATGGAGGGTTAAGTGATGCCAGAAACTATGGAATAAGAAAATCTTCTGGTCGTTACCTTATGTTTGTTGATTCGGATGACTGGGTTGATGATGATTTTGTAAAATCTATGTATGAGAAAATTATAAAAACTTCATCAGATATAGTTGCTTGTGACTATGTTCAAACAGATAGAGAAGTAAATACAAAAACCAATAAGCAGAGCTTTCGTAATGGGCAGGTGATTTCAAGATCAGATCTTATAAGAATAGGTTGTCACGCATGGAATAAAATTTATAAAAGAGATTTCTTTTTATATTATGGAATATCCTTCCCCAAAGGAAAATATTATGAGGATCTGGATGCTATAGGAAGAATCGTGTTTCTTGCAAATAGAATAACATTCTGTGCTGAAACCAGATATTATTACCGTGTTCGACCAGAAGCAATAACACAGAAAATAGAACCTTTATACGATATTGCCTCATCTTTAAAATCTGTTGAGCGATTTCTGATTGATCGTGACCTGAAAAAAACAAATATTCTAGAATGGTATGAAATGGTGATGTCAGGTCTCCACTATCCTGTTAAGGTTTCTATAAAAAAAGGAGATCTAAAGTTATTTCTTTTTTTTGTGTGTGTGTTCAAAAAATATATTTGTAGTTTTAAAACACTGGCAAGGTTAATGATAAGGAGTAAATACAGCTTTAGTAGACATTCATTGTTGTCTGCATTTTTGGTGCTTGTATCTCTTTTTGTTAAGAAGCCGAAGTTGTCCACCTTCTAAATTCGAAAGAAAATTATGTTTAAGAGATTAAATCTCTGAGGGTCATATTCCCCACAGTTTGCTTCGCTTAGAAGCTGTCTGAAAAGTCATTGATTGCCATATCCAGGACCTGTTTTCGAATACCTGGCATACAAGCCCTGTAGCGATATTCGAGCATAAAGGTTTTCGTGTCACAGTCCTGGTTTTTACAGCGGTAACGCTGGCGGCCACTACGATTGAAACCTGATTTTCGGATATTGGAGCTGGTGCAGTTGGGGCAGAGAACTTCAGTAAAACACGGCATTGTGAAAATAGGTCATGATGCCCTAACGGACGAGATTGTGGCTACCCGTCCAACATGCCCTCTGAAACACACATTTGGCCCACTACCGAAATGGTTACGGAAATGGTTGAGAGTGATCTGACTAGAGCAAAACAACATGCTCTGCTTAAATCGCATGGTTATAAGGTAAAAGTAACCCGAGAATAATTATGAATATAGGACTTATCACTGCTCGTGGAGGCTCGAAAGGTCTACCAAGAAAAAATATACTTCCATTCAATAGCTACCCACTAATTGCATGGTCCATTAATGCAGCACACAAATCAAAAGCTATTGATTGTGTTTATGTAACAACTGAAGACGCAGAAATCGCAGAAATCAGCCGTCAATACGGAGCAGAAATCATTGATCGCCCAGATGAGCTGGCTCAGGATGAATCTGGTAGCGAACCTGTAATTCAACATGCCTTGGTTTATCTGGAAAATAAAAATATAAAAATAGATAACATATGTTTATTACAACCAACCTCTCCGCTCCGTACAGCCCAAAACATTGATGAAGCTTTTGAATGTTTAAATTTTCATAATGCTTACTGTGTAATCAGTGTTTTTGAGCCACACCATAGTGCTGCCAAAGCTTTTAAGTTGAATGAAGATGGCTCTATAGTTGGTATGCTTTTTGAGGATGCACCATATACACCTAGACAAAATCTACCAGTTACACTTCAACCTAATGGTGCAATTTATTGGTTTTCTGCAAAACGGTTTAGTGAAAGTAGAAAGATCCCAAGAGTAGGCGTTTTCCCCTACGTGATGAGTGAAAAAGAATCTATCGATATCGATAATCTTAAAGATTTCAAAAAAGCAGAATTTTTCGTTAAAAAATAGGTTGATTAAAATGAAACCAGTATTTGAGATATCAGGTCGTAAAATTGGCTATGATTACGATCCTTTAGTTATTGCGGAGATTGGTATTAACCATGAAGGCAATTTAAAAACAGCCTTTGAAATGGTAGATGCTGCAATAAAGGCAGGTGCAGAGATCATCAAACACCAGACACACGTTGTTGAAGATGAGATGAGTGCTGATGCCAAAAAGGTAATTCCTGGGAATGCAGATACTTCCATCTATGAAATTATGGCCCGTTGTGCACTAAGCGAAGAAGATGAAACAAAGCTTAAAGAATACGTAGAATTACAAGGCGCAATCTTTATTAGCACGCCATTTTCCCGTGCAGCAGCATTGCGGTTAGAGCGTATGGGAGTACAGGCTTATAAGATCGGGTCTGGTGAGTGCAATAACTATCCCTTACTTGAGCTGGTAGCCAGCTTTGGTAAACCAGTGATACTTAGCACAGGCATGAATGACATCGCATCTATAAAAAAATCTGTAGATCTCTTTCATAGATATAATACGCAATACTGCTTGCTCCATTGCACTAATGTTTATCCAACTCCAGACCACCTGATACGCCTTGGCGGTGTAGAAGAGCTTTCAAGAGAATTTCCAGATGCCGTAGTAGGTTTATCTGATCATAGTATTGATAACCTAGCATGCTTAAGTGCTATTGCTGTTGGAGCTTCTGTTCTTGAGCGCCACTTTACGGATCATAAAAGCCGCCCGGGTCCTGACATAGAGTGTTCAATGGATATAAAAGAGTGTGCCGAGCTTATCAGGCAGTCAAAGCGCGTTAAAGCGATGCGTGGTGGCAGCAAAGGCGCTATAGCTGAAGAAAAAGTGACTATTGATTTCGCTTATGCCAGCGTAGTCAGCATTGCTCCTATTAAGGCTGGTCAAAAGTTTTCTAGCGAAAACATTTGGGTAAGAAGGCCAGGTACCGGTGACTTTCTGGCTGAAGAGTATCAACAGTTACTTGGCAAAACTGCCATCTGTGATATTGAAGCAGATGTACAGCTCAAAAAGGAGTTTGTGAAAGAAAATGAATAAGAGAATTCTGTTTCTGACGGGCACACGGGCTGATTTTGGTAAACTTAAAAGTCTGATAAAAAAAGTAGAAGATGCAGAGGAGCTTGAAGAGCACCTATTTGTTACGGGTATGCACATGCTCGCAAAATATGGTATGACTGCCAAGGAAGTGGAAAAATCAGGTTTTCAATCAATCTATAAATACATTAATCAGAATACTGAAGATACGATGGATGTCATTCTGGCAAAAACAATTCAAGGATTGTCTGACTATGTCAAGGAATTAGAACCTGACATGATTGTTGTCCATGGTGATAGAGTGGAAGCTCTTGCAGGGGCAACCGTAGGTGCATTAAACAATATTCTTGTAGCTCATGTAGAAGGGGGGGAAGTATCTGGTACCATCGACGAACTCATTCGTCATTCTGTTTCTAAAATGGCACATATTCATTTTGTTTGTAATGAAAATGCAAAAAAACGTTTGATACAGCTGGGTGAACTTGAATCCAGTATTTATGTTATCGGTTCACCAGATATTGACATCATGAATTCTTCTTCATTGCCAACTCTAGAAGACGCTAAATTAAGGTACGAAATCCCATTTGAAGAATATGCGATGTTCATGTACCACCCGGTAACAACAGATACAGATAATTTATCGCACCACATCAGTCAGACTGTCGATGCGCTTCTGGATAGTGGTGATAACTATATTGTTGTCTATCCAAATAATGATCATGGTTCTGATATCATTATTCATGAATTGCAAAGACTGGCTCGTCATTCACGGTTCAGGATTTTTCCTAGTATCAGATTTGAATGTTTTTTAACCTTCTTGAAAAACTCCCAATATATGATTGGTAATTCAAGTGCTGGTGTTCGAGAAGCACCATTTTATGGTTTGCCATCTATAAATCTTGGCTCTAGACAAGCAAATCGTGCAAATGCACATTCCATTATTAATTCACCTGAAAATAACCAACAAATCCTAAAAAAAATTAAGCTGGCAAAACAAAATATATATCCACCAGTATATGAATTTGGTGATGGAAGAAGTGATGAACTCTTTATAAGAGAATTAAAGAAAAAAGAAATATGGGATACATTTCATCAAAAACAATTTGTTGATCTACCTCATTAGAGTACTGTTGAAATTACTTAATAATTGTATGTTATCTAAACCCAAAAAGTTTATTTTAAAGTGGTGTTCATCAAAGCATCTATCTCCACATGAGATTAGCGGTGCCCTATGGCTTTCATTTGAGAAGGTTGCAATATTATTAGGTGGTTTTTTTTGTACTGCTATCCTGGCACGAGCTTTAACGCCTGAAACATTTGGCATCATAGCCTATTGTCAGGGGGTATTGGCCCTCATAATGGTTTTTGCAACTTTAGCGCTTGATGGGCTGTTGTTAAAGTATTTCTCTGAGGAAAAACATTCTGCTGAAATTATAATCGGCACAGCGGTCACACTTCAATTTGCAGGTTTTTTATTGCTGCTTGCTATAAGTGAAGTATATATAAGTATTGAAAAAGAAAGTTTAAATTACCCAATAATATTGCTGGTTATTTGCACATCACTGTTTTTTAGAAGAGCTGAAGTGTTAGCACAATATTTCAAGGTGAATAAACATTCTAACCTTATAGCGAAAGGTAGGTTTATAGCAAGATTTGTATCGATTATTTATGTTGCAGGCCTCTATGTATTAAAAGTAAACGATGTTATTTTGTATTCTCTATATTTCCTAGTTGAAGCTAGCATTTTTGCCCTGATCTTAAGTGTCTTTTTTTATAAGAAAAAAAAGAAAAGAAAAATGAGGTTTTCATTAACTCTGGCAAAAAAGATGCTTAAAGACGCCATGCCAGATATTATTGCAGGGGCAATTCTTCCTTTATCTTTAAATTTGAATATAATACTTATAGGAAAATATTTTGATGAAAAGGAAGTGGCGTTCTATTCTGTTTCATTTGTTTTATGTGGCGCTGCACTACAACTATTTAATGCAGTCTGCGATGCGCTATATAAGAAATTAACTATATTACATAACGAAGATAAAAATAAGTTTGTTGATATCAGTGTGTCTTACCTTAGAGGTTCTTTTTTTATTTGTATAGCAGGAGCCATCATTGTCTACTTTATAAAAGAACCTATATATAGCATTGCGTATGGGAAAAAGTATTTAGAAGGAGCATACCTTTTCAGTTATATGATATTTCTATTGCCAGTCCAGGCAAGTTCACGGTTACTATATCGGTTAGTATACATTTATGGTTTGCAGCGTTTTAATTACTGGAGGGTATTGCCTGGTGTTATTCTAAGCTTCTGTATTGCTCTTTGGTTAATTCCTGAATACGGTGCTGTAGGGGGTATATTCAGTTTAGCGGCATACCATATATATGGAGATTTTATAGGGTATCTAATCCATCCAGATCTGAGAAGAAAATTTTTTCCATTGTTTATCAATACAATAAAGTTTAAGAGTAGTAGCACATGCATATAGTTTTCTACAATAATAATCTTGGGAGAAATGGTGGATCAAGAGTTATTCTAAACCTTGCAGAATCTTTCCTAGACGAAGGGTGTGCTGTATCTATCTTGCTTGATGACCCTAAAAATATTGCCTTCCCAATAAAAAAAGGTATTGATGTTTATAGTATCAGTCCAAAAACGGTCAAAAAAATAACCCCTACAATAAATAATATGGCTGGTTACAAGTCGTATAAATGGCCCTTGTCTTTATTTAAAGGGAAGAAATGGATCAGATATAGCAGATATATTTATAGAGTTGTTCAATTGTATTTGTTTAATGAGAAATTAGCGGATAGTATTTCAAGAATTAAACCTTCAGTAATTCTTAATAGTAATATGTATTCGATGTTAGAGTACCAAGTTTTTTTCAGAAAAAAATTCAAAAGCTACATGGTTCTTCATAATTACCCAGCAGAGGTTTATAACAGAAAAGAGTTTATGTCTCTCCGCTCACTCCAATATTACTATCATAAACAGGATATTATTACGGTATCTAAAGCATCAGCGAAAAATATAAAAGAACTATGCCCATCTGTTGGAAGCGTCAATTGCATTTACAATGCTTTCGATTTTGGAAAGATAAGAGGAGACGCAAAAAAAGAGATTTCTAAAGAGCATCAAGTGCAATACGACTATATTGTTATTGTTGGAACTTTGAGTGAAAGAAAGAGAGTGGATAGAGCTGTTAAAGCATTAAAGTTCATTCCTGAATATATTTCATTGGTTGTATGTGGAAGTGGTGAATTAGAAACTAAGCTAAAAAGGCTTGTCAATGACTTAGGTTTAGGGCATAGAATTAATTTCTTAGGTTTTGTGAGCAATCTATTACCAATAATAAAAAAAGCAAAATGCCTTTTATTAACTAGTGATTCAGAAGGGTTGCCAACGGTTTTAATAGAGTCACTCATTGTAGGTACTCCTGTTGTTTCCACAGATTGCCCAACAGGGCCATCAGAAATTCTGATTGGGGATTTTGGAAATCAGCTGGTTCGATTGGATCAATCTGAAGAAAATATTATTGCTAGTATTGCTAAGAAAGTCACTGCTGTTATCAATAATAAAAGCAAAAATGAGAACATTGAAAGATTTTCAAAATATGAAGTTTTAAAAGAGTGGAAGAAATTATTAGGGATTATTTAGTCGGCTATGTTGACAGAAAAAAAAGATAGGCTTGTTGTTGTAAATACTGTATATGGTATTTTGCAATACATATTATTTGATCGTCAATGGCGGAAAAGAGATTACATAGTTTTCACAGAAAGACTACCAGAATTATTTGTTATTAGATTTATTTCCTGTGTGAAATCGGCTGTTGTTTTCAAATATCCTCATGTACGTCTAGTGAGTGGTTTTCATATTGCCTTTGATGATATAAAAAAGCTTAGTTTTATAAAAAATAAACTCAATGAATATGGTGAGATTTATGGTAATATGGATCTGATTTTTTGTAAAACACCAAATGCAAAATTAACACATGTTGATGATGGTATGCTGACTCTTGAAATTCTCAGGAAGAAAAGAGATTATCGATTTTCATCAATCAAGTGGTTGTTAAAAAAAATTATTTATCTAAGTTTAGGGTTTGATAGAAGATTTCATCCAAGCGAATATTGTTATTTGTTGCCAGATAATAAAGATTACAAGAAAGTAGCATTAAATTTTTCAGCTACTTTTTTTAATATGAAAAAAGAGTGGAGTGTCATCAATGAAAATAAAAAAAACGATATTATGAGATTGTTTGATTTTTCAGTTGATATTTTAGATAAAATAAATTCAAAACGGTTTATACTTTTCACTCAACCAATAAGTGAAGATGGTTTGTGTTCTGAAAAAGATAAAATAGAGAGTTATTGTTATTTATTGTCGCAAGAAAATATTAAGTTCAGAGACTTAATAGTGAAACCTCATCCGTCAGAAAAAACTAAATATAAGAATTATTTCCCTGAATCCACTATCCTTCCAAATTTTTTTCCTAGTGATCTGATAGGTTTTTATGATGATATTAGATTTGAAAAATCATTGACCTTGTTTTCATCTTCTGTAAGATCTGTTAAATCTAAAGAGGTGATTTTCGCAGGTACTCCAAAATGTATTAATAAAATAAAAAAGATAGAAGGGTTTAGAGAGGTGGCGGAATGATATTCAGTTCTTTAAAGTTTTACTCTATAGAAAAAGCCTTAAGCGATGATAGTTGATAACGTATCAAAAGATGAAAAGATAATATCATTATACCTTATTTTATTATTGCTACAGGTGCCAATTAATGGGGCTATTTTTAAAAGCAATCTGAATTTGGGTACGGCAGCGTATGCTTTTCTAGATTTTGTTGTTTTTTTATATTTTTTAACCAAAGGTATTAAAAAGAAAAACTTAATTCATAGTTGTGCATTGGCTATTCCAATTTTTTCTTATTTATTGTGGACTTCAGTAAGTTTACTTTGGTCAAAAACTATAGATATAAATTACACAGCAGGCTTAATAGGTAAGGAGTTTTTACGAGTTTTCGTAATGATATTTATTTTATCTGATCTGACACCTAAATCTGCTGGGAGAATATTTTTCTCATCAGCTAGTTTAGCTGGTTTTTTTTATGGTTTGATCGCCATACCATCAGTCGACTTTGTAGCTCAGCTTGGCATTGATATCCCACGAGCACAGTATTTAGATTATAAAGATGCTGTAGGCGTAGGTCGGCCAGCATCATTGTTATGCTTACTAATAGTCATGAGTTTCATGGGTAATTTTATATCAAAAAAACAAGCTATTATTTGTCTTACACCATGCTGCATAATTATGCTGATGTCTTTTTCTAAGGCAAGTATTATTGCTTTAATGTTATCAATTTATATCGTCTATGGATTTTATGGAAATAAATCAAATAATAAAATATTTGGTTTTTTTGTTTTTTTGTTTTTCTCTATAGTGTTTGTTTTTTTGAAATTTGATTATATTCAAGAATATCTTCAAGTGGGTGCTGGCACCCAGATTTCAACATTTACAGGTAGAGCAATTGTCTGGGATACTGTTTTATCTCATATTTTTGATAATATATTGATTGGGCTCGGCGCAAATTCTGTTGGTGCCATCATGTCTAATACATATTTAAGAGTTTACCAAGAAGCACATAATGAATTTTTGCAGCAGATTGTAAATCTTGGATTAATAGGTTTTCTTTTATGGTTATCTATATACGTACTGTATTTTAAGCTGGCATTTAAAATAAAGAATATTCCCTTGAGAAGGCAGTTACTTGCCCCTATTTTGTTTTTTTTGATAGTTGGATTGGTTGAAAGTACGTTAGTTGGAACAGTATTTCCATTATACCTAATAACGTATTTTATATTGTATGGATCTAAGTTGGTACGTGGATCACCATAGGGTTATTGAAAATGTCAGAGGTTTATTTTTTTGCATATGAATGTGAAAATAATACATAATCGCTATCAAGAGCGAGGCGGAGAAGATCTCGTTTTTGAAAGCGAAACTGAACTGTTAAAGTCATTGTTTGGCAATAATCTTAGTGTTTTTGAGGTGTCTAACACCAGAATAAAAAGTTTTTTTGACAAGCTATATACAATGTTGTTTATATCAGAGAACAACAGAAATTTCATTAACTTGGAAATGGAGTTGGATCGAAAGCCTAGTGTTGTACACGTCCATAACTTTTTTCCTTTACTTAGTCCATCGATCTTCAATTTTTATCAGAATGCCAATACTCCTATAGTTCACACTCTTCATAATTTCCGTATATTATGCCCAACTGCAACACTGATGCATGCTGGAAAAATTTGTGAACGAAGCATTCATGAAAACTGTTTCTGGACAATACCAAAGCGTCTTTACAGAAACTCTCTGATAGGTACTGCTGCACTGGCTTATATGGTGGAATACCATAAACGCAAAGGTACCTGGCAAACGCAGGTTGATCGATATATTGCATTAACTGAGTTTGCAAAAAACAAGTTTATTGAGGGTGGCTTTCCGGCTGAAAAAATATCGGTTAAACCGAATTTTATTGAGGACCCTCATCATGGAAGCGAGAGAATAGCTAAGCAAGGTGGATATGCTATTTTTGTAGGGCGGCTGAGTGAAGAGAAGGGATTAAGGGTTTTACTGAATGCTTGGAAAAAGATTAACTACCCCCTGAAGATTGTTGGTGGTGGTCCATTAGAAGGACTAATTAAAGAAGTCAGTGAAAATAGTCCGTATATTGAATTTTTGGGTTTCCAGGGCAAGGAAGTCATTCTATCACTGATGAAAAATGCTGATTTTATGGTGATGGCATCGACATGGTATGAAGGGTTTCCGATGGTGCTTCTTGAGGCCTTTGCTAATGGTACTCCTGCGCTTGTTTCAAATATAGGAGGCATGAAAGAAATTGTGACTGATGCTCGGACAGGCCTGCATTTTGATGCAGGTAGTCCTGAATCCCTGATTGAAAAAGCAGAGTATTTAATACGTCATCCGAGGGAAACACGAGAAATGGGTGAAAATGCCCGTTTGGAGTATCTGCAGAAATATACCCCGGAAATTAATCTGGAAATGCTGCTGAATATCTACCGGCAGACCATCCGTGAGAAAAAGGGTTCATGTCCGTTTTGATTTATAACCACAAAGTCACGCAGGTACATATTTTAAAGTACCCAGTGTTTTCGTGTCTTTGTAGTATATGAAGGCTATGGTTTGGAAGATAGAAGAATTAACTTGCTGAAAATGCAGGTAAGTCAGACAGATATTGCTGAAGTTCTAGGGAAAATCAAAAAGTGGATCAGTACAGGCAGAGGACGCTATATCTGTGTTTCCAATGTTCATATGTGTATGGAAACATTTGATTCCACTGAGTTTCGGAAGGTTGTTAATCAGGCTGATATGGTTGTGCCGGATGGTAAGCCGCTGGTATGGGGACAAAAGCTTCTTGGAAATAAAAATGCCCAGCAAGTGCGCGGGCAATACCTCACTATGGCTTTATGCCAATTGGCTGCTGTCGAAAAGCTGAAGATAGGCTTTTATGGCGGAATGCCTGAAACATTGCCTTTAATGAAACAGCGCCTCATAGAGCAATTTCCTACCCTTTGTATTTCTTATGATTACTCACCACCTTTCCGACCATTAACTACCGAAGAAGATAGCGCAGTGATCAGGGCCATTAATAACTCTGGTGTGCAGATTCTGTTTGTAGGCATTGGCTGTCCAAAGCAGGAACGCTGGATGGCAGCACATAAAGACCAGTTACACTGCGTTATGCTCGGTGTTGGTGCTGCCTTTGACTTTATTGCTGGTAACAAAAAGCATGCGCCAGGCTGGATGCAAACATCTGGCTTAGAGTGGTTATTCCGACTGTTGAGTGAGCCTAAGCGTCTGTGGAAGCGTTACCTGAAACAAAATCCACGGTTTGTATGGTATTTTACCCAGCAATTATTGGGGCGGAAGTTTTAATTCACCTCAAAGTCAATAAGGCATAAAGATTTTATGAAGAAGGTATTTATAGCAGGCCACCGGGGCATGGTGGGTTCTGCCATTGTTCGCCAGTTAAGGGAACAATCTGATGTAGTAGTTATTACCCGCACCCGCAATGAACTGGATTTAACCAACCAGCAGGCGGTGCAGGCCTTCTTTGAAGAAGAACAGATTGATCAGGTTTATCTGGCAGCCGCCAAAGTTGGCGGCATACATGCCAACAACACTTATCCCGCCGGGTTTATTTATGAAAACCTGATGATGGAGTGCAATATTATCCATCAGGCTTATGCGGCCGGTGTAAAGAAGCTGCTGTTTCTGGGTTCCAGTTGTATTTACCCCAAACTGGCACAGCAGCCGATGGTTGAAAATGAGTTGCTGAATGGTCATTTGGAACCAACTAATGAGCCTTACGCCATTGCCAAGATTGCTGGCATTAAACTGTGTGAGTCTTATAACCGCCAGTATGGAGAATCTCAGGGTATAGATTACCGTTCAGTTATGCCCACCAACCTCTATGGCGAGAATGATAACTTTCACCCGGAAAACAGCCATGTGATTCCTGCAATGATGCGCCGCTTCCATGAAGCAAAGCTCCAGGGAGACAGCGAAGTGGTTGTCTGGGGAACGGGTAAGCCTATGCGTGAGTTTCTGCATGTGAATGATATGGCATCAGCCTGTGTCCACGTAATGAATCTGGATTCTGTCGTTTATGCGGCACACACCCAGCCGATGATGAGTCATATCAATGTGGGCACCGGGGTAGACTGCACCATCCGGGAACTGGCTGAGACCATGAAGCAGGTAGTGGGGTTTGAAGGCAAGATTGTTTTTGACACCTCTAAGCCTGACGGAACTCCACGAAAATTGATGGATGTCTCCCGGTTGGAGAAGCTGGGATGGAAGGCTTCTGTCACATTACAGGATGGACTGGCGGAGACTTACCGCTGGTTTCTGGAGCAGGCTGAATACCTGCGGGAAGCGTAACGGGTTACGGTGCTGGGTTATGAATTGTCTACCTTGTTTTAAGGCCTACGATATTCGAGGTCGTATGCCCGATGAACTCAATGAAGATATTGCCTGGCGTATTGGCCGGGCAACAGCAGAGTATCTGAAGCCGAAAATCATCGTTGTAGGCGGCGATATTCGTCTTTCAACCCCTGCGCTTCAATCGGCTCTGAGTGATGGGTTGCGTGCCGGTGGCGCAGATGTGGTTGATATCGGCCTGTGTGGCACGGAAGAAGTTTATTTTGCAACTTCTCATTTGCAGGCTTGTGGTGGGATTATGGTGACAGCCAGCCATAACCCCAAAGACTATAACGGTATGAAGCTGGTTCGGGAACAAAGCAGGCCCATTTCCGGAGATACCGGGTTACGGGAGATCCAGCGTCTGGCTGAAGAGGTATTTACCAAGCGACCAGCATATGTGGATATCAGCCAGGGTGTCTTGCAGGAATGCGATAACCTGGAACCTTATATCGATCATATTCTGGGTTATATCAGACCCGAACAACTCAAACCGTTAAAACTGGTGGTTAATGCTGGTAATGGCGCGGCTGGCCATGTGATTGATGCTATCGAACGGCGGTTTCAGGCTGCTGGAGTACCGGTTGAGTTTATCAAGGTGCATCACCAGCCAAATGGTAACTTCCCTAACGGTATTCCCAACCCACTGTTGCCGGAATGCCGTGCCGATACTGCCAATGCCGTGCTGGAGCATAAAGCCGATATGGGCATTGCCTGGGACGGAGATTTTGACCGCTGCTTTCTGTTTGATGAAAATGGTCGTTTTATTGAAGGATATTATATTGTCGGCCTGCTCGGTGAAGCGTTTCTGGTCCATCAACCGGGCGCGAAAATCATCCATGATCCCCGCTTAACCTGGAATACCATTGAGCAGGTTTCGTCTGCCGGTGGTGTGCCCGTGCTCTGCAAAACCGGCCATGCCTTTATCAAGGAAAGAATGCGTCAGGAAGACGCTGTGTACGGTGGCGAGATGAGCGCTCATCACTATTTCCGGGATTTCGCTTACTGTGATTCCGGCATGATCCCCTGGTTGCTGGTTGCGGAGCTGATGTCAGATAAAAGCAGATCTCTATCGGCTCTTGTTGATGAACGTATTGCGCTTTTCCCTTCATCTGGTGAAATCAATAGCAGGCTTGATAATGCTCAGGAGGCTATTCAGAGAGTGCTGAATATATACAAGGGCGATGCTTATGACGTGGATTACACAGATGGCATCTCTTTGGATATGGGACAATGGAGGTTTAACTTACGTTCCTCCAATACTGAACCTGTTGTACGGTTAAATGTGGAATCCCGTGCTTCTGTTGCTTTAATGGAAGAGAAAACAGCAGAAATTCTGAGTCATCTTCGCAGTGTCTGAACGGTTCTGGCGTGTGCTGGCCATGAGTTGGCTTTTTTTTATCAGCTTATTGTCCGTGGCAAAGAGTGTTAGTATTGGCCATGCGATTTGGGGAAATTTAGAGTTATGGGTAGGAGGAGACGAGGCACTTCATTGTTTTCTGGCTGCTGGCCTTTCCCTGTTAGCGCATTTGGGTTTTGGCCCCTATATCCCAGCATGGCGTAATTACACTCTACTGGTTTTAATTCTTGGGTGTTCTCTGGACGAAGCAGTTCAATTTTTATTGCCTTCTCGTGAATTTAGCTTTCTTGATTTATTTTCCAGTATTACTGGACTTTTCGTGGGATATGGATTGTCTCTGCTATTAATAAAATTTTACTTTGTGAAAACAAAGCCAGAAAAGAAGTAGTTATTCCCTGATTACATCTTCCATAGCTTGTTGATAATTATTATAAACCTGAAGATTTTTTCTTAGCCATGCCTTATACATCATTGGGCCGTACGCGCCTGCCTCTCTATTTACTCTTTGCTTTTGATTTCTTTTTAGCAATATTCAGCGCGAAACTAGCCGAATTTTTGCGATTCCAGACGTTTGAGTTCGCCAGCCCCAACGCCAGCCTGATTTTTATTCAGGCTCTGTTAGTGATTATTTGCTCGTTTATAGCAGGTGTCTATGAACCCTGGCGTGGTCGTGCTTTAAGTGAACGTATGGGGAAAACTATCTGGGCCTGGGTTCAGTCTTTCCTGCTTCTGTTCCTGTTTGTTGTTTCTACCAAAACAGCAGAGAGTTACTCCCGCCTTTGGTTAGGTATCTGGGGCATTATGGCTCTTGTCGTTATAGTCAGTGCCCGTGCTTCGCTTTATCTTTTTCTCGCGAATATGCGCCGTAAAGGCCGTAATTCCCGACATGTTCTGGTTATTGGTGAAGGGCGTAATTTTCGTAAGATACTTGATGAATTTACGGAAGGGAATGAATTTGGTTATCAGTTAAAAGCAGTTGTTAACTATAAAAACAGTGAGCAGGCGGCAGCGGAAGTTGAAGAGCTGCTTGGTCAGAACCAGCACTTTGATGAATGCTGGGTCTGTTTACCCTTGAGGAACAGTGGAGCTATAAAACCTCTGACCCATACTATGCGACATTCCACTATTGATATCCGCTTTATGCCGGGCATGGGAGACCTTCCTTTGTTAAATCATAAGGTTACTCCTGTAGGCGGTTTTTACTCTCTGGATATCAGTTGTACGCCTATGCAAGGCTATAATCGTGTACTTAAATCTGTGGAAGATAAAATTCTTGGTTTTTTCATTCTCCTGCTGATTTTTCCACTCTGCGGTCTTATTGCGCTGGCTGTAAAACTCTCTTCACCCGGCCCGGTTCTGTTCAAACAGTATCGTCATGGTGCGGATGGGCGAAGAATCAAGGTTTATAAATTTCGCTCAATGAAGATTCATTCAGAAGAAAAGGGCAGGGTGACCCAGGCAATAAAGTCTGATCCGCGGGTGACCCCTATTGGCGCTTTTCTTCGCCGCACCAGTCTGGATGAGTTGCCCCAGTTCTATAATGTGATTCAGGGTAAAATGTCCATTGTCGGCCCGCGTCCCCATGCCCTTGAGCATAATGAATATTACAAAGATATGGTGGAATCCTATATGAAGCGCCATAAGGTCAAACCCGGGATTACCGGCCTGGCTCAGGTGAGAGGCTACCGGGGAGAGACAGATACCCTTGAGAAAATGGAGAAGCGGGTAGAGTGTGATCTGGAGTATATGGAGAACTGGTCTGTCGGCCTTGATATTAAGATTATTTTCCAGACAGTTTTCAAAGGGTTTGTTGGCAAAACAGCCTATTAAACGCCGCTACCTTGAAAAACGCCGTAACGGGTGTGAGGATTGTTAACAAGAAATTGAATTCGCCTTTTTCCTCTATCGGCATTGGTGTTTACACAAAATGGTAAGACTGACAGACAGGGAGCAGCAGGTCATCATCCGCACGGTACGGAACTATGACCCTCAGGCGCGATTGCTGTTGTTTGGCTCCCGGGTAGATCCGTTGAAAAAAGGCGGTGATATTGATTTGCTGGTGATCTCAGCCACACTTGATGCCTGGGCAGGGTTTCCCTTTTGTAGTTATTCCATGAATTCTATAGAATCGTGCTTTTCGCAAAGGACTGTATTAGTGGTATTTCATGCCTAAGTTCCTTTTCTTCCTGTTGCTTGGCGTGCTTGCCTGGTTGCCCTTACCTGAAGGCAGCAAGCCCGTGTGGGCTATGATGGTTCTCTGTGCCATGGTGGCTATACTGGCTTCAGGGGCCGTGTTTGCCTACGTCAGTGGTCGTTTGGACTTAACCCATGCTTTCCGCAAAGCCTGGCCTTTCCATATCGGCTTTATCCTGGTCAGTGGCTGGGCCTGGATTCAGTCTGTTACCGTGTCCATAGACCCACATTCCACACAGCTCCATGCTCTGTTGTCTACGGCCTACTATCTTTTGTTCTGCCTTACCTTATTGCTGGTGGATTCCCGTAAGCGTCTGGAGCAGCTGCTGTTAGCCTTTGTTGCTGTTGGTACCTTTCAGGCGTTGTTTGGAGCCTTAAGTACTTTATCGGGTATGGAAGTACTGTTGTTCCGGGAGAAGGAGCATTATCTGGGGGTGGCAACAGGAACCTTTGTAAACCGAAACAGCTTTGCTGGTAGTCTGGAGATGACACTGGCGGCAGGTATGGGTCTGTTGATTGCCCGGTTAGGTGATGGAAACCGTGCATCCAACTGGCGGGAATGGCTGCGTGGTGTACTGCAAACTCTGATGAGCAACAAGGTACTGCTGCGCAGTGCTTTGGCAATTATGGTGGTTGGTCTTGTTGTGTCCCGCTCCCGCATGGGCAATACCGCCTTTTTCAGTAGCCTTATGCTGGTTGGTTTGCTCTATATTGTCTGCCGGAAAAAACTTACCAGAGGTATGGTTTTTCTCTTTGGCAGTCTGCTGGTCATTGATATTGCTATTGTCAGCCAGTGGTTTGGTTTGGATAAAGTGGTTGAGAGACTGGAGAATACGGCCGTTGAGAAGGAAACCCGCCCGAATGTCAGCTTTGTCACTCTGGATATGATTAAGGATCAGCTTTTAACAGGCACAGGAGCTGGCAGTTATTATACGGCGTTACCCAAATACCATGATGGCTCCTGGACCGGATTTTATGATCTGGCCCACAATGATTTTCTCCAGTTCCCGGCGGAGTTTGGTATCCCTGCCTATCTGATTTTGGCTTTGATGGTTGTTATGGCGTGGATAACAGGGCTTCAGGCTATACGTCTGCGTAAGAGTAAAATTCCTGTTGGTGCGGGGTTTGCCGCCTGTATGGGGTTGTTGGCGATTATGATTCATTCGTCGGTTGACTTTAATCTGCAGATACCCGCCAATGCCGCTTACTTTGTTGTCTTTATGGCTATAGCTGTGCTTTCTCGTCATCTGGAGCGCAAGCCTTCTACGTTGATAAAACCATGATTGATATTCATAACCATATAATTCCCGGCATTGATGATGGTGCCCAAACCCTGGGCGACTCTTTGGCTCTGTTAAAAATAGCGGAAGAGCAGGGAATTACTCATCTTGTCTGTACCCCCCATATGCATGCAGGACGTTTCGACAATACTGCAGATACCATCCGCCCGGCATTTGAAGAGCTGAAAAAGGCTGTTTCCACATCAGATTTGACCATACGTATTGCCATGGCTGCGGAGGTGCGAATCAGCGATGAATTTATGATTCTGCTTAAGCAGGATAAAGTGCCTTTTCTTGGTCGATGGGATGACCAGACTGTTGTTCTGCTGGAAATGCCCCACGACAGGGTTCCCATGGGCATTGAGAACCTTTTGGGGTGGTTGCAAAAGCAGAATATTAAAGCTGTGATTGCTCACCCTGAACGAAACAAAGAAATTATGCGCAACCCCGAAATTGCCAGAAGTCTTGCCCGCAAGGGCGTATTGTTTCAGCTGACGGCGGCTTCTGTGGCGGGTGGTTTTGGTGCCCGTGCGGAAACGACCGCACGCTGGCTCCTTGAACAGGAGCTGGCGACTTTTGTGGCTTCCGATGCCCATAATATCAAGAATCGTCCTCCGGCCATGAAAACGGCTTACCAGGCTCTTGAGAGCATGGGGGGTAAGTCTCTGGCGGAGAAGCTCTGTTTCCTTAACCCGGGCAAACTTACGGCTGGTCTGTTTGCATAAAAGCTGAAAAATGGAAAAACAAAGACGGCGTAGAAGGCGCTCCCGTAAAGCACAGATATTTCAACCCGGAAGGTTGTCAGCTCTGTTGCTTCTTCCTGTTTTGGGCGTATTCATTGTTATCAGTTTCCAGCAGATGCGGGCCAGTGTAATTAATACGCAGACGCAGAATTATCTTGAATATTGGGGAGATGCGTTCCAAAAAAATCCTCAGTCATTTGAAGTAAAAGAGAGGGATTTGAATGCTGCCCTGTTGGGAGCGCAGCGTGTGCTGGCTATAGATCCAGATGCTTCAGAGTATAATCTGGCTCTGGCTAAAGTTGAGGACTGGCGGGCGATAAAAAGCCAGCTTGTCGGGGATTCAACAGATCAACAGGCAGTGGAAAAAGGGCTGGAGGCTTACAGGGTGTCCATTCGCCAACGCCCGGCCTGGCCCTATACCTGGGCTGATTTTGCCCTGGCGAAAGCGAGGGCAAAGCAGTTTGATGATGAATTTTATCAGGCTATTGAGCAGGCAGTCGCTTTTGGTCCCTGGGAGCCCCATGTGCTGAAAACGGTTGCGCGTTTGCAGGGCTGGTATCAGCCATGGATGCCACCTTCTACTTTGAAAGCTGCAGAGCAGAACCTGGCACGTTTGGCGCAGCGCTATCCTTGGGATGCTGTACGTATTGCACACGAACAGAACCGTATTAAAGAGGTTTGTCCTTTGCTGAAGAATGAAAGAGTCTCGAAAAAATATTGTGGCGATACGGATAAGGCTGACTCTTAACCATAAATCAGGGGAGCAGCTTTTTACAAAAATAGAGTAAGATCAGCATTCCTGCGAAATAGAGACAGAGCCCGGTATGGAGATATTTCCATCCGGGTTTTGTTGTTTCTGGATCTGCGTTTTTATTCTCCAATAGGGTTTGGTTGCAAGGAATAAAATACGAGATGGTTAGCGATAGCAGCCAGGTTGTCAGGAAGCCCGTAAGATTCCACCACATCCAATGGATATGTGATTGTTCCAGCCAAAGCCATACATTTACGGCGACTCCGGTTATAACGCCTGTAAACACCCCTTGGGCAGAGATACGTGTGGATAGAACCCCGCTCACAAATGTTGCCAATAGCGGGCCATAAAACAGTGATCCGGCTTTGTTAATACTTTCAATGACTGTCGGGGCAATATGTCCGGTGATCAAAGAAAAGCCAATAATAAAAACACCCCAGCTCAGGGTAATTAACCGCCCCATAACAATTGGCTTTATACGGGCAAAAATTTTATACCGGCTGGTAAAGTCCTGGGTGGTAATGGCAGACAGGCTGTTAATGGCACTGTCCAGGGAAGACATAGCCGCAGCAAGAATGGCCGCAACCAGCAACCCACGAATACCCGTTGGCAGATAATTCAATACAAACAGGGGAACCAGGCTGTCCAGTCGACCGGATTGAGCGACAGCAGTCTGCAATTCCGGAGTAAGCCGATACACACCGGCTACGGCAATCCCCATCACAACATAAAGTAAGGTCAGCGGAAACCGGGCAAAACCGTTTAATGCCAATGCGGCATTGGAATGGTTAGTGGATTTTCCCGCCAGTATCCGTTGGGCCTGGCTCTGGTCTGCGCCGTAGTAGGATACGTAGAGAAAGAAGCCGCCTACCAGACAAGCCCAGAACGGGGCAGCGTTATGGGTATCTGTTGAATCAGGCCCAAGAGTTTGCCACTGGCTGGCGGGAAGGCTTTCAAAAGCATGTATAAGTCCACCGCATTCCTGCGATGCGTAGATAATGCAGGCAATAACTCCGGCAACCAATATTCCCATCTGGATTACATCGGAATAAACAACAGCTGCCATTCCCCCAAGCATGTCGTATATCACCGTAACCACACCCACCAGAAGAATCATCTGCCAGACCGGCAGGTTTGTGCAGACAGAAAGCACAATAGCTGTGGCATAAACACCGATTCCAGTGGCCAGCCCCCGGCTGATTAAGAAAATCAGGCTGATTAATAACCGCACCGAGGTGTCAAAGCGCAGCTCCAGATATTGATAAATACTGATCAGGGAAAGACGACGAAACAGCGGCAACAGGGTTAACATAATTGCCCCCATGGCCAGGGGGACGGACAATTCTGCATGTATCCAGCTCAACCCACCATCCGGCCGCAGGGCAACAAACGCTGGGATTGAGATAAAGCTGATGGCAGAAGATTGTGTAGCCAGAATGGAAAGGCCAATAGCCCACCAGGGCAGGTTGCGGCCTCCAAGAAAATAATCCTCGCTGGTTTTCTGGCCTTTATTCAAACGAAGGCTGAGAACAACCATTCCCACCATATAAAGAGAGATAATAATCCAGTCGGGAAGGGTCATGGCTGTTTCTGGAAAAAGTAGAGGATTTCTATAAGACGCGGCTTTTGCCTGATTCTTTATTCAGGCGCAGGCCGATAAGAGCCAGTTTCAGTAGTTTGATTGGACTTTTGACAAACAGAGCATCAATCAGCTGATTAAACACTGTGTATTTGCTGACCGTATAGGGATACCAGTTGGGTTCCAGATTACCGCTTTGTTTATCCTGCAGGATGGACTTGCTGCGGGTAAACGCCAGCAATCCTTCCATGCCTTTGGCTCGACCAAAGCCACTCTCTTTTTGGCCACCAAAGGGCAGGGCGGGGTTGGCTTCGGTCATCATTACATTATTGATGGAAACTCCGCCTGCCTCCAAAGCCCGGGCAACACGCTCTGCCCGTTTCAGGTCTTTGCTCCAGACGCTGGCCGTTAACCCGTAACAGAAGCGGTTGGTTTCTTGAATGACTTCTTTCTCGTCACTAAATCTGTACACGGGAATCAGTGGCCCGAAACTCTCCTCCGTATGTAGCTTCATATCTTCGGTGATATTCGTGATCACTGTAGGCAGATAGAAGTTCCCCCCCAGACGTTCCCCTCCGGTTAAAACCTGTGCCCCTTTCTGGCGGGCATCTTCCACATGCTCTTCAATAACTCTTAACTGAAAATCTGCGGTGATGGCACCAATATCCGCATTACCGCTATCTCCAGTGGTGACGGTCAGTTTATTGGTTTCAGAGATCAGTTCTGTCAGAAAGGCATCATAGATATTGTTGTGCACATAAAGTCGTTCTACCGATGTGCAGGACTGGCCCGCATTAGTCAGTGCTCCCCATAGCGCGCCAGCGACAGTACGTTTGATATTCACATCATCAAAAACAATCATCTGATCCTTGCCCCCGAGTTCCATCTCTGCGGGAATGAACAGATCGGCAGCTTGCTTAAGAATTTTTTTTCCCGTATCACTTGAGCCGGTAAAAAATATTTTGTTGGGCCTTCGGGCAATGAGTTCCTGTGCGGTGGTTCCATCCCCATAAACAACCTGAATACTGTTTCGGGTTAATACCGAGGCGGTAAAAATATCCTCCAGCAGTCGTTTAAGGGGAGTATGTTCCGAAGGTTTGAGAATAACTGCGTTGCCAGCAATAAAAGCGCCCATGGAAAAGCACAGGGCTATATGAAAAGGGTAGTTCCAGGGAGCGATTTTCAAAATCACCCCAAAGGGTTCGTGGTAGATTTTTGATTTTTTCCCCATCAGGGCAAGAGATATTGGCAGGTTCTTGTCTTTCAGGGTTTTTCCGGCATTGCGGATATTCCACTCCAGATTATCCAGTACACCAAACACTTCTGACATCAGCGCATCTGTTCGGGTTTTGCCTGTTTCTTCACACAGGCGGTTAACAATTTTTTCTCGATTATCCCGAATATAAGCCTGTACCTGCTTTGCGGCTTCCAGTCGCTGGCTGAGAGGGGTTTGTTTGAGGTTCCCTGCTGCTTGTCTGGCTTTGCGAAAGACCGCATCCAGTGCATTACTATCGGGCGGTTGCAGGTGGTAGAGAGTCTGGCCGGTAATCGCTGAAGTGACCGGAATATTATTAAGCTGCAGTATGTCTGTTTTGCTGTTCATTCCGGCTGTCCTTGCTCATCGGATTCGCAGTGAACCTCGTAGCCCATGGCTCTGTGTACAGTACCAGGCTGGTAGGGATTGCACTGACCCGAGTAATACAGGGAGAAAATGAGTCCTTTAAGGCCGATCAGCAATAACCTTATCGGGGACGTAACCGGATTCAGCCAGTCTGGGGCATGGTCTGCTTTTTCCAGAAGTTTCAGTAACCAGGCCAGTACAGCAGGGTTCAGAAAGCCCAGCAGGGTTAGCACCTGTTTCAGGGATTGAATATCCTGTTCCGGAGACGCTTCCAGAGGCACATCAATATGAAACAGAGCACCGGATTCGGTAAAACTGGGAAAGTGATGGTTTCCCGGAATAAGGATATTGCCAATATGTTTTACAGCGAGTAATTGCCTAGAGTTGAGCTGTCGGGAAACGGTATAGCTCATACCTGCACCTCCTGTGTCTGGTGGAGAGAAGGCGATTCAGGTGATGGAAACGGGTGAATACCAAACTCCGCCAACAGAACTTCGCTGGCTTTATGGCTTTGGGCCATGATGGTCAGTGACGGGTTAATCCCTGGTGCCATGGGATAAATAGAACCATCGGCGATCACCAGATTCTCAAAACCATGAACCTGAAAACCCTCATTCACCACAGAGCTGGATGCCATCTGGCCGATACCGCAGCCACCCATAAGATGCAAAGCAATACAGAGAGGCGATTCCACAATTTTGCGTGCACCGATGGCATGAAAGATATTTCTTATCTGCTGCAGGCCCGCATTGGCCCGTTGTCGATCCGGGGAAGACAGGGGTTTATCAATAACCAGTCTTTTATGTCGGTTTAACCGGAGAGTGCCGGGGGTTTCATCCCGCACTGCTACTTCAATGCAGGCCATTTTCCGATATTCGGCCATAAACGTCAGGTGCTCCTGCCCAAACCCGGTTTTCAACATGGCTACGGCAGCCGGACCGGCAAAAACATTTTCCAGTTTAAAACCCTGCTTGCGAAAGCGGGGTTCATCGGATTTCAGGGCTTGAAACCCGCCCTTATGGGCATCGACAATATCGTCCATAATGGCAAACGACATAAATTGTGGGTGACAGTGAAAATGCTCCCCAAGGGCCGGAAGCCTCGCGCCATAGCCGGACTTTAATAAAAGCTCGGTAGTGCCCAGGCTGCCAGCGGCAAGAATGCACTTGCGGCCATAAACCACCTGATGCTCTCCCTTGTGAATACCATAAACCGCCACCTGTTTGCGGCCATGAATCACCTGGTGAACATAAAATCCTGTTTTCAGTTGGGCACCCTGCTTCAGTGCTGAGGGAAGAAAGGTCACCGCCATGCTTTGCTTGGACTGTCTCCGGCATCCTCCCAGGCAAACGATGCAATCATTATGTCTGTTATCACAGTTGTTCTGTCCCCGGCGCAGGGGAGCACATGTCAGCCCAAGTTTTTTAAAACCTTCGGCATACAGGCGGGCATTCCGGTTCCAGTTGGACTCCGTAATATATTCCAGGTTGATATGGGTCTCTATTTCCCGGTAATGGGGATCAATTTCATTCCGCTGGTAAAAATGAAAACCTGAGCGGGCATAAAAGTCATCAAGGGCAATATCGTCAAAACGATCCAGAAGGCAGTTATTGACGATGGTGCCGCCACCGGCCACTTTTCCCCGCAGAAACAGGGTTCTGGCATCTTTAGCAGGGTCCATGCCACCGTTCCACATCAGGGCGGCACTGGCGTGGAGTTCGTCCTTTGGGAGCTGTTCGGGGCGGAAATGCTTCCCGGCTTCAAGCATACAGACATCGGCTCCTGCCGCGCTTAGGTAATGGGCCAGTACGCTGCCGGAGGCACCTGTGCCAATAATAATAAAGTCATGAAAATACTTCTGGATTGCCAATACTGCCGCCCGCAATAACATCAAAGCCGGGCACAGGATAGACGAGGATCAGTATTTAGGGAGTTCTGGATCTCAGCTATACCTGCTGCACCTGCGCTCTGGTCAGGGATACTGGCTGGGGGTATTATGGGCGGGATGGATGCCGGTCTCAGATATGTTTTGCCATTATCGGGCGGTTACAGCCTTATGGCTTTCGGTTCATACAGCTAAGTTTTACCAGGGTTTACTATGAAGAAGATTACTATTTTTGGCCGGTCTGGTTGTGGTTACTGCACCCGTGCCAAAGAAGTCTGTGAAAGTAAGGAGCTGGAGTTCCGTTACATTGATGTACACGAAGCAGGTATTCAGCAGGCTGACCTGGAAAAGACCATCGGCCGGGAAGTTAAAACCCTTCCCCAGATTTTCCACGGCCAGAATTATATTGGTGGTTACACTGAGCTGGACGCTTTTCTGAAAGAACAGGGCATTCTGCAGTCCTGATTGCATTGCCCTCCAGCATACTTGCCTTGTGTCTGGTATTGGTGGAACCTCGCCGCTGTTTTCTTCTTAATAAAGGCTTTTCTTCTGTATACTTTGTGCCCTGATTGCACAAAGCATAGTTAATCTTCTGGCCGGTGTTTTGTTTACCGGTTACTGATGTAGAGCAGAACAAGAATGGATGTTTCAAAATTGCTGGTGGTGCGTGGCGGTTCACAGGCTCTGGCGCATCTTCAGGAAAACGGGTTCCGGCAACAGGATATTAAAGCCATGCTGGGGGCTTCTGGCGGACCCAAGTGGTTTGTTTTGAGCGGGCTGGACCGGGCGCTGCTGGGAGAGACTTTTCAGTATCGTACCGATCCGCTGCATCTTCTGGGCAGCTCTGCTGGTTGCTGGCGGTTCTCCTGCTATGGCAGGGAAAATCAGCTGACAGCACTGGATAATTTTGAAAACGGCTATATCAACAGTACATTTGTCAGTGGCCAGTCGCCAGCGGAGGTGACGGAAGATTCCCGGGTGTTTCTCCGGGAAATTCATGGTGACTCCGGTGCCAGGGAGATTGTTGCCAACACGGTTTTCCGGCTGAACCTTGTGGCGGTCCAGGCCCATGGTCCGGTGACCAGCCGCAGGGCTCCAGTACAGATGGCCGGGCTGTTGGCCGCTGCCACAGGAAATGCGGTGCATCGCCGTTTACTGGGGGCTTTTTTTACCCGGGTCCTGTTTACCCATCCGGACGGTGGCTTTCCGTTAAAAGCATTGAATGATATGCCTTCCCGAAAAGTGGAGATGACTGAGCATAATCTTCCCGATGCTATTCTCGCTTCTGGTTCTATTCCCCTGGTTCTGGAAGGAATAAGGGATATTGCCGGTGCTGGTCCGGGCCTTTACCTGGATGGCGGGGTGTCCGATTACCATTTTGACCTGCCTATTGATATTGATGGCGGTCTGGTTCTCTACCCCCATTTCCGTGAACAGCCGGTACCGGGGTGGTTTGATAAAAGCCTGCCCTGGCGTAAGCCCGCTGCGGAAAATTATAGTCGTACACTGATGCTGACCCCTTCATCTGAATTTGTCAGCAATCTACCCTATGGAAAAATCCCGGACAGAAAGGATTTTCAGTCCCTGGATCAGCACAGCCGCAAAAAGTACTGGAAAACCGTAGTCAGCGAAAGCCGCAGGCTGGGAGACGCCTGGCTGGAGCTGGTCGAGAAAGAGAGACTGGCCGGGTTTGCCCAGCCTTTGGGGTTCTGATGAAGACTTAAAATGTAAATCAGTGTGGTTGAATTTTATACAACTGTTCACATTGGCAGTGGAGTCACATAAGATAAATCGGACAACAGTTTGATGTTTCTGCCTGACATACAGGAAGTGGGTGTTCATTCCTTTGGACAGGAACCGAAAGCTTCAGGTTTTCCGATAACAGGGTCTGTAATCTATGGACGGTTATATATTCGAGGAACAGCCCACTGATAAAGACCTGCTCTGGGGGCTGACCGGCTGTTCAGGCGAACGGCTCAGGCATCTGATTTCCCTCATGGTTGCGTAATGGCTTTGCGGACGCCTTTTCATTATCAGGTGTCAGCCTATGACTGCGTACCTGTTTCCTTTATTAATGCTTTGGCCTACCTGTTTGAGCGGGATGATATCCCGCCTCTGGTGATTCAGAGAATCTATCTCCATACCCTTGACACGGTCACAGCCCGGGGAGAGCTGGGTCATGGTACAACCGGTCTGGCGGTTGCCCTGCTGGGGAACTGGTTGCAGAAGTACCGGGATGGCTGCTTTGCCCTGAATACTGTATATCTTGAGCGGGATTCTGTCAGCGTAACGGGGCGCGGGCCTCTGGTGGATTGCCTGGAGCGGGGAGGTACTGCTCTGGTTCGCCTCCATTCCGGCAAAGGGCTCTGGCACTATGTGCTGGCACTCTCTATAGATGATGAGTGGTTCTACGCCTTTGATCCCTGTAGAAGACGACAGCGCAAAATTGTCCGTGGGGAAGTGGAATATCTTCCGGACGCGACGGAACAGCAACCTAATCTGAAAGTGCGACGAAAATGGCTGGATACACTTTCCAATCGTAAGCGTTTTGCCCTGGGGAGCCTGCGTGAACGGGAGTGCCTGCTTATAGAGCGCCCTGCAATGATTGATTCTGGATAAACGTCAGGAAACCTCTATACCACCCGTCGAGGGCATGCAGCCTTATACTATGAGGCTATCGATTTAAAAGACTATGACGGCACGGTGAATGCGTGGCTGTGGGAGCTGGAATGTCGTTGGAAAATATCAAGTGGCGTGCCCTGACCGGACTGGTCTGTATTCTGGTTGCGGTGATTTTTGAAATTACCTGGCTGTGGGGCGTTATTATTATCTGCTGGACCATTCCGGATATTCGCAGCGGCCATACTCATCTTTTTGAACCGGTGAGCCGCAGCCAGAACCCGATTACGTTCTGGCTGATTGCCCTGACCTGGATTATCTGTGGTCTGTTCCTGATTTTTGTCTGGCGCTGACGAGCTGATACTCAGCCCATGTTCTACCAGATCAGCCGGACAGAGTAATGGTTTTCCTGAGGCTTTGCTGTTACTGGTATCAATAATCAATAAAAGTGCCCTGATTGCCACCAAGGTCCAATAGGTACGCTTTTCAGTCTGTCTTAGACTTCTGCCAACTATGGATGGCTGTGCTGGGAGTCGTGATGAAAAAACTGTTCAAGAGAATCCTGCTGGCTCGGGTTGTTTCAGGGTTTATCCTGCTGCCTGGCTTTGTTGGTGAAACCCTGGCAGAGACCGTGGAACAGAACATAATGTGTACAAACGCTGTTTTTGATCACGGCATATTTGATCTCGTCATATTTGATCTCGACATAGCTGCTGGCTGGGTAACAAACCTGGCTACTCCGGAAAAACGTAGAGAGGAGCGTTGGGTCAAAACAGAAGCCCTGCGCCCCGTGGCCGGTTATAGTCGCGGTGATGGCTTTAGCGGACATTATTACGACACTTGAAAATGGACAAAGGGCAATACCATGCCCATATTGTCGCAACCGTTCACAGCAGAGGCTTCCAAAGCCACGAGAGAGGTTGGGATGAGAAACCTGGTTATCCTGCTTACCAGGACTGCTGCATATTCACTTATTTCTTTCCGGCGTATAGCCACGTTTCTTCTGGTATTTCTAACCAGTGCGATCAACGCCGTTACTTCAGACATTTACATATATGCCTATTCCACGACAACAGGCAACAGTGATGATTATGGAAACGACAAACTGTACCTGTCTTATAGCCATAACGGGGCTGATTGGACGCAACTGCAAGGCCCGGGACAGGAGGGAAGTTACTGGATGCTGCCAAGTCGCTATTACCCCTCTAGCCTTTCTTCCCCGTACCTGATCCGTGGTCAGGATAATATCTTCCATCTTGCTTTCATTTTCGAGGAGGATAACCGGGACAAACTGGGCATTGTGCATTCCCGAAACCTGCTGGACTGGTCTGATATTCAGAAGTTTGATTTTCAAACGGTTACCCAGGGTATTTTCACCCGACATGCTCCCCGGATAATCTGGGATGGGCAAAACAGCCATTACGTTATTTACTGGACGGAGCTGCTCTTTGGGCAGCAGGGCGAAGGCCCCGGGAGATTTTATAATACCTATTATATAACCACGGCTGACTTTAAACACTTTAGCCCCTTTACCCTTTTCACTGACCAGAAACACTTTCCGCTGCCAAGAACGAATGGCTTTGTATCCTCTGTGTGTAATTATGTTTCGCTTGCCAGAGTGGATTCAAATTACAAACTTGTCTGTCAAAGAGAGCCCAATGCGCCGTTGTCAGAACATTTCCCCCCCGTCGATTTCCTGGTCCTGACAGGGTCGCAGCCGACAGGGCATTTTTCCTTGGGTGGTGTCCGGGACAATTCGTTTATTCCCATTCCTGTTTCTTACCGAAAGGGGGTTGGAGCTGGCAGTATTCCGATACTTGAGATGGGCAAAACCTGGCGGTTGTTTTTTATATCGTACATGGGCCCGGGTCACCCGGGTAAAGAGAAACATATCCCATACCATCCGGAATGGTATGCTTATGATACTTCTGACTTTAAGATCTGGAAGAAAGTCTCGTCACCGCTCAGATTGGCGAATTTATCGCAGGGGATATTCCCTATCGGCGGTTCCCTGTTTTCAATCACTGACGAGGAATTTTCCAGGCTTGCACACTGACAGTTGGGTAGGTTAAAGCGTTGTCTTAACTGTGGCATTCCTGGCCCCGGTTTTGTGGGCTTTCAGCATAAACCCGGGCATACGCCTGGGTTTTCCCGTTTCAATATTAATGCAGATATAGTCCTGCTCAGCCTGCAACAGGGTGGTGTTGTCTGAAGCGCGGATAATCTGGAACTGTCTGCGCATACGCAGGCGGTCTCCGCCAACCAGCCAGGTGCCCACATAAATCAAATCCCCTGCCCGGGCCGGTGCCAGATATTTTACCCGGGTTTCCGTGGTGGCCATGGCCGCGCCGGATTCTTCCCACAGTTCCCATGGCGCGCCGAGTTCGGTGATATGTTGCCAGCCCGCTTCTTCCAGCCAGTGCAGATACTGGACATTATTGACATGGCCAAGCCTGTCCTGGTGTTCCTGTGTACAGGATATTCGCCAGATAAAAGGGTTGGGACGTTCCCATGGCAAAGACAGGCGGGACATAAATATTCTTTCCATTATCAGGTTACGGCCTATGGTAAAGAGGTTGCCGTTCTTTGGGCAAGTACAGAGCTTTTCTGTCGGGCCATCAGGGGTATAATTCATACCAGTTTATTCAAGGCATTATCAGATACGATTATGAGTTCCCTACGTGACCAGTTAATGAAAGCCGGTGTGGCCAGCAAAAAGCAGCATCAGCAGGCCCGTACCCAGAAAAAAAAGCAGAAGAAACAGGGCATTGATGTCCAGGCCGAGCAGCGCCAGCGGCTGGAGCAGGAAAAGCAACAGCAGATTGAGCGTGATCGGGAACTGAACCGCAAGCGCGATGCTGAATGGGCGGAAAAAGAGAAGCAGGCCCAGATTCGTCAGATCATCCAGACTAACCTGGTGAAGCGGGAAGATGGCGAGAACAGTTATAGTTTTGTTGATAACAAGAAGATCAAAAAGTGGTATATCCATGATCGCCAGATTGAAGAACTCAGTAATGGCCGCCTGGCCCTGGCTCGCCTGGATGAAGAGGAATATGCCCTGATATCCGGCAAGGTTGCTGAACGTCTGGCAGAACGTCTGGGTGAAGAAGCGGATAAATATCTGCTGGTCAATAACCGGAATAACCAAGAAGGGGAGGATGAGGATGATCCTTACGCGGATTACCAGATTCCCGATGACCTGATGTGGTAAGTCTGCCCTCAGAATTATAAAAACAGCCCGAATCTCTCCTCAGGCTGTGTACCAAATACAGGTTCCAGGGGGATTCGGGAGTTCAATCGGACAGTAAACCTTTGCCGACACATGACATGTATGTATGTTGTCCCAGGTGACTGTCACTTAATATTGTCGGTGTGGCGGCTTCGAGCACGAGATTCATGGAGTGATCAACTGCGACAGTATATCCGGCTTTCATGGCGCTCTTGGCAGTTCTAAGCACACCTTCTGTCAGACTGGGGCCTGCTGATCCTGCCCCTGCCCCTGCCCCTGCAAAGCTTCCATAGCTTTGATCATAGCCATCTGCAGGGTGATCTTTCCCTCCGCCAGTTCCACAATCCGTGTGCAGACAGAGCCAAGAATATGCCTCGACAAAATAATGCCCTCATCCAGCAAAGTGGGAATGCTTTCCCGGTTGCCTCTCAGTAAGAGTCGCAGGGACAGGGCTTCATCCATGGCAATAATGGCGGCAGGGGCGAGGGCCGGGGCAATAGCCGCTGTCAGGGTGGTGGCTTTTTCACTGGACTGTAAAGCCACAGATGTCAGCATTATCACGGTCAGGTCATTGTCTTCCTGCTCATGGCAGAAGAGTTCGCTTTGAATATCGGGAGCCAGCTCAAACACCCAGCTGATGGCCGGATCATCGGTTTCCCGTTCGCTGGGGTTAAGCTTCTGGTTGGTCAGGTGGCTGGCAATTACCTGTTTGCTGAGAGGATTCATTCGGTCAGGGCTCCATAAAAGCTTTCAGACAGGATATCGGCCATCTGCCGGGCTTCATCCGGGGCAGGGTTGCTGGCGCGCATGGATTCCACGGTCTTTTGAATCATGGGAATCAACATTTGTGCGGCATTAAAAAAAGCCACGGTATTGATGGGATAGGTCAGCCCCATAATCTGGGCCTGGCGAATCACCAGCTGCTGGGTGCGCATATCAACCAGCAAAGAGACCGGACTCAGCAGAGCTGTAGCCTGCTGCATAAAAGCACTCAGCGCTGGCAGTAAAGGCTCCAGGGAGTGGGATTCAGGAAGAATGGCATCAAGGATCAGGTTGACGTTGGAGGCGGGATTAATGCCCGGTGTGAGCAGGGCGCTCATTGATGCGGTTTCATCGCTCAGGGTCTTGAAGTTGCATTTGAGCACAATGCCGTGTTCGTGTCTGGAGGCTGAGACTTTGCCAACCCCAAGGGGCTGCCACTCTTTTTTCAGCCGTTTGGCGACGGGTTTCAGGGAGTCGTAGTTAATCAAGGGGCGGGCTCCTTGCCTCTTTATTCGGTCTGGCTTTTTATATCTTTTTTATTATGGATGATTTCCTGAGGCTTGCAGGAAGTGATACGGTTCATCGCCCCTGTTGAAGAGTGTTCCTGGTTATAACAGCCGGGACGGCAAGCCATCCCGGCTGTCATTGTCATTCTCTCCCATGTCGCCGGTTATGCGGTTATGCGGTTATAAAAGTTTCATAAGAGTGCCACTGTTTTTTCATGTGGATGGTAGAAGTTAAAAACTCATATCAACATGGAACAGGGGATTCAGGTGAAAACTTATCCAATGGCGTTGATGGCAGCGATGACGTTTGGAAGTATTGCCGCTTCAGCGAATGAGCACGCAAATGAAACACCGGAAGGCTGGTACCAGCAGGGACAGGAAGAACTGCACAAACAGCTGAATGCCTTGCCCTCCTACCGTCGGGCGAAAAATGTCATTCTTTTTGTCGGGGATGGTCTGGGCATTTCCACAGTGACCGCTTCCCGTATTTTTGAAGGCCAGATGCAGGGCAAAGCCGGCGAAGAGAACAAATTGGATTTTGAGACCCTGCCTTATCTGGCGCTTTCCAAAACCTATAACACCAATGCTCAGGTTCCGGATTCCGCCGGCACCATGACTGCCATGATGACCGGGGTGAAAACCGGTATTGGCCTGATAGGTGTTACCCAGAATGTTATTCGTGGCGACTGTGCCAGCGTTTCAGGCAATGAACTCATGTCTTTCCTTGAGGAGGCGGAGCAGAAGGGTATGTCGACAGGTGTCGTCAGTACCGCACGTATTACCCATGCCACTCCCGCTGCCACTTATGCCCATGCTCCGGATCGGAACTGGGAAGCAGACAGTGATATTCCGGCGGCTGAGAAAGCGGCTGGTTGCAGGGATATTGCCAGCCAGCTGATTGACTTTCCCTATGGCAATGGTCTGGAAGTCGCGTTAGGTGGCGGACGTCGTAACTTTATTCCGGCCACTATGGACGATCCGGAAGATACCGGTAAAAAAGGCGAGCGTGTCGATGGCCGTGATCTGACCCAGGAGTGGGTCAGCAAGCACAGAAGAGCGGCCTATGTCTGGAACCAGGAGCAGTTTGACTCTATCGACCCTTACAACACCAGGCATCTTCTGGGTCTGTTTGAGCGTTCCCATATGGAGTACGCAGCGGATCGCGCCGATGATACGGGGGGCGAGCCTTCACTGGCCCAGATGACCGACAAGGCCTTGGATATTCTCCAGAAAAACCGCAAAGGCTTTTTTCTGATGGTGGAAGCTGGCCGGATTGACCATGGCCATCATGCCGGAAATGCTCAGCGGGCTTTGAAAGACACCCTTGCTCTGGCGGATGCAGTAAAGGTCGCCCGGGAAAAAACTTCTGACAGGGATACCCTGATAATTGTTACTGCTGACCATGGTCATGTAATGACTATGGCTGGATATCCGAAGCGTGGTAACCCGATTCTCGGTGTTGTTAAGACCGTGAAAGGGGAAGTGGCTCTGGCGGCTGATGATAAGCCTTATACAACCCTGGGTTATGCCAATGGGCCGGGAACCGCCGGGGTGGATTACAGGACTGGTGAAATACTGGGACCGCGCCGGGTCAACCTGGATGAGTATGATACTCAGGCTCTGGACTTCCGTCAGGAATCCCTGATTCCCCTGCGTTCAGAAACCCATTCCGGTGAGGATGTGGCTGTCTATGCTGGTGGTCCATGGGCTCAGCTGTTCCGCTCCACCCATGAGCAGAACTATATCTACCATGTGATGAATTACGCTAACAGCCGCAAAAGTGGCTGGTATGGTTGGACCTGGCGTTAAGCAGGATCATTGTATCGGGGTTGTCTACCATCAAAGGAGAACACTCTCCGGCAGGTAACCCCGATTATGCCTCCATCCAACGTTCCACCTTCAGGTTCTCCGGCATCTGTTCCCAGCACCCACCAGAACGCTGCTGGCCCCTTTTCCCAGCCGGACAAGGGCCAGAAATTTATTCCCAATGGACAGTTGTGGGGGGGGGAAGGCAAAAAACTATCGCAAAGAAAAGCCGGTATAACTCAGAGAGGAGCTTCAATCAGGGTTCCGCCATCTTTAACCCTTGAACATGCGTGCTGGGAGAAGGCAGGGAAAGAGAGAAAGGCACTGGAAAAGGATTTGACGCAACTCTCTCAGGGAAAAAACCTTAACAAAACGCGTAGAAAGGCTCTGCATAATCGAGTGTCAGCCTATTTTCAGCTGCTGCAGCAATCGCAAAGGCCGGGAGCTTGCTGTGAGCAATTGCTGGGGTTCCATAACGATATTCAGGGGTTGATTAGCCAGGCTAAAGCCAAAGGGAAAAGCACGGCAGCATTACAAGAGCTGCAGGTTGTTGCCGGTGCTGTCAGGGAGAGGCTGGTTAAGATTCTTCATCCTGAGCAGTGGCTGGCATTTACCCAGGCCATGAAACAGAGCCATGGACTGGGTGAGTCCCTGAAATCCCTGTCTGCCTTGAAAAACTGGACGCAGCTGGTTCCGGATACGGTACTTTCCGATGATGAGATGAAGCCATTTGAAAATCTCTGTGACCAGATGAAGCTTAATTTACTGCTGGCTCCTGAAGAAGATCTTTCCGAGCAGCTGCAGCAGTGCGGTAATGACGAGATAGTGGCTGGTGGCATCAGGGATAATATTCATAAAGCACAAGGTGCCGCAAAAGTTGCGGCCGCAGGCTCTGTTCCCGGAATGGATATACAAACTCAGAGGGATCTTCAGCGCCAGGCGTTCCAGCTGCACCGGGATGGGCAGCTGATATTTGATAACTGCGAATATCGCCGTGAAGGAGAGGGGGTAACAGATCAGCAGAAATCCCGAAATCGGGAAGAACTGAAAACCCGTGTTGGCAATTTCCTGCAGGGCATGGATAAAACCCAGGCCCATGAAGTTCTTTCAGTTCTTAACCAGTCTGTTTTTAACGATATGGCCGTATGGCTGACCCTGGCGGCACAGGGACCGCTGGGGGAGCTGGGGGTGTTTGATGTTAACCGGGGCCATAAACAGATTGATGTTGACCATGATGGCAATAAAGTCACCATGAACTTTGTCCTGAGTGCATTTCCCCGGTTGATCCCGGACCTGATGGGAGGAGTGCTGCCGATCCAGTACGACACTGACTCTGAGTTAAAACTGTCCTGCCAGGTGATACTGACTCCGGGGCAGCCACCGGAGGTGTCACCGGTGGCTGCAAAGCTGGTTTTGAACCATGGAAAGCCGGAATATTAAACGTTTCTGAAAATATTCAGAACTGCCCGACAATTCAGGATTACGCCCCGAGGGCTATTTCTTTTGAGGATTATTCTTTTGAGGATTATTCTCTTGAGGATTAATCTCTTGAGGATTGTCGCTCAGCAGCGGCAAAAACATCAGCAACCAGTTGTAGAGCTTCTTTCTGCAACTGCTTGAGGTGGTCTTCCCCTTTAAAGCTTTCTGCGTAGATTTTATAGGCCGGTTCCGTGCCGGAAGGCCGTGCGGCAAACCAGCCGTTATCGGTGATGACTTTCAAACCACCGATAGCCGCGCCATTGCCGGTGGATTTGGTCTGGCACTGCCGGATGACATCCCCCGCCAGGGTATCTGTCCTGACTGCCTGTGGGTTCAGCTTTGACAGGATTTGTCTCTGCTCCAGTGTCGCAGGTGCCTGAATACGGGAGTACACCGGCTCTCCATATTTGGCGGCTAACTCTTGATAGTATTCACCCGGGTCTTTGCCGGTGACTGCGGTAATCTCAGCGGCCAGCAGGGCGAGGATAATGCCGTCCTTATCGGTGCACCATGGCTGGCCATCCCTGCGCAGGAAGCTGGCACCGGCGCTCTCTTCGCCAGCAAAAGCCAGCTCGCCACTGCCCAGGCCATCCACAAACCATTTAAAGCCCACCGGAACTTCACAGATAGACCGTTGCAGACCTTCCGCCACACGGTCTATCAAAGAGCTGGATACCAGGGTTTTGCCGATCTTTGCTGTGGCTGGCCAGTCCGGACGGTGGCTGTAAAGATAATCAATGGCTACGGCCAGATAATGATTAGGGTTCATCAACCCCATGGAGCGGGTGACGATGCCGTGGCGGTCATAGTCCGGGTCATTACCCACGGCGATATCAAACCGGTCTTTCAGTTCGACCAGTCCGGCCATAGCCCAGGGGGAAGAACAGTCCATGCGTACAGCGCCGTCTTTATCCAGACGCATAAAGCGGAAGGACGGATCAATTTCCCGGCTGACCAGCTCAATATTCAGGCCATAGCGTTCGGCGATGACATCCCAGTAGGCAATACCTGAGCCACCCAGAGGGTCGACACCAATTTTCAGATTGGCTTTGGCGATGGCTTCCATATCCAGCACCTGGCCAAGATCGTCTACATAGGGCTTGATGTAGTCGTGGGCATGGGTTGTATCTGCGGCCAGGGCCTGTTCCAGAGGCATACGCTGAACACCTTCCAGATTCGCTTCCAGCAAGACGTTGGCACGGTCTTCAATCTGGTGGGTAATGCTGGTGCCGGCCGGGCCACCGTGGGGAGGGTTGTACTTGATACCGCCATCTTCCGGCGGATTGTGGGACGGGGTAATAATAATGCCGTCGGCCTGATCTTTGTGGGCACGGTTATGGCTGAGGATGGCGTGGGAAATAACCGGTGTTGGAGTAAAGCCCCGGCCGATCTGGTAGAAAACCTCGCAGTTATTGGCGGCGGCCACTGCCATCACTGAAGTGAAGGCCGCTTCGGAAAGGGCATGGGTATCCATACCGATATACAGCGGGCCGGTGATTCCGGCAGACGCACGGTACTCACACACGGCCTGGGTAATGGCCAGTACATGATGTTCATTAAAGGTGCAGCGCAATGAGCTGCCCCTGTGGCCGGAAGTGCCGAAACTGACCCTGTGGGCGGCTTCTGCCGGATCAGGTTGCTGGGAATAATAAGCACTGACCAGGCGGGGGATATTCACCAGACTGTCGCTGGGGACAGGTTGACCTGCGAGAGGGTGCACGACAGCGTTCTCCTTGGTAATTCGCGGAATAAAAAATAGAGCAACCTTAATGCAGCAAGACTTAGTACGGCAAGGCTTAGTACGGCAAGGCTTAGTGCCGCAAGAATAATACCCGGCTCAAGGAGGGGAAGAACATCCTGTCTGGCCAAAGAATCGGGTTCGGGGTATTGTCCCGCGATTTTATTTTGCCGAAGGACAGGAACATGTCTGTGCCCGACATATCCTGGTGAAAACCCGGTTTGTCTTTCACCTGATTGAGACCATTTACTGTTTAATTTCTTTTGTTGTCTATTCTTATGGCAGTTTTTCCTGAGATAAACTGTTATGGGTGTTTATCGTTCCAGTACGCAATTCTTTCATTCTGCGGGGGCGGGCTGTTTGATATTTATGGTGCTCTCACTGTCGGCCCAGGCTGAAGGTACTGTAATATTTGATACCAGCTCTATTCCTGAAGGAAAGACGGTCGCTGTTTATATAAGCGGTCAACACTGTTCTGGTCAGTATATCCATGGTGTGAATAAGCATAGTGATAATGTGTCTTATAATTTTTCTGGAGATTGTGGTGGGTCTTTTCGTGAGATAAGAATTGTTGATGAAAGTGGCGGGGGTGACTGGCTGTGCGGCGAGCGCTACAAATGGAGCAGGCTTTTTTGTCCTGATAATAGTATCAGAGTTCAGTTATCAGACAGCGGTAGTCAGACATGTTCCCTGGGAATGTTTCCCCATGAACTTATGGATCCGGTGTGTAGAGATAAAACCTGTATGTATCTCGGCTGTCACTAATCCTGTTTCGCCTTATTCTTATATTCAGTTTTCTCCTGAGATAAAATTCCATGAGCGCCTATCGATTTTATATGCCTTCCCTTAACCATATGGGCTCTGGCTGTCTGGAAGAAGCCATTGGTGATATCCGTACCCTGGGCCTGAACAAGGCCCTGGTGGTGACCGACAAGGTGCTGGTGGACATCGGGCTGGCGGGCAGTGTGGTGGAGAAGCTGGGCAGCGCAGGCATTATCTGTGAGATCTTCGACCAGACCAGGCCCAATCCCACGGTCAAGAATGTTGAAGATGGTTTGAGGCAGCTGCAGTCCAGCGGATGTGACTGTGTTATATCCCTGGGGGGCGGTTCTCCCCATGACTGCGCCAAAGGTATTGCCCTGGTGGCCAGTAATGGCGGCAAGATAGCCGACTATGAAGGTGTGGACGCATCCTCCAAACCCCAGCTGCCCCTGGTTTGTATCAATACCACGGCGGGTACGGCCAGTGAGATTACCCGTTTCTGCATTATTACTGACGACAAGCGCCATGTAAAAATGGCGATAGTCGATAAGAACACGACTCCACTTATGTCTGTGAACGACCCTGGCCTTATGCAGGGCATGCCCCGTTCCCTGACCGCAGCCACAGGTATGGACGCTTTGACCCATGCTGTGGAGGCTTATGTGTCCACCGCCGCCACGCCGGTCACCGATGCCTGCGCGTTACAGGCGGTGGAAATTATCTCCACCTGGCTGCGGACAGCGGTGTTTGATGGCGACAATATGGAAGCCCGGGATCAGATGGCTTACGGCCAGCTGCTGGCAGGTATGGCCTTTAACAGCGCCAGCCTTGGGTATGTCCATGCCATGGCCCATCAGCTGGGTGGTTTTTATGATCTGCCCCACGGGGTTTGCAACGCTATTCTTCTTCCCCATGTACAGGTGTTTAATTCCCGGGCCTGCCCGGAGAAACTTGCCCGGGTTGCCGCGGCCATGGGAGTGGATATTTCCGGTATTTCCGACAGGGAAGGGGCGGACAGCGCCCTCCATGAAATCCAGGGGTTGTCTATGGATGTGGGTATTCCCGATGGGCTGGAAGAGCTGGGCGTCAAAGAAAAGGATTTCCCGACTCTGGCGGATAATGCCCTGAAAGATGCCTGTGGGCTGACCAATCCGATACAGGCCACCAAAGCAGATATTATTGATATTTTTGAGAGTGCTTTTTAGAGCCTGTTTATGATCTTTCACTTTCCACGATTCGCTGGATTAAGCAACTTCAGTTACTCATCAAGCCAGGGGGTGTCTGGAAGCAGGTCAAGGTTGGCGGTGTAGCGGCTGAGATTAAAGGTCGCGCCGTTATTGACCACATCTTCCATTTCCAGACCCAGGGCGCAGGCCATCAGTTCAATGGCTTCGTCCCGTTCTGTGCCTGTCATCATCAGGCGCATCAGGGTTTCTTTCACGGGAACAGGATCGCCCTGCTCAAGCTGGTTTTCAATAATGGCTTTGAGTTGTTCGCCATCAAACAGGTCATCGTTATCAGACATGGTGGGACAGGCTTAAAAAGGGAAAGGGCCGTTATCATAAGGAAAAATGACAGGATATACGACCAGATATAAGTTTTTCCGCGGCAAGTCCAGGCCGTTTTATACCCTCGATTCAGTTGATTGCTGAACGTCCCCGACAGGAGAAGGGAAGACAACTGTCACGGTTATATTATCGGCATAACTTTTCAGCGTTTTCTCCGGGTCTGCGGGTAGTCCCATTTTTAAGGCTTTCTCCCTTTCTTTATGGTTTGCTCTCACCATATTTTGTGCGGTTATCAAGCATAGTTTGGCTATGGTGTCGGCCATTTCTGTTTCGGTAGCACCCTTCTTTCTAAGGGCTGAAACAAGCGTTCCGATTTGCTCCACTGTGGCCAGATCAAACACGCCGTCACTGGCGAGAATCAGAGTATGGCCGTGGCCATTATTCTCCATTGTGTGGGAGGTGATTTTGGAGCGGGCGCTTATCCCCGCCATTCGACCGTCACCAACACCACGGGCCGGAGCAATATCTCCACCGACTCTGAAAGTGGTGTCGTTAGGGTTACCATGGTCGTAACCTATGACGCCTCCCCGCTTGTTAATAGACCGGATATAGGCGGCGATGCTTGCTTTGGCATCTTCGGTAAGCTGAATAGCCTGCCCTTGATGGTCAACAAGCATGGCTTTGGAGTCACCACCGTTAGCCGTGATAATGGTATTAGCCCTGATCAGGGCCAGACAGAATGTTGAGCCTTCCATGGTACAGTCAGACTCGCTTTTTATAATATGGTTGGCGTCGACTGGAGCTATTTTCAGGGCATTCCATTCAGCGGTCTGATATTCCAGGTATCGTGTCAGGGTATCCAGACGGTACTGCAGTCGGGCTGGGATAAGCCTCGAGGCCTTTTCTGAACAGGTATTTCCCCGATGGCCGTCATAAATACCAAAAAGCTGGTATGCCTTGGCGGCATGACTGACAGTTATCGCTCCTGCAATGAAGGTCTCTGCGCTGAAACGGTCTTGCTGGTAAGGGTTGCCTCCGGGAGTTGTTGCGGTTGCTGAAGGACTTAAGCCAGGCTTTTGGTGAGTTATTAAAACAGGCTGTTCAGGTGGTTCCTCGGATATTTTAAGTGAGTTGTCCAAAAAGTCGTCCAGAACAGACTGGAATACCTGATGGGGGTAACTTGAGTCAATCAGTGTCTCATCCAGTTGCTGTTGCCTTGCAACAGCTATTTTCTGTTTGCCCAGTTTCTTTTCAATACTCTGCGTGTCCAGCACCAGCCGGTACTCATTATTCATTAAACGCTCTTTTTGAGAGTGAGAAAGTAATTGGCGGACTCCCAGCATTTTTAATGTAGGGAAAGCACCGTCGCTCAGGGGGCATCTTTCTTTTATCGCCAGCCCCTCTTTTTTTATTGCTGAGCCTTTTCGGGAGCGGTTATAGGCGATTACGGAAATCTGTTTACCGGGAAGTACCCCTGTGGCGGTTCGTACAGGGGAATCTGATTCAGTGCTTACGGTGGTTGTTGGGCTTACAGTAATGGCAGTCTGGGGCTCCTTCGTGCTGGCAGGGGAGTGGGGCTGCTGGGAAGCTGGTCTGCTGGTGACGTTCTGCATATAAACATCCTGTTTATCAAAGGATAATGACTGGTCACTAGTAGACAGCCAGGGATTGGCTATGTTTATGCAATGGAGGGGAAAGGTTACTCCCGCTAACATAAGAGGCAGGCAGGCTAACCCGGATATTTCATAAACATGCTCCCGATCTCGTTTGTTCCCTGCCACTCTAAGGAGATTTGGCTCAGTTGACCGTACGCCCCGGTACGGCACTTCTTCGCCAAACACCTTAGAGCCACAAGCCCCGGCGCGATCTTCGGGGCAATTTATGAAATATCCGGACTAACACAGTCTTACAGATTATATTGTTTGTCCTGTGGAGATAAATGCAGTGTTGCCTGAACCTTCTCAGCCATGTAGTCTGCGCGCCTTTTAGTTAACGATACCGCTTTCTCCGCGTTTCGCTGATAAAGACACCAGTACAGGATGAAAATTTGATTACTACAGCCAATATCGCCATGCAGTTCAGCGACAAGCCACTGTTTGAAGATATCTCCGTAAAATTCGGTGAAGGCAACTGTTACGGACTGATTGGTGCCAATGGTTGTGGCAAGTCCACCTTTATGAAAATCCTGACCGGGGAGCTGGAAGCCGCTGCCGGCAGTGTCAGCCTGGAACCCAATACCCGCATGGCCAAACTGAATCAGGATCAGTTTGCCTATGAAGAGTACAGTGTGATCGACACGGTGATTATGGGCCATACGGAACTCTGGAAGGTGAAATCCGAGCGTGACGCCATTTACGCCAAGGGTGAGATGAGCGAAGAAGAGGGTATGCGTGTCGCCGACCTGGAAGTGCAGTTCGGTGAGATGGATGGTTATTCCGCTGAGGCCCGCGCCGGTGAACTGCTGCTGGGCCTGGATATTCCCATTGAGCAGCATTATGGCCCCATGAGCGCCGTGGCCCCCGGCTGGAAACTGCGGGTGCTGCTGGCCCAGGTGCTGTTCTCCGATCCTGACCTGATGCTGCTGGACGAACCCACCAACAACCTGGATATCAACGCGATCCGCTGGCTGGAAGGTGTGCTGCGTCAGCGGGACTGTACCATGATCATTATTTCCCACGACCGTCACTTCCTGAACAGTGTCTGCACCCATATGGCTGATCTGGACTATGGCCAGCTAAGGGTGTTCCCCGGTTCTTATGATGAATACATGATCGCGGCAGAACAGGCCCGTGAACGTATGCAGGCCGACAATGCCAAGAAGAAGGCCCAGATCGCGGAACTGCGTACCTTTGTCAGCCGTTTCTCTGCCAATGCTTCCAAGGCCAAGCAGGCCACCTCCCGCCAGAAGCAAATTGACAAGATCAAGCTGGAAGAGATGAAGCCTTCCAGTCGCCAGAGCCCGTTTATCCGCTTTGACCAGGAGAAAAAACTGTTCCGTAACGCCCTGGAAGTGACCAAACTGTCTCAGGGCTATGATGAACTACTGTTCAACGACGTAAATATGCTGGTGGAAGTGGGTGAACGTATCGCCATTATCGGCCAGAACGGTATTGGTAAAACTACCCTCTTGCACACTTTGGCACAGCAGATGGAACCCAGAGCTGGTATTGTGAAATGGTCTGATAACGCCAGCATTGGTTATTACGCCCAGAATCACAGCGCTGATTTTGAGATGGATATGAATCTGTTCGACTGGATGAGCCAATGGCAGAACGAAGGGGAAGATGAACAGACCATTCGCGGCACCCTCGGTCGTATGCTGTTTTCCCAGAGCGATATTAAAAAGTCCGTGAGAGTGATTTCCGGTGGTGAACAGGGGCGTATGCTGATTGGCAAGCTGATTCAGCAGAAGCCCAATATTCTGTTAATGGACGAACCCACAAACCATATGGATATGGAGTCTATTGAGGCTTTGAATCTGGCTCTGGAGAATTATCCCGGTACGCTGATCTTTGTATCCCACGACCGTCAGTTTGTCTCCTCTCTGGCCACGCGCATTATCGAGATCACTGATAAGGGTGTGACGGACTTCCATGGTTCTTACGATGATTATCTGAAAAGCCAGGGTATTACCGAAGAGGCGTAACGAAAGGCTGGTGTTGTATATACAGCCAGGGCATTACTCTGAATCAGGGGCACTGCTGATGTTGTGCCATGATGGAAGGCCTTCCCGGGTGTTCCTGACGGAGATAAGTGTACTCAGCACAGGCTGCTGTCCCGTTTGTGGCCCGGCTATTATTGACTAGACTTGCAGACTCTAACCTGTATGTTGTATTGGACAAAGTATCATGCGTTTATTCTCAGTCATTATTTGCGGGCTTTTTGCTTTCAGGGCCTGGTCAGGTGAGATGTCCTTAACAGTAGACCTGCCCGTGAAAACCAGTCGGGGGGTTGTGCAGAATCTTGACCAGTTTCGGATTGTTAAAGTGCCTCCCTCTTCCCTGCGTTCCAGTTCTTCATCTTTCACTGCTTCGTCTTTCAATGCTCTGTCTCTCGATGGCCCCGATAATACAGAAGGGACAGTATTTCTGGTGACCAATACCAGTACGGATGCCACGCCGGTCACATACAATGTGCAATTACAGGAGGGGCAGCAGTATCAGATTTATCTCAGGACAGCGGAAGACAATGGCTCCTGGTGGCATACAGAACCATTTACACACACGTCCGGCCAGAACCAGAATCTTGTTTCGGTTTCTGGTGGCAGCACTCCCGTTTTTCTGAACGTGAACGGTCAGCCTATGGGTGGCTTTTACGATAAGAATGGTTGGATTGGTGCTCAGTTCTCGTGTGGAAATTTGGCTGGGGTAATAGGCGTATCCGAGTGCACTATCTGGCCCGGAAGCGGGGGGACTTTAAAATTTTCATCGGGGAATTTCGGTCTATCTCTTGGAGGGGCCCATGGCTCAGGGGGCGTTGATCTGCAGACTATATGTAAAACGATCGCGATTGCTCCTAAGATGCTCCCGTATCCCAGGTTTGGCATGGATTTTCTTGCCCTCTTGTTTTACGAACATGTATGGTTGACAGCTGCTCCAGACTCTAGGAGTGTGGGTTACGCGAATCTGGGGGGAGTGACTTTTGGCGCAGCAGGTGGAAGCTTTGATTTTTCGGAGGTTTCGGCCTGCAATCATCTTGCCCGTTGATTCCGGCGTTTTTTTAAAGTGTCTGTTTTTGAGATGACTACCGGGTCAGCCAGGAAGCAACCTGTTCCCGTAGTCTGGACTTAATCACCTTTCCCGTTGCGGTATGGGGCAGCTGATCAACAAACACAATTTTGTCCGGATGCATCCAGTCTGGAAGTTTGCCCCGATACCACTCCCGTAGTGATTCTTCGCAGAGATTATCATCCTGGGATGGTTTTTTCACAGTCACCAGAAGTGGACGTTCGCCCCAGGTTTCATCGGGAATGGCAACAACTGCGGCTTCCGCAACACCTGGGTGGGCCATGGCCAGATTTTCCAGGGCGATAGAGCTGATCCACTCGCCGCCGGACTTGATGATGTCCTTGGCTCTGTCGGTGATATGCAGGTAACCCTGTTCATCTATTGTGCCGATATCGCCGGTATTCAACCACCCTTCATGGTCGTGTGATTTGCGGGGAGAGGAAGCTTCGGTACCGTCCTCTTCAAGGTATCCACTGCTGACAGCATAACCCTTGATAAACAGGGTGCCCTGTTCCTCACCGTTATGGCTGACGGGATGGCCCTGATCATTTTTCAGTTTCATCTGGACACCAAAAGCAGGACGTCCCTGTTTGCATCGCAGGTCCATGCGTTCTTCATAGCTGAGTTCTGAGTAACTTTCTGCCCGTGTCAGTGAGCCTAGGGGGCTGAGTTCTGTCATACCCCAGACATGGATGGTATCGACGCCGTAGCGGGACAGCAGGGTGTCCATAATATGCCGCGGGCAAGCGGTGCCGCCGGTAAATACCTGCTGCAGGCTATCCACTGTTTTGCCGGATTTTTCCAGGTAGTGCACCAGGGCCAGCCAGATGGTGGGCACGCCAAAAGCCTTATTTACCTTTTCCTGTTCAATCAGTTTCTGCAGCAATTCACCGTTGCCCATGTGGGGGCCGGGCAGAACCAGCTTGGTACCAGCCATGGCGGCTGTGTAAGGAATTCCCCAGGCGTTAACGTGGAACATGGGCACAACCGGCATAACCACATCCTGTTCAGTCAGGCCAATGGCTGAGGCCAGATTACAGATCAGGGTATGCAGTATGGTGGTGCGATGGCTGTAGAGTACGCCCTTGGGGTTGCCTGTTGTCCCTGAGGTATAGCAGAGGGAACTGGCTGTGGTTTCCGGAAAATCGGGCCAGTCAAACTGGTCACTGGTAGGCGTGAGAAGGGTTTCGTAGTCGACGGTGTTGGGCAGAGTTGTTGAACAGGGTTCTCCTGTGTCATTAAGGATGACAAACCCTTTCACGGTGTTTAGCTCAGGCAGCAGTTTTTCCAGCAGAGGTATAAAGTCCGGAGCGGTAAAAATCCAGCTGTCCCGGGCGTGGTTGATGATATAGGTGATCTGTTCATGAGAGAGCCGGGGATTGATGGTATGGCAGATGCTTCCCGAGCAGGCGACGGCATAATAGATCTCCAGGTGGCGATGATCATTCCAGGCCATGGTCGCGATGCGATCTCCGGACTGTATCTGCAGATCCCCAAGGGCGTTGGCCAGTTTCCTGGTGCGGCGAAAGGTTTCAGCAAAGGTGGTTCGGTACAGGTGGGAGGAATGGGTGGCTGACACAATCTCCCTGTCGGGCCAGGTACGCTCCGCATGGAGAAGAATGTCCCGGATTAACAGGGGACAGTCCATCATAATGCCGGAAGGTGCTGAGAACGCCATAGTCTGAACCTTAATTCACGGATAATCTGAAGAAATAGTATGAAAAGGTAGTTGTCATGGGGATAAACTCAAGGGCCACTGGCTGTGGCCTGCCGGAGTGACATCCCCTGGTCACGGGACATCAGGGCAGTGTTCATGAAGCCGGTGGTTAAACCGGCTTTTTCAGAATTCCGGTTTATTTCTTCGGGGGGAGGGGAAAGCCTGAAAGGATTTTTCTGACGGCTGTATCAATTTTTTCCCGGCGTTCTTCAGGCGTGGATCTGTTGGACAGACGGGACCAGGAACGTCCTGTCCAGATCAGTTTTTTTGTTTTTGGATCAATAACATCAATAATCAGTGTGCCCTGGTCGTACGTGCGGATTACGGACTCTGTATCAACACCGGCTGTCCAGGGATAGTAGCCGTAGCCAATGTAGTTCGTGGTGGTGCGCTGCTCCTGGCGTACGCTGACTTCCATACGATCATTCACCAGGAAGTCCACCCTGTCTGCCGCATTCTCCTCCGGTACAGGCTTCACCAGTCTATAGCCCCGGGTTTCCAGATCCCGATCAACAGCGGAGTGAATGCGTTGCTGCGTAAGGGCCTGGGTGTCATAGCTCGTTTTGCCATTTTTTTCCGTGGACAGCCAGGCATATGTTTTCAGTCCAGTTAAAGAGCGTGACGGGTCATAGTCCCAGTCCACATTCTGCATCGCACAACCGCCAGTAAGGACTACCATTACCGCCATTAAAATCCGTCTGATGGGGATCATAATCATAACCCTCTTGCTTGTCAGAAAAAGCTTTCAGAAAAAGCTTGTCAGAAAAATCCGGCTGTGATGATAGTCTATGGGCGGAGATACGCAGGAACAACAGACTATGGATAGTTATTTGTAGTTATGGTTTGCACAGGGACAGGGATAAATCCGGATGCGTAGATTTTTTCTGCCTGTCAGTATATCAGGATTCAACCTTCCGTGGCGGGAAGTCCCAGAATCTCATTTTTGAAAACTGTGTTGGGGGGAGATTCTCCAATCCATACGTTAAGAAAGGTGTTAAAGAGGTCTTTTGAGCCTGGTACAGAGCCTTTCAGCACCCCCTTGGACCATACTTGAATACCCTCGCCAGGAATATAATCCAGGGAACTCTGCTCTCCGTAGAGAATGGTTTCATTCATCAGCTCCAGAACCTGAGCCATGGGTTTAGAGAGCCTGTTCAGCTCTTCTTCAGAACTGTTGAGATAAAAAGCGTCTTCAAAAACCCTGGCAATTTTCCGCGCACTCAGTTTGGGTCTGAGAAGAATAAAAGTCATGCGCTGATAACCTTTATCGTTCAGGATATTTTCAGCGGAACTTGTCGGGTTTTCCAGGTACAGGACACCGATATAGCCATCCAGTGTCAGGAAGAATTTACGGATACTGGCCCCCTGGAGCTGCATTCGGGTGCTGGAGCCGGATGCTGCGACAGTATCCGGAATATCAATAGCGTTGATCTGGATAGCATGGGCCGAGGGCAGGGTGAGAAACAATAAAAGGGAGAGCGAGCAGACTCTGAGGATTGTCTGTTTCACCGGGGGTACTCCTGACATTTTTTTATTGAAGTATGTAAGTGTTTTTGTTTTGGGTATTTATACGCACTTGAGGCTCACAGCTCCACTTATTTGTATGTGATTTGTAGAGGCAATACAAAAAAACTGCTGCCACATTTCTATATAGCAGAAAGTCTGGTAGATCTGCACAGGGGCTTCTTCTGCACAAGGGTTTCCACAGGCAGGGTCATTATCGGATTGAAGCCAGGCATCACCAGGGGCAGGTGGAAGATAATTACGTCCGACAGGGTGTTAACGAGTCGACTCATACAGCCTGCTGAACTGACGATTGCACTTTCCTCCGGCGATACGGTAAAGGGTGGCCGGGCGGTTGCTGCCGTATCGTTTTTTTCCTGTATCCTGAAGAATATCACTGTCAGTAAAACGATTGCGGATAGAACGCATGGGGGGAGCTTTTCCCAGTATGCTGGTAAACACTTCGCTGATATCGGACAGGGTAAAGGTTTCCGGCAACAGATAGAGGGGTAAGGTCGTGTACTGAATTTTGCTGCGCAGGCGCCTGATAGCCGATTGGAGCAACATCTGGTGATCATACGCCAGCTCTGGCAATCTCACTTTCTGGCCAATGGCAATATCCAGCCATTTGGCACCCCCACTGTTACTGTGTTCTTCCCCGCTGAGCAATGCGAAATAAATCACGGTCAGGGACCAGCCCCGGCTGTCCCGGCGGCTGTTGCCAATGGTTTCCACTTGCTCCAGCCATGAAGGCGTGGCTGACGTCAGAGTACGGATATGGCGACGGGCGGTCTGCTCCAGATCCGGGTCAATATCCTGGTTGATGCGCCCGGCCGGTAGCGCTCTCGGGCAAGTGGCGTTAGGGTGCCGGGCAGGCCCTGTCAGTACCTGCAGCTGGCCTTTGTACAGGCGCAGGGCAATAACATCGACAGAGATCAGGGCCATGGACAGGGCTGAAGTATTATCGGTTTTATTGCTCATCGTGCTGGTGATCGCGTCTCGGGTATGCATGGGCTGATTTATGCTTTGAACATACATCTTGACAGCTTTTGGAATCAGTTTCACTATGTTAGTGAATGTAGTTCACTATGTAGGTTCTCGGATGATCACCCTTGGGAAACGGGACAAAATCGCATCTTTTGATGTGGATGCCCAGAACTGCTTTACCCCATTGTGCCCCCAGGAACTGCCGGTTCCCGAAGGTGATCAGATCGTTGATGAGCTGAATAAACAGGCAGAATTGACAGCGTATCGGGTGGGTTCCAAGGATGCTCATCCGGCAGGTGCGATCTGGGAAGCCACTACTGATTTTCCCCCCCTGAGTCCTGTGGAGGGGGAGAACGTAGATGTTCGCTGGCCCCGCCACGGGATTCCCGGCACCCGGGGGTTTGAGCTTCTGGAGGGGTTGCCGGCACCGGGTGCCTATGACTTTTTTGTCTGGAAAGGCATTGAGCCGGATATGCACCCTTACGGTGCCTGCTATCACGATCTGGGTGATCGCCAGAGTACCGGGGTGATCGAATATTTAAGAAGCCAGCAGGTCACGACGGTGATTGTTGGTGGTCTGGCACTGGACTACTGCGTGAAAATAACGGCGCTGCAACTGAGGGCGGTGGGCTTTCGTGTGGTGTTGAACAGGGCGGCGACCCGGGAGCTGGCGGCTGAGTCCGCGATCCAGGCCCTGAAGGAGATGAAAACTGCCGGCGTTGAGGTGGTAGAATGCGCTGCCCGGTTGGAAGTTGATTGATATTTATTGATTATGGAGTGCCTGTTTCAGGAAAACTGTATGTCTGACCCGATTATTTCTTCGCTGCTGGATACGGACTTCTACAAGTTCACCATGCAGCAGGCTGTGTTTCATCGTTATCCGACGGCCGTCGTTGATGCCCGTTTTCATTGTCGTACGCCTGTCGATCTGACATCACTGGCGGGGCAGGTACGGGAGCAGATTGATGCTCTGGCGGATGTGCGTCTGCGCAGTGAAGAAAAGCAATGGTTGTCAGAGGTTGGTGTTTTTCAACCGGACTACCTGGACTGGTTATCTGGTCAGCAACTTGATCCGGGGGCTGTTGATGTTCTGATCAGTGAGGACTGTCTGGATATCAATGTCCGGGGCGGTTGGCTGGAAGTGACCCTGTTTGAGATTTATATCCTTGCCATTGTCAGCGAACTCTATGGAGGCTCTCTGCAACAGGGAGCAAGTATTGATATCGGGCGCAGCAGCCTGAAGCGGAAAATTAACTGGTTGAAAGAGCAGCCGGGAAGTGAGGATTTCCATTTTGTGGATTTTGGTACCCGTCGGCGCTTTAGCCGGGCCTGGCAGAGGGAAATGCTTGAGACTCTGAGCCGGGAGCTTCCGAACCAGCTGCAAGGCACCAGTAATATGATGCTGGCCCGTGAGCTGGGTTTGAGGCCAGTGGGAACTATGGGGCATGAGTGGCTTCAGGCCCACCAGGCTTTGGTGTCTGACCTTGCCCTTAGCCAGCGTGAGGCTCTGGAAGTCTGGCATCAGGAATACCAGGGAGAGTTAGGTATTGCGCTCACTGATACTATCAGCATGTCAGCGTTTCTGCGGGACTTTGACCGGGATCTGGCTTTGCGTTACAGCGGTATGCGCCATGACTCCGGTGATCCACTGGAGTGGGGAAAGCGGGCCCTTAAACACTACGAACAGATTGATATCGATCCCCGTACCCGCACCCTTGTGTTCAGTGACGGACTGGACTTTACCCGAGCCCTGGAGATCAGCCGGATTTTTGAAGGGCAGACACACACAAGTTTTGGTATTGGTACATGGCTGACTAATGATGTTGGTGGTACGCCACTGAGCATTGTGCTTAAACTTGTCTCCTGTAATGGTCAGCCGGTGGCAAAGATTTCCGACACGCCGGGCAAAACCATGTGCCTTGACAGTGACTATGTGGATAACCTGAAGCGGGTTTACTCACTGTTTTGATTTTCTGTCTTCTTTATGTTTTTTGGTTTGAATGGCTAGAGGCATTTGGGAATGGAAAAGACTTTAACTGTCTGGGCTAAACTCTCTCTTCCTTTCTTTTCGTTCAGCCTGATAAAGTCTCGTGTCTGATGCATCGAGAGTTACTGCTGTGCGGGAGTTCTTGCACGAGGAAAGTGCTGTAGCTTTGCTGCAGCCAGTGAGAGGTGACGATAATGCCGCGATGCCTATATTCTATTTTCCCTTTCCACATACTGACACCGAAATGTGCTGGTTTATTGTGGATATATGCTCTGTTCTTTGTGTTTATATCAGGGCGTGTATCGGCAGGAAATGTTGACTTGCAGTTGCAGAGGATTGTCCATGATCCCGCAAACCTGACATACATTGTTCGCTCCAAGATTTATCCCGGTGACCCGAATCATTTGTTTTTGACCTCCCGGGGTACCAAAGAGCAGGGAGGGGATCAGGGGGGCGTAAGTATTTATGATGTGTCGTCTGCCGCTGAGCCAAAGATTGTCGGACGCTGGAAGCCCCATGACGGATCTTCTAAAGGTACTTTTCTTGATAATTGCGTAGAGGGACAGGACAGGGTTGATAACAACCTTGTTGTCCTGTCAATTTATACAGGTAAACTGCATATTCTTGATGTGTCGAATCCGGCGCAACCAACCCTGGTAAGTACACTGTCACTGTCTGGTGTTGGCGGGTTGCCTTATTTCAGGGCTCTGCATGTCAAAGTCTTTCAGTCGGGTCAGAAACAGTTTGCCATTATTACTGCCCCCCAGACTTCCCGTTTGATCGCAGTTGATATCACAGACCCTGCCCAGCCCCGGCAGATAACCAGCCTGGGTCTGGGCTTTTCCTTTGTTTTTGGCCAGGGACTTGAAGGGGTTTATGTTCATGGGAATTATGCCTATTGTGGTGCTTTTCATGGCTCCAGGTTTGTGACTGTTGATCTGTCAGCCCTGGGAGGGAGTAATCAGCTTAAGATTGTGAATATCCGTGAGAATGTTGCTTATTCTCAAATGGTGTCCTTGTTGGACCCTCGCACACAGTTTCTCAATACACTTTACTCCGCTGGTTGGGGGAGCCCGGGAGGGCTGATTGCTTTTGATCTTTCAAAGCCGGATGCACCTGTTGAAATCGGGAGGGTGATTATCGGGGATATGAGTAAATCCAATCGGATAAAGATAAGAAATAATTATGTTTATATGCCCATTGAGCTGGATAACGGGGCTATAGGTATTGTCGATATTTCGGATCCCCATAAGCCTGTGAAAGTGAAAACTGTCACTAATATCCAGGACAGTTCGGGCAATAAAATATCGTCGCCTTATGGTATGGCTATCAAGGATGACTATCTGTACCTGTTCGGTACTAAAAATGCCAATATGGCCATTCTGAAAATTGTTGAAAGCTGACGTTTATCGAAGGGGATAGGAAGAAGTTGTAACAATCAGGGAATAATTATAGCACCGGTGTGGCGTGTTCTGGTTGGCTGCCGGTGCTATTTAAAAGCGGAGATGTTAACACTAGAGTCATTGAGCCGATCATAAAACCTCAACAGCACTAGAGCAACAAGGTCCGACGCGATCTTCGGGGCAATTTATGAAATACCCGGGCTAGTGATGCAGCTTGATCTGGTAATCAATAGACAACATATTCTTCGCCCCTTTGGGGGGGAGTCCCGGTTTATCGGCTATTAACTGATCGTTATGCAGAGTCAGGGTAAAAACGTAATTGTAGGCGTGGGAGTTCTCGGGGCTTATGGAAATATCAATACTGTTGTTTTTAGCGTGGAGATAGGCAGGATTGCTGAAATTCTGGCCATTGCACTGGGAACCAAGATAGCCCATGCACTGGTCTTTATCTGTTGGTGATGATGGGTTGGAAAATATCATGGAGGCCGTGCCATCCTCCGCATCTATATTCATGGATACATCGCATTGGCAGACCAGCGTAGAAAAAGTGTCAGCGGCCAGAACCTGGGCTGCCGGGCTTTCAGTGCTGGCTGCGAATGTGGCCGTGAAGGTCCCCTTCCAGTTGCCGTCGACCGGGGCACCAGCGAAAGAGCTGATGGGAAGAATCGCCAGGCCGGCAGCCACGGTCAGAGGAGATAAAAGACGTGACGGGAGCATTGATAAGAGTGAGCGCATAAGAGAACTCCTGCGTTGCGTGCAGTCAATACATGTGATAGAGCCAGAAATTCTAGACAATGCATCGCTGGGCGTAAATTCCCTCTTGCATTACCCCCCTGGTTTATGGAGAATGCGACCCCGTTCGGGGAGAACTCCCCGGGTTGCTATGGCGGACCTTGTCGGTCCCCCCGCAATGAGCAGCTGTGAACTCCGCCAGGCCCGGAAGGGAGCAACGGTAGCAGTGCGCCCATGTGCCGGGGTGTTGGCTGGCAGGGGACGCCTCCATTCTCCGTCTTCTCCTTCTTTCAAATACATTCACAAGCCCTGTCTGTACCCGTGCATCCTTGTTCTAACTCAGTTAGCATATAATTTTTGGTTTTCCCTTCGGACAGTTAACGGAATGGTGGCAAATAACCAATGAGTTATCAGGTGCTTGCGCGCAAATGGCGACCCCGTACCTTCAAGGAACTGGTCGGTCAGATACATGTTCTGCAGGCGCTGGTGAATGCCCTCGACAATAATCGGCTCCACCATGCCTATTTGTTTACCGGAACCCGCGGGGTCGGTAAAACCACCATTGCCCGTATTCTGGCCAAGTGCCTGAACTGCGAAACCGGCGTGACCTCCGAACCCTGTGGTGAGTGCGCATCCTGTCGGGAGATTGGTGAAGGCCGTTTCGTCGACCTGATTGAAGTGGATGCCGCCAGCCGCACCCGGCTGGAAGATACCAAGGAGTTACTGGATAACGTCCAGTATGCGCCGACTCGAGGCCGGTTTAAGGTGTACCTGATCGATGAGGTGCACATGCTCAGTACCCACAGTTTCAACGCGCTGTTGAAAACCCTGGAAGAGCCGCCGCCCCATATCAAGTTCCTGCTGGCAACCACGGATCCCCACAAGCTGCCTGTTACCATTCTGTCCCGCTGCCTTCAGTTCAGCCTGAAGAATATGGCACCGGAAAAGGTGGTTGAACATTTGCAGACGGTTTTAAAAGGGGAGAATGTTCCCTACGAGCTGCCGGCACTCTGGCAGCTGGGCCGTGCCGCTGATGGCAGTATGCGTGATGCCCTGAGCCTGACAGACCAGGCCATTGCCTACTGCGGCGATACCTTGACCAGCCAGGGTGTCACCGCCATGCTGGGGACAATCGATCAGGATCAGGTCTACCGGGTGCTTGACGCTCTGGTGGAAGGCCAGGCCAGCCTGCTGCTGGATGCGGTAAAAGAGCTTGCCGAGCACAGTCCGGATTACATTGCGGTGCTGGCGGATATGCTCTCGGCCCTGCACCGCATCGCCCTGGCCCAGGCCGTTCCCGATGTGGTGGATAACAGCCAGGGGGACAGAGAGAGGATTCTTGATCTGGCCGGGCGTGTCAGGGCGGAAGATGTGCAGCTTTATTATCAGACCGGCATGATCGGTCGCCGGGATCTGCCCATGGCACCGGACCCCCGGTCCGGGTTTGAAATGGTACTGCTGCGAATGCTGGCCTTCCGTCCGGAAGGTATTCCCGTTACCGCGTCTGACCAGCCACTGCCCACGGGCGGTGCCGGGGGGCAGGTTGTGGAAGGCAGCCCGCGACAGGCGGATAACACTCCGGCAAAAGATATAGAATCCCAGGACGAGCCTGAAGACCCCGAGCCTGCGGCTGTTTCCCCTGAACCGGAATTACCTGCACAGCCTGAGCCTGCTGTTGAGGCTGCACAGCAACCGGCTCCAGAACTTCACGAGCCTGCGGCCATCCCTCGGGAAACACCTTCTGCTCCACAAGTGATAGCAGATGCTCCGCCCTTGGGGGCGTATGATAATCACCCGGTCAGGGAGCCTGATACTGCTCCCGCAGCCTATGGGTCAGCCTCTGCAGCGGAATTCCGCCCGGAACCGGTGCTTTCTGAGCCTGTGACAGAGCCAGATGTGCAAAGTGTGCCGGTTGCGCAGGTGGAAACACATGAACAGCTACCAGCTAAATTCGAACCAGTTGCAGCAGAAGAACCGGTAGAAAAGTATGCCCTGGCATCCCTTCAGAACAATGAGTGGATTATGCTGGCCCAAACCCTTGGAATGGGGGGGGTGACCGGCGCTATTTTATCCCATTGTGAGTTGGTCAATGTTGATGGTTCTCAGATGATGCTGAGGCTGGATGGTGCCCATGACACTTTATACAACGATAATCATCGTCTTCGTATTGAAGGTGCGCTGTCCGAATATTTTGACCAGGGTATAAATCTGGTTGTGGAAACCGGTATTATCGAGTCAGAAACACCGGCCGTCTGGCGGGAACACCGTCGGCAGGAGCGTCTGCGGGCCGCTTGTAAAAGTTTTGTTTCGGACGACAATGTTCAGGCGATTGTTGAGGCCTTTTCCGGCAGGATTCTGGAACATACCATTCAGCCTGTAGGTTGATCGTTTTCTTTTTATTATTCATTCAAGAATCAGGCAGAACGAGGTAGTTATGCTGAAAGGTGGAATGGGCAACCTGATGAAGCAGGCCCAGAAGATGCAGGAACAGATGCAGCAGATGCAGGAAGAGCTTGCTAATGCTGAAGTGATCGGCGAAGCCGGAGCGGGTCTGGTAAAAGTTGTTATGACCGGTCGTCACGATGTGCGCCGTGTCGAGATTGATCCTTCCCTGATGGAAGATGACAAAGAAATTCTGGAAGACCTGATTGCAGCCGCAATAAACGACGCTGTACGCAAGGTTGAGAAGAATCAGCAGGACAGAATGGCCGAAATGACCGGTGGTATGGGTATTCCAGCCGGCTTCAAAATGCCGTTTTGAGATTCCCATTAATAAAAACAGGGATGTGGTTGAGTCGAGCATGTCATTCAGTCCTTTGATTGTGCGTCTGATGGACGCCCTCCAGTGTCTTCCAGGTGTTGGCCCAAAATCAGCCCAGCGTATGGTGCTGCATCTTCTGGAGCGTGACCGGAAAGGGGCCGCTCATCTGGCTGAAGCTCTGCAGGCTGCTGTAGACGGCGTTGGCCACTGTCAGCGCTGCCGTACCCTGACAGAAAAGGATATCTGTGATATCTGCACACACCCGGAACGGGACAGTGAACTTTTATGCGTGGTGGAAACACCGGCCGATGTTCTTGCCATTGAGCAGGCTGGTGGTTTCCGTGGTCGGTATTTTGTTCTTATGGGGCACTTGTCGCCTATTGATGGTGTTGGACCCGATGATATTGGAATAGATCAGTTAATGACCCAGGTTGAGACCGATGGTGTTACGGAGGTTATACTGGCTACCAACCCGACCGTGGAAGGTGAGGCTACAGCCCACTATATTGCGTCCGGGCTGAAATCCATTGGGGTTCGCGTGTCCCGTATCGCTCATGGTGTGCCTTTAGGGGGAGAGCTGGAGTTTATTGATAGTGGAACCCTTATGCATGCGTTTGCCGGACGACGCGAGGTGGTGGACTAGGTTTTCAAGCTCTTCGAGAAGCATTTCCCTGGATGTCATTGGTTTTGGGATTTTAGACAGACAGTTGTCGAATGTGCCGCTGCTATTGCATAGCCTTCCAAATGATTCAGGAAATTTAGACCGTGTACTTGTAGATGGGTTCTGAAGGTCAGGAAGGCGAGCGGTTGGAATAACCGGTTTTTCAGTGTTTTTGAAAAAACATTTCGGTGATTCAGGCTGACATTTTGAACAAGAGAGTAAAGGTAAAGTGAGGAGAAAGGTTCAGCTGTGTAAGGTTTACTGCTGAACCTCTATAGATACAGAAACCGGCTTTACTGTGGGTTTTCCTGCCACTCTTTCAGCAAGCGCTCAGCCTTGGCAATATCCAGGCTTTCTTCCGCGCTGGCGGGTACCATGCTGGCCGCTTCCTTCAGATATTTAAGGATCTCCTCTCTGCGGTCATCCCCATAGACTCTGTCCAGTGCTATCGCGTACTCCAGTCGGGTAACGGGCAGAGCAGGTTCGGCTGCCAGAGAGACTTTGAAGTATTTATCCATTTTGTCGGTGGTCGCGCCGTAGGTCATACGGGCGAGAAACCGGCTTCCGGACTTTTCCATAATGCCCGCATGTACGCCCCCAAGGGAGGCGTGTCCGTACATATGGTCGGGGTGCTCCGATATCAGCCGTTCCAAGTCAGATTTCATAGGGTCGGTATATCCGGTTGCCAGGGCCTTGGTCATGGACAGGTCTTCAGCAATACGAGCTTTGGCGTAGGCACTGCCAAACATGATAAAGGGGTGATTGGGCACCAGGGTTTTCATGCTTTCTGTTGTTGCGATCACTTCCCGCAGCAGATCGTGTTTTTCCTGTTGGCTATTGGACAGGTGTAAGGCATAGATGGACTGGGCGTAGAGGGCAGGAATATAACCCATGGGTCCCAGTTTCATGCCCAGTTCCCTGGCTTCCTGGAATTCGCCCTGGAACAGATGGCGCCAGGTTTTCTGGAGCAGTTCAGAATACAGTTTATCCGCCTGTTCGGTTGAAATGGTCTGGCTTTCCAGGTTTATACCCAGTGACTCTGCATAGTTTTCCAGCTCACTCATCGACAGCGCAGCGGCGTCGGGGTAGGTTTCCCGGAGGCTTTGAATATAAGCCACATCGGGAAAAGGTTCGTTTGTGCCCCGGGTAAGCCGGGGCCAGTTCTCTTTCAGCTTTTCGCCGCTGTAATCAAAACCGGGTAATGTGTCCGGATAGCTGTTCCAGCTCTCAGCATGTACGAGGGTTGAGAGTAGCAGGCTAAGGCCGGCGATAAACGACAGCAGGTTCCGTTGTAACATAAGATGTCCTGTGGAGTTTTTATTTTTCAGAAATCCTGAAAATCCTATCACGGGCTTTGCTCCAGCCATTGACTCAGATGACTTTTGATTTTCACTCCAGAGTTATATGGCTTGTATCCGGTGCCGGTGGAGGAGGCGTGTCATCCTGGTCAAACAGATAGCCTTTTTGTTCTTTTAACGACATATGGCCGGTATCCGGCATGGGTGACGGAGTGACCGGCTGGTGGGGGTTAACATCGCTGCCGGTGGGTGCGACGGACCAGTCGGCCTCTTGGGCTGGTGCTGAAGTTTGCTCTTCGGCAGAGGCAGCTTTTACAGACACAGCCTGAGAGGGGGAAGGTGGCTTTGCTTCATGGTGGCTGCCTGTTGGCTGCAGGTGACAGATCAGGCCGGCGGCTTTCAGCTTTTGCTGGTAGGTTTCTGCAGCACTTTGGGGCAGGTTGCTTTTAATTACCATCGGCTTGCCGGAGAACAGCCTGTCCAGTTGCTCCGGGCTGGCGCGGAAAAGCTTGGCGGCGTTATTGCGCACTTTCTGAATATCTGCACCGGGAAGTGTCATACCGGAGAAAGTCAGGTCATAAATATCTGACATAGTGAATGCCTGTTGAATTCTTGTTATTCGTGATTATCTTACACCGGACCGGGAGGGGAAGGGTAGCAGCCTCCTGTGCGAGGGACTGCTATCAGGGAAGGCTGATTTTGTTTTTACATAGTCCGGAGAAAGAAACTCTGGGTTTCTTTCTGTGAATTAAACACACCGGCACCTTTTAATTCCTGGTTGAATTTTTTGGAGAGTTTCTGCAATTCAGTCAGTGTGGTGTTGAGGTCTTCTGAAGCACGGGCATGCGACAAGTCAGCAAGTGTTTGCTTGACTTTATCATTCAAGTATCGGCATGCCCGGCTGCGTTCAAATTTTTCAATAGCCGTAAATGTCTTTTGCTGAGCGGATGTCCGGTTTTCTCCGTTTAAAGGCCTGCATTGAACCCTCTGGGCAGTGAGAGCAGAAGTGACAAGGTCCAGTTCAAACTGAAGGCTCTGTACAACCTGCTGGATGTGTTCCTGAGTAATGGTGACTTCCGGAAGAAGAAATTCTTTCTGCTCCGGGAAGAACTTCACAAAAGGCACCATTTGCTGGGAGATTTTGGCCTGCAGTTGTTCCGCCTGTTTAAGCAGCTTTTGCCTCGCCTCTGGTTTTTTCTCTCTCTCAAGCTGGCTTACGGTTTTCTGAAGTTTGTTTTTTAGTTCTGTAAACTTCGGGATGGTTCTTTTGGCGGCTTTTTTTTGGGCTTTCAGTTTTGGATTATTAATGCCTGCGATCTTCTTAAGTTCTGCCAGTTGTGAGTCAGAGTGAGCTGCAGTCTGCTGTAATATCTGCTGTGCTATTGAAGTCAGTTTGGGGGCTGTGCGTACCTGCTGGTTGGCTACAGGCGTAGTTGCAGGAGTAGTTGCAGGTTTGGGGGGAGGTACAGGGGGAGCTTTTCGAACCGGTTTTCTTTGTGATCCTGGAGTCCCTTGGGCAGGCGGCTCATTATTTATTATGTGCTTTGGTGGTGCTTTTTCTTTTGCCCTGAGTGCTTGAAAGGTGCCAGGGGAGGTTTCATTGGGGCGATTTATTGTCCGCTGACTAAGTGATTTAGGTTCTTGAACTGTATCAGGCTTTGCCGTGGACCTCAGGCTGTGTGTCGGATTTGTTTGTTTGACTCCTCCTTTTCCTTTTTTAACCTCTGCATCATCATCTTCTGAAACCTGCGTTAGGGGGGAGCTTTGGGTTGATCCGATACTTGCAGGTCTGCCATCCATGATCCTGTTCCTTCTGAAAACTACGAGTATATCTACGGGAAAGCTTAACAAAGGCTTTTCTTACTTTGGCGCTTGGTTTTCATAACTTCGTAATAGTTTTGATATAGCTTATTTCCAGCTGCAATTAGGAGGGGGGAGTTATGTCGGTATTGCGCTGGTTTTTTGTATTAATTCTGCTGTCAGGTATGGCGAGAGCCGAAGAAATGGCACGTCCGCTGTTTAATAATCCGCAGGGCGTTCTGTTTACCATGCAGGGTTCTAACACTATAGGTGCCCGGCTGGGACCTGAGATGGTGGCTGGTTGGTTGCAGTCTCGTGGTTTTGAAGATATTTCTATTCTGGATGCTTCTGTGGCCAATGAGCAGCAGGTGCTGGCGACCCATAAGGCTACTGGCGAAAAAGTGGCTGTAGAGGTAAAGGCCCACGGTTCCTCCAGTGGTTTTAAAGCCATGATGGCTGATAATGCCGATATCGCTGCCGCCTCCCGCAGAATCAAAAAGAAAGAACGCTTGAAAATGGTGGAGTTTGGCGACCTGCAGTCCAGCGCCTCTGAATTTGTGATTGGTATTGATGGTATTGCTGTTATTGTTAATCCCGCAAACCCTCTTCGTGCCCTGAATACACAACAGGTGGCGAAAATCTTCTCCGGTGAAATCAGTAACTGGAAAGACCTGGGGGGCAGTGATCTGCCGATTACCGTTTATGCCCGGGATAACCAGTCCGGTACCTGGGATACCTTCCGTAAACTGGTATTGGGCAAGAAATACAAACTGGTTGAATCGGCGCATCGCTTTGAATCCAATGCTGTGTTATCTCAGCGGGTTACAGAAGACCGGGGCGCTATTGGTTTTGTCAGCTTAAATACCATTGGCAGGGCCAGGGCGCTGGCTATTGCTTCCGGCAATGCACAGTCACTGAATCCGGAGCATTTAACCGTAGCGACAGAAGACTATGCCCTGGCCAGACGTCTTTATCTTTACCTGCCCGGTATTAAGCCCAATGAGTATGCGAATGATTTCTTGAAATGGGCCGTATCTGTTCCCGGACAGGAGATAGTGGATAAGGTGGGATATATTTCCCAGAATGTCATTCCCCTGCAGCCTGATATTGCCAGCGCTCCCCAGTCCTATCAGCTGCTGGTAGATAGCCGAAGTCGTCTGTCTGTGAACTTCCGTTTCCATGAAGGCAAAGCCCGTCTGGATAACAAAGCCCGTCTGGATATTGAGCGCCTGGCGGAGTTTCTGGAAAAGAATCCTGGTAACCTGCTGCTGGTGGGCTTTGCCGACGGTAATCGGGTCAGTAGTTACGCCAGCCTGCTGTCACGCTTACGGGCCAAGGTAGTGCGCCGGGCCTTGATCCGCGCCGGTGTCTCCCGCCGTTATATGGATTTTCATGGTTATGGAAAATATCTGCAGCTGTCCGATGAAGATGGCCTGTCAGCCCTGATTAAAAACCGCAGGGTTGAGGTCTGGTTCCAGCCAGCCAAACAGGTGAACCAGGCAAAGAACAAGGTTCAGGATAAATTGTTTCAGGTTTCTGGTTTATAAGTCAGTCTTTACTTCAGAAACAACTAACCCGCTTTTCAAGGCGGGCTTGTTATTTCTGGAACGGATAAAATTTATCGATCTGTACGCATCAGCAGATACAGTTCTACCATCACTTCCGGTAGCTGGGAGGCCATATCTTCCAGGAGGTTTTCATTGTTGGAGATATCCTTGAAATCAGGCTCATCGGCAAACAGACCGGAAAGGGCCGCGACAGGCAGCAGCAGTTCCGCTACAGCCTGCTCATTATGATCCAGCCAGGCTTCTTCCTGCTCGATATGGGTCTCCAGGAATCCGGCACACCAGTCGGCCAGTTCAGATTCCAGTAAATTCTCATCTTCTTCAATCAGAATCGGAATTTCAAATTCATCATTGTCATCGTTAAGCTGGGCATCAATCAGGGACAGAGTATCTTTAACGCAGGGAATCAGCTGATCATAGCTCTGGCCGATGGCAGATGGATCGGGAAACAGGGTCGCGCAGATCTCTTCCGGAGAATCGGGTTCAGGGCTGATAACCTGAGCCGTCAGATAACCATGGCCCATCAGGGCATCCATCGCCTCTTCATCATTTTCTGCCATGGCATCAAGTGCCTGGAATAATGAAGAATCAAGCAGTAGTTCAGAGTCGGTCATGAGTACTTCCCGTAGTAGGATTTTGCTGAAAAGTTGAGTTACGACAAGTCTGACGGGTGTTGATCCAATATGGAAGCGCAGGCGTGTATAATGCGGTTTTTCCTGAACACTCTTTCTACGTATTGCTGGGGTATAAATGTCAGACCGGGCATGGGATATTCTTGCTGATGTATTCGGTTATACCGCGTTCCGTGGCCGCCAGGAGGAGATAATCAGACATGTCTCCGGTGGGGGGGATGCCCTGGTTCTTATGCCCACCGGCGGTGGTAAAAGCCTCTGTTACCAGTTGCCCGCGCTTATGCGTCCGGGGACGGCTGTTGTGGTTTCCCCTCTTATTGCCTTAATGCAGGATCAGGTCGCTGGTCTGAAACTCTTGGGAGTGAGAGTCGCAGCTCTTCATTCTGCAATTCCTTTTGAAGAGCAGATGGATATTCAGGCAGGACTGGGCCGGGGGGAGTTTGATTTGCTCTATATCTCCCCTGAACGGCTGATGACCCATCGCATGCTGGATATTCTGAATCATCTGCAGATCTCCCTGTTTGCTATTGATGAAGCGCATTGCGTGTCCCAGTGGGGCCATGACTTTCGCCCGGAATATCTGCAACTCTCGATTCTCCATGAACGTCATCCCCATGTACCCCGTATTGCTTTAACTGCAACCGCAGACCAGCGCACCCGGGAGGAGATTGCTACCCGGCTCAACCTTTCTGACGCCCGCTGGTTTGTCAGCAGTTTTGATCGCCCCAATATTTTTTATCGTCTTGCTCAGAAGCGGAATGCCCGCAACCAGCTGCTGGATTTTATACTGAAGGATCATGCCGGGCAGTCGGGCATTGTGTATTGTCTGTCCCGACGCAAGGTGGATGAACTGGCGACCTGGCTGCAAAGGCATGGTGTGGATGCATTGCCCTATCATGCAGGACTGGACCAGGAAGTGCGCCAGTATAATCAGCACCGTTTTCAAATTACGGACAATTTGGTGATGGTGGCCACCATCGCTTTTGGCATGGGGGTGGACAAACCCGATGTGCGTTTTGTGGCCCATATGGATATGCCCCGCAGTATTGAGGCTTACTACCAGGAAACGGGGCGGGCCGGGCGGGATGGTCTTCCCGCGACAGCCTGGCTGGTGTACGGATTGCAGGATGTGATTATTCTCGGGCAGATGCTGGCTCAGTCCGGTATGAATGAAGAAATGCGTCACCTTGAACGGCAGCGGCTGAACTCTATGCTGGGGTTCTGCGAAGTATCCGGTTGTCGTCGTCAGGCACTGCTGGGTTATTTTGGCGAGGAGCGGGAAAGCAAGTGCGGTAACTGTGATCTGTGTGTAGAACCTGTGGCCTCCTGGGATGCCACCGAAGCGGCGCGGAAGGCTCTGTCCAATGTATATCGCACCGGTCAGCGTTATGGGGTTACCCATCTTGTGGATGTTTTGCTGGGCAAAACCAACAAGAGGGTGAAAGAGCTGGGCCACGACCGTGTTTCAACCTTTGGCCTCGGCAAAGACCTTAGCCAGCCCCTGTGGCGCTCTGTGTACCGGCAACTTGTGGCCCGGGGTTATGTGACGGTGACTTCTGAAACCCATGGCGGCCTGTTTCTGACGGAAAAGAGTCGTCTTCTGTTGCGGGGGGAAGAACAGCTGGAACTGCGTAAGGACCGTTATGAAACCCACGAGCTGAAAGTGACCGGCCCCGCACAGCAACTTCAGGGGGAAGATGCTGTGCTATGGGAAGAGCTGCGTGCTTTGAGAATGCGACTGGCTAAAGAAAGGGGCGTGCCCCCTTTTCAGGTTTTCAGTGATGCGACTCTGCGGGGCATGATGGCCCGCCGCCCGGAAACCGGGGAACAGTTGCTGGAAGTGTCCGGTGTAGGACAGTTCAAGCTGGAGCAATATGGTGAAGCTTTTCTTGGGGTGTTGAAGCAGCATCATTCTGAAACGTCGACAGACCGTATTTGAGTTCAGAGATAGCGTGCTTTTAGTTGCCCCCAGGCTCTAAGCATAACTGTCTACTCATTTCTCATAACGCTTCAGGTAACACCTGCTCGTATTCAGTCGCAAAAGCCTGCCGGGCAGTTTCTGTTGAGTCGTATAACCGGGCACCCACCATGGCAAAAACAGACGCGCCCTGTACAGTTGTTTCCGGCTCTTTCAGAATTTTGACAGGCAGCTGCAGGGTATTGGCTTTGATTTGATTCCAGAGTGGGTTTTTCGAGCCACCGCCCACAAGAATCAGCTCTTTACTTTTGAAACCGCCAATGGCCTCCAGTTGCTGCAGACTGATTTTCAGTCGGTTCGCCAGTGCCTGCAAAGTCGCCCGATAGATGGCACCGCGACTGGTGGAGAGGGTTAAACCGTGAATGGTACCACTAACCTGTCCATGTCTGTCGGTCAGAAACTCCGGGTTAATGGTTACGCCCTGGCATTTTTCCCCCACAGTCTCAGCCTCTTTGATCATGGTCGTGTATTTGGCATCTCCCTTCAGGTCGCTGTAGAACTGACGGCCAATCCACTCCAGAACGCCAGAGGCCAGCCACTGAATGCCCGGATTATAAAGTCCGGCATGGGAGTCCCATTCACAGGTAAAACCCTGTTCAAACACATCCGTTGTTAAATGGCTGGCTTCAGGGGAGCGCACCATAAGAATCTCCCAGGTCCCTGAAGACAGCACCGGCTGTCCTTCTGCGGCACCGGAGCCATAGATGGCAAACTGTGTATCATGGCCTGTGGAAACCACCGGAATACCTTCGGGCAGACCAAGCGCACCGGCGGCCTTTGGCAGAAGCGTTCCAACGATTTCACCGGCCTGAACCATTTTCGGAAAGAAGGTTTTGTCCAGGTTGAGCGCCTGCAGTATATTCTCACTGAAATCCTGTTTCTTCAGGTCTGTCAGCTGGGCTGTTCCTGCCATCGTGGCATCCGTGGATAACTGCCCGGTAAGCCTGTGATTAAACAGGGAACTGATGAACAGCCAGCCATGGGCCAGGTCCAGTAATTCGGGCTTGTTCTCACGGAACCAGATCAGTTTGTTAAGGGTATTGAACGAGAAGTGCCCTACACCACTGTGTACTGTCAACCAGTCTGGATCGAGGTACTTTTTGATGCTTTGCTGGGCTTCCGTCGTCCGGGGACACTTCCAGCTAATGACGGGATGAAGGGGGTTACCGGCTTGATCAACCAGGGTTCCGTCAACACCAAAGGTGGTCACCGTTACGGCCTTAACCTGTTCTGGCAGTAATTTTGCCATAACTTCCCTGGAGCACAGGCTGAATTTTTTGAAAATACCTTCCAGTGACCATTCATGCCAGTCAGGGTTTTCCGCCGAAGCTTCAGTGGCATTGGGGACAGCGGATTTCGTAACGACCTTGCCTGCAGTGTTGACTGCAACTGCGCGCACATTGGTAGCTCCGCAATCCAATACAACGACAACATCTTGTGCCATGTTCACTTTCCATATAAACGACGGGATAGTTTAATACTCCCTGCGATTTACCTTTTACTTATAGAGCGGTCCGTAGTTCTGGCACGCACGATAATCCTGACCTTCTGCATCCATGCCATGGGCCGACCAGGCGGATGGACGGAAGATAACCTCGTCTTCAACGTTATGCATGCACACAGGGATACGCAGCATAGACGCCAGGGTGATAAAGTCAGCACCCACGTGTCCAACGGTCAGAACCCCATGGTTAGCGCCCCAGTTAGCCATGACGGAGTAAACGTCCTTGAAGGGACCTTTGCCGGTTACACGGGGTGCAAACCAGGTGGTCGGCCAGGTTGAATCTGTGCGGTCGTTGAGAATCTTGTGGGTTTCTTCCGGAATATCTACGGACCAGCCTTCAGCGATTTGCAGCACCGGGCCAAGACCTTCGATCAGATTGACACGGGTCAGTGTGAATGGCACGTCACCTTCACTCAGGAAGTTGCTGGAGAAACCACCACCACGGAAATACTCGTCAACGGCCGGACACCACTGGGTAGCCGCGAGGCACTCCCTGACTTCCTCTTCAGTCACTTCCCAATGTGGCTTGATGGTGGGGTTGTTTTCAGCGTCCCTTTGTTTGCAGGTGCCATCCAGGGCGGCAGAGCCAGAGTTGATCAGGTGAATCAGCCCATCCCCGGCACGGCCTTCCAGGCTATGGTCCGTTACGCGCTTAACGGCTTCCGGAGACCAGTAGGTACGTACGTCGGCAAAAATTTGGGCGGTACCGGTCAGGCCATAACCAAACAGCTGGCAGACTGCGTTCAGGCTGTCATTTTCCGTCGCCATCACTATAGGAGCACGTCTGCCGTTCCAGTCGAAGGAACTGTTCAGAACGGCTTCGGCGGTATCGCCGTTAGGGTACTGGTCAGTCCAGTGTCGCTGCCCCTGGAAGCCACCGGCAATCGCGTTGTAGCCCAGCGCTTCTTCACCGAAACCTTTTTCCGCCAGTTTTTCATTACCCTGCATCATGTCACGCATACAGATCGCCATCAGCAGGCTTTCCCGCATGACTTCTCGGTTCTGCTCCGGTGTGCGTCGGTTCTCTTCCGGGTTACGATCAGGACCTCGCCTGAAGTATTCATCTGACCAGCTGACTGCCAGTTCCAGCTCGGCTTCGTCGTAGATTTTTTCATCCATGCGGCGGCGCAGCTCGGTCATGTCAATGGCCTGAACTTTCATGCCCAGATAGTTTTCAAAGAAACCATGGTCTACGATAGAACCGACAATACCCATACTGACACCGCCCAGGGACATGTAGCTCCTGCCACGGATGGTCGCCGCTACCAGACCTGCACGGGTAAAGCGCAGCAGTTTCTCCTGAACATCCGCCGGAATGCTGTCATCACCAGCGTCCTGAACATCGCGGCCGTAGATAGAGAAAGCAGGCAGACCTTTCTGGTTATGACCCGCCAGTGCCGCCGCCAGATAAACGGCTCCCGGTCTTTCAGTGCCATTAAAACCCCAGATGGCTTTCGGGCGATGCGGATGCATATCGATAGTTTCGCTGCCATAGCACCAGCATGGGGTAAGGGTGATGCTCAGACCTGCATTTTCACTCTGGAACTTTTCTTCACAGATGGCCGCTTCAGCCATGCCGCCTATGCAGGTGTCTGCGATAACACATTCAATGGTCTCACCACCTGGGTGACGCAGCGTCTCACTCAAAAAAGCGGCAGTACGCTTTGCCATGTTCATAGTCTGCTCTTCCAGAGACTCACGAACGCCTTTACGACGACCATCGATGGTAGGGCGAATACCAATTTTCGGGAGGTATTTCATTAAAGTAACTACCTTAGTCAATTTTCAGGTGCTAAAGCGTTTTCAATGACTGGGAAAATACCCTGGCTTTACAGGTATTCAGGCTTTGCTTCCTTTCAAACCAAACCAGGTTAAGTAAACAAAACCAATAAGAGGGATAACAAAGGACATGCCAATGCCTGCCATGTCAGAAATATGGCCCATATTGGCAGTCAGGACTGCGCCACCAAGAATGGCCATTATCAGACAGCAGCCGCCTAGCTGGGTGTCGTTGCCCAGACCCGCAACAGACAGACCGTAAATGGTAGGAAACATCAGGGACATACAGCCAGAAATAGCAACCAGAGCGTATACGCCGACAACACCTTTGCTCTGTATAACGATTGCTGACAATACCGCAGCCAGGGCTGCCAGAACTCCAAGCAGCTTGTTAGGCTCAATATAGAGCATCACGGAAGTGCAGATAAAACGGGCACCACTGAATAACAAAATGGAGTAAAGGTAATAAGTGGATGCTTCTGCTTCAGTACCGCCAATATTGTTCATTACGTAGTGAATCGTCCAGGACCAGCAGCCAATCTGGGCACCGATATACAGGAACTGCCCCAAAACCCCCCTTATAAATACTTTTTTCTTCCGTAGCCGTTGGAAAGAACCAACCAGATTGAAGGTTTCTGAAGAATCAGATGTGGCAGGCATTTTACGCAGAGCAATAGACAACAATACTCCCACAACAATGATCGCAACAACGACATAAGGTTCCATAACCGCCATCAGTTCCTGTGACTGTATAGCTTCCAGCTCAGCCGCAGGCATTACAGCACGTTCAGCATCTGATGCGGTATGTAACTGGGTCAGGATGAAAAACTTACCCACCAGAACACCGGCAATAGAACCAATAGGGTTAAATGACTGTGCCAGATTCAAACGCTGTGTGGCTGTTTCTTCCGGCCCCATGGAAATAATGTATGGGTTGGCACTGGTTTCAAGAATTGACAGCCCTCCTGCAAGAATGAACAGAGCTGTCAGGAAGTGATGGTACTGCATGGTTTGGCTGGCCGGATAAAATAAAAGTGCGCCACTTGCGAACAGACCAAGACCTAAAAGAACACCGGATTTATAGGAAAAATTTTTAATAAAAACAGCAGCAGGTAGGGCCAGACAGAAATAGGCTCCATAGAAGGCCATTTGTACAAGACTTGACTGGGCATCGGTCAGTGTAAAGACCTTGCGAAACTGTGCAATCAGCACATCGGTTATATTGTTTGCCAGCCCCCACAAAGCGAAACAGCTGACCAACAAAATGAAAGATATCAAAAACTCTTTTGGGACAATGGGTTTTGATGTGGCCGCTCTCGGAGCTTCTGTGCTCTGCAGATCCCCTGTTTCGCTCATTTATGGCACTCCTGCATGTTTATAGCCTGAGTTAGGTGCGGACTTAATCTGGCGGTTGTTCTCTAGAAATGAGCAGGGTGACTGATGTGAATAAGACGCAGCGGTGAAAGAATGATCATTGTCTCTCAAATCGTTGCCACACAGCCATGGAAGTCCTCGGGAAGACCCTTCGGATGGCACGAAAATCCGCCCTACCCAGAGGGAACAATAGCCCGCAGCGTCAGGTTTGCCACTGTAGGAACCATATATGGTTCTCCCCGGCTTGCAAGAACCTGTACTTAATAGAAAAGCATAAGTAACTGCTTTCATATATTTGGCCTGTTTACGGAGTAATACATTTAACTATCTGTCCATGGTCGTTTTTTTATTTATAGGACTTTCGCATTGACAGCCTATGGCGATTCCTGATAATTGCCCATGGATCATTTTTGTTTAGAATAATGCGAAGTACGTCCCGTCCCACCACTGCACGATGTAACCTGCTCATGTATATGGTTTTTTGATCAGTTTTTTGCGAAAGGAAAGGACTGTCTCCTTCCGGATTTCACAAAAACTGTCAATGCGTAAGCCTAATTTATATAAAGTCGATCACATACGGGTGCTATGATTTACCGCTATTTTGGGGATAAGACACCAATGCCGAGCAGAAACAAGATAGCCAGAGACATTATTCAGGCCTGTCTGGACATGAATCGTTCTGGACTTAACCAGGGTACAGCTGGAAATATCAGTCACCGCTTTGAAAACGGAATGCTGATAACTTCTTCGGGGATTGCCTACGATAAGCTCGAAGAAAGCGACATTGTTTTTGTAAGCAATAATGGCACTTATGAAGATGGGAAGGTCCCTTCTAGTGAATGGCGTTTTCATCTTGCGGTACTTCAGGCACGTCCTGATCTTAACGCTGTTGTGCATACCCATGCCATTCATTGCAGCACACTTTCAATCCTTAATAAGGAAATACCTGCTATTCATTATATGATCGCCACGGCAGGTGGCAATTCCATTCCTTGTGTTCCTTATGCCACTTATGGAACATTGGAGTTGTCAGACTACGTGGTCAACGGCATGCTGGATCGTAATGCAATCCTTCTTCAACATCATGGAATGATTGCTGGTGGGTGCACATTGTCAAAAGCCATGTGGCTGGCAGAAGAAGTTGAGACGTTGGCAAAAATGTATACGCTGTTACTGCAAACTGGCCAGGAAGTACCCGTTTTGCCTGATGATGAGATCAATATTGTCCTGGAGCGTTTTAAAAACTACGGTCTTCGTGAAAAGGCTGAATAGGCCACACATGCATTAGACGTCAAAAGTGATTATCCCCCCCCCGTAATCAGTATTGGAGAGACTTGCCAACAGCCCCTAATCTTTACTTTAAACAGGACATCTTAGGGAGTGAGCTCATGGCGGCGGTGGATTTTTCAGTGCTGGATGAATTTCGTGAATTGATGGGAGAGGAAGGGGCTGGCGAGGTGAGGGATTTAGTGAATATCTATCTCGAAGACGGCCCTATTCAGCTTGCAGCCATGAACAGGGCACTGGGTGGAGATGATGCCGAGACTTTTCGGCGGGCGGCCCATAGCTTTAAATCCAGCTGCGCCAATATTGGTGCTTTTGACCTGCAGAGGATCTGTCTTGAGCTGGAGCAGAAGGCTTCAGTTGACACCCTTGACCCAGCCTTTAAAGATCTTCTGAACCGGGCGGAAGCCGGATTTGCGGATGTTCAGCAAGAGTTGAAGCAGTACTTGCGTTAGATCTATAGCTCAGATCTTTCCCAGTGGCTTGTGTTCATAGAGATAGCGTAATCGGCTGCTGCAATCACCACAGTGATAGATAACACCCCGCTGCCTGCGATTATGTCTGATCGCTGACAGAGGGGTTTCTCTGTCTGTGCAGCGACAACCATAGATAAACCGGTAACGGCCGCTCTGGCGCAGGTCGTAACTGTGGTTGGGGGTGGGCGGTACCCGGAACACCTGTTTCATTACCGACTGCCACTCCTTGCCGTGGGGCTGGATTTTCGGACCGTAGACTTTGGGAGCCACCAAGTGGGCCATCTCGTGGGCCACTATGTGGTGAACAAAATGGTGTCGGTTATGGTGGCAAAAGTCCGGGTTAAAGCGCAGCAGGTTGTTTTCGGGCAGGGCGTGCCCGGCATCAGCACCCGTCAGATCTATCAATACTTTCGGAGGGGAGAAGGGCATGCCGTAGTAGTATGAAGCCGTACGGAGCAGCTGTTGAACCCGGTTATGGATGTCGTTAAAAGCCATCGCCTTTCCAACCTGTAAAGCGTGAACGGGAAGCAGGGCGGGAGAATATTAGACGTGCTTTCCGGGGCTGCCAGCCGTAAATGCGACAGGGCCCGGAATGGGCCCTGTGGGTGAGAAAGAAGTCTCAAAACAGATTTGGTTATGACACCTAGATATAGACTGGACCAGCACCAAAGTTCCAGATAGTAACGGTTACCGCCATGGTCGCCACCAGTACCACAAGGGCGACACACAGTACTGAACTGGCGAAGATCACCCCCCGTTCAAAGGGAATATTCATAAACACTGGCAGGCCGGTATAGAGCAGATAAGCTGACCAGCTGACTGTCACCAGGCTGACCATCATAATGGTCCACAACGATGGTACCAGTCCGGCCAGGCCGCCGATAAACAGTGGGGTGGCAGTATAGGTTGTGAAAGCCAGGCACTGGGCCAGGGTTGGCGATGAATCAAAGGTATGGGCCATCCAGCGGACAAAACCGGCAATCACAAGAATGGCTGTGATAGTGGCAAAAAACGCCAGAACTGACATAATAGCCGCGCTTGACTGGGTCAGGCGGGTAATATCAGCACTGCCTGGCAGTTGCCAGCCGGTGATCGTCGTTCCCAGATAACCACAAATAGCGGGTATGGCCGCCATAAGCAGAAGATAAGTAACAATAAAATTCAGGACTGTTGGACGTTCATCACGGATACTGCGCCATTCCTGATCGGGATGTATGAACAACCCCCAAACGTGAGTAAAACTCATCGTGCTCCTCCCTGCCAGTCAGTACAGACTGCAATTGCGAGCTGGCGTCTTTTTATTAGATTTAGATATTGTGGTTGTCGCCTCCTGCGACTCCCTCAGTTAAACAGTATGTGGGGTTCTTGGCAATAGAGCGCCGGGTTAGAAGAGGTAGATGATTTGAAGAAGTTTGCAGCTGCGACAGGTTTTTTGCTGGTTCTGATTGGTCTGCTGGTCTGGCTTTCTCCCGATAGAGAACCACAGCCGGTTAAGGTTGTTGAGAAGAAAAAAGAACCGGAGAAAACACAGGCATGGCAGCTGGCAGGGGTGCCTGATTTCAAAGCCATTACTGATGTGCGTACGAAAAAGAAAACGTTTTTTGAATATATGCTGCCTCTGGTTCGTGAACAGAACAGTAAAATATCCGCCCAGAGACAAAAGCTGAAAACCCTGCAGGGCAAAGCTGAGTTGACCAGTGCCGACACGGAATGGTTGAAAGCGCTGGGCAGGCAGTACCGTATATCCGGTAAGCTGGATGAGAATTGGTTTGAACGCGCTTTGATAAAAGTTGATCGGTTGCCCGCCTCCCTGGCGCTGGCACAGGCCGCCAATGAATCCGGTTGGGGTTCTTCACGGTTTGCCCGGGAAGGGAATAACTATTTTGGCCAGTGGTGTTTTACTAAGGGCTGTGGCCTGGTGCCTAACTTCCGGAATGAGGGTTCTGTCCATGAAGTGCGCAGTTTCACTGATGTCGGGGATTCCGTCAGGGCTTATCTGCTGAACCTGAATACCCATTCACAGTACCAGGCTTTAAGAGAGCTGCGGGCCAATGCCAGAGAGAATAAGATGGCTGTTTCCGGTGCCTATCTTGCTCAGGGTTTGGGGAAGTATTCCGAACGTGGCTACGCCTATGTGGATGAGATTGTTTCTATGATTAACAGCAACCGTCTGCAGCACTATGATCACAAACTTGGTGCGGTAAAAAGCCACTCGGAAACAGAAACGCTTTAAAGTTCTCCTGGCTATTGAAAAGGCATAAAAAACGGAAGCCAGATAGATTCCGTTTTTTATTTGTCTTTTAAAGCTTACAGGCTGTTTGGGTCAAAGTTCATAACTTTTATATCGTCGTCTTCGGTCAGTTCCAGTTCCGGCAGGTTACCGGAAAAAATAAACTGGCTGTCGTCGTATTCGTAAGGCTTACGCTCGCCGGTACGGTCGATGGCCAGACTTTCAAAGTCGAACAGGCTGGTATCGGCCATCTGGGACAGAGCGATGTTCTGCATTGCACCGAAGATGGATTCAATGCGGCTGGGGTGTTTCTTTTCCCACTCGTGGAGCATGGCCTTGATGCTCTGCCGTTGCAGGTTCTCCTGGGAGCCACACAGGTTGCAGGGGATGATGGGGAACTGCATGTATTCGGCAAAACGCTTGATATGCTTTTCCCGACAGTAGGCCAGAGGGCGGATAACAATATTACGACCGTCGTCTGACAGCAATTTTGGCGGCATGGATGACAGGCGGGCACCGTAAAACATATTCAGGAACATGGTTTCGATAATATCGTCCTTGTGGTGTCCAAGGGCGATTTTGGTAGCGCCAATATCTTCGGCGAAGGCATAAAGTGTGCCCCGGCGCAGACGGGAGCAGAGACCGCAGGTGGTTTTCCCTTCGGGGATTTTGGATTTCACCACCGAGTAGGTGTCCCGGTTGACGATATGGTAGGGAATGCCAATGCCGTCCAGGTATTTCGGCAGCACATGCTCAGGGAAGCCTGGTTGCTTCTGATCCAGATTAACGGCCACCAGCTCAAATTTAACCGGTGCGCTCTTCTGCAGGCTCTGCAGGATATGGAGCATGGTGTAGCTGTCTGCCCCTCCGGAGAGACACACCATGATTTTGTCGCTATCTTCAATCATATTGAAGTCTTCGATGGCCCGACCGGCGAAACGGCGCAGCTTCTTCTGAAGCTTGTTGAAACCGGTTTTGTCTGATCCTGGAGTAGCCTGAGTCATGGGCGTGGAGAGGGTCCTGTCAAAAAGCTGGGAGTATACCTGCGCCGACGGGGTTGACCAATCAGGTTATTTGCGAAACATTGTGGGTGGTAGGTGCAGTCTCTGTCCTGTGTTTTCTGAAATTGGTCTTCCCGGCAGCGATAGCTCCTGTCAGATTAAGGGCGCAGCAGGGAGAGAGGGGAGATTTGCTAAACTCGTGTGGCTGGGAATTGATTCAGATCAACCTGTACGGTCGTATTGACATTCTAAAATGACAAAAAGGCAAGATCGTTCCAAAGGTCGGAAAACAGAGGGAAGCCCATGAATGGGGAGTATGATGCTTTTCGTGAGAAGCTGCTGAGTCGCCAGGAAGAGTTGCAGGTGCGCCTGGATAACATTAAGAAAGATGTCACGCGCAAGGCCAACGCGGATTGGTCCGAACAGGCTCAGGAACGTGAAAACGACGAAGTCATAGATGCCTTGGGTAATGAGGCTGTCAATGAGCTGCGTCTGATTCAGAAAGCCCTGGAACGCATCAAAGAAAAGGAATATACCCTGTGCACCGGATGTGGTGGCGATATTCCCCTGGCCCGTCTGGAAATCATGCCTTACACCAATCTTTGCGTAAAATGCGCGGAAGCCCGGGGCGGCTGACAATCTCCCGGTCGGTTCATATTCGGCATTCGGCAAGCTCTTGCACAGCCGGAATGCATAACCGGGGTAACCTCTTACTGTCAGCCTTTTTGACTAGCTCTCGGAATTGGAAGCGGCATTTTCCCGGATTCTACGAAGAATACCACGCAGAATGTTCAACTCTTCCTGTTCCGGGCGGGCCCGGTTAAACAGACGGCGCATTTTGGTCATAATCCTGCCGGGGTGCTGGCGGATAATAAACTGGATATCGGTCAGAGCCAGCTCAAGCTGCTGGTAAAACAGCTCCATTTGCAGGGTATCAGGGTAAGGCTCAGTGGGTTCCTGTTCTACCGCTTCCGGAGCATTAGCAAGGCTGGCCTGGTGAATCTCATAGCACAGTATCTGAATGGCTGAAGCCACATTCAGTACAGGGTAATCCGGGTTGGCGTCTATAGATACGTGGAAGTGGCACTGCTGCAGCTCTTCGTTGGTCATGCCCGAGGTTTCCTGGCCAAACACCAGGGCAACCTGTCCAATTTGTGCCTCTGTTACCAGTTTTTCGGCTGCTTTACGGGCGTTAAGCATGGGCCAGGGGAAGCTGCGGCTGCGGGCTGAGGTGCCAATCACCAGGTTGCAATCGGCAATGGCCCCTTCAAAAGAGCTGGCTACCTGGACATCGGGAATCATATCGGCGGCACCGGCGGCCAGCATAGTGGCTTCGTCGTGGGGCCACTGGTTGGGTTCAACCAGAATCAGCTGAGTCAGGCCCATGGTTTTCATGGCCCGCAGGGCAGAACCGATATTGCCCGGGTGCCAGGTCCGGAGCATCACTATTCGAATGGAATCAAGCATGGATGTGACTGTAAATAAGAGAAATCAGCGCAGAATTATACAGAGTGCTGCGCCGACATTCCTGCGAGTTCCACAGAATATGAAACAGGTGTTTTAAGAATAACGTCTATAGTCTGGAAAATGTGGCCTGTTGATGGCAGGCTTCAGGTCGAGATGAACACTTTTGCTGCTACCGACGGTCGAACATTCAGCCCATAGATAGGGTGCAGTAGGATTTCTGTTGGTTCTGCAGAGTCATACCCACTTTAAGAGTCATACCCGCTTTAAACGATGTTAACAGAGTGTCAGGGCAGTTTTCCCCTCCGGAAACCTGGAGGGACATGGGTTTATTATCAATAAAAATTTTATCAACGTTCACGGTTTCTGGTGGGGTGAAGGTTGGCCAGCAGTGAAAACGTTTATTTGAACTCTTGTCTGTACTGCTGCCGAATGTACTACCATGGTATTTCATTTTGCAGCCAATATCGTTTCTCAGAGTACAGGCCAGCCCGGCGTTGTTGCCCCCATTGGCAACGGACAGGTTGAGACTGGCTCCCGGTGGAAGGGGACAGAACGAAGCACGACAAGTGTAATCAACTCTTCCGGCCTCACAGTACTTTTCCCTCTGCTACCCTGTGTTGCCTCAGTCCGGGCAGGTACAATACCGGTTCAATCCGTTGATCAGTTGTAAGCATGGTGTTTAATGCAGAAGGAGCGGGAACAGGAGTTGTTGTCCTGGCTTGAGAGCCGCCAGGTTACGGTTCGTGGGTATATCAGGTGTTCGGCTCTTTTTGGTATTGGCCAGTATGTTATGGTGATTATACAGGCCGGCCTGCTGGCCTGGATCGCTGATCAGGTGGTTATGGTAAATCGCGCTTCCGATCATCTTATTCTTTCATTTCTGTTGCTTATTGTTGTCACATTGGTGCGAGCCGGATGTGCCTGTGGCCGTGAGCTGGCGGGTCAGCGGGCCGGGGAAAACCTGCGGCAGGAGGTGCGCGGAGAGATTCTCGACCGTGTTGCCCGGCTTGGGCCGGTTGTTCTGGCCGAGCGGCCCTCGGGCAGCTGGCTGACTCTGCTGATGGAGCAGGTTGATAAACTCCACGATTACTATGCTCGCTATCTTCCCCAGATACTACTAGTGCGTATTCTTCCTTTACTGACCATCGTGCTGGTTTTGCCATTCAGCTGGGCGGTGGCGCTTATCCTGCTGCTGACCGCTCCCCTGATTGTGCTGTTTATGATTCTGGTGGGAAACCGGGCCGCTGCCGCCAGTCGTCGCAATGTTCAGGCTCTTTCAAGATTAAGTGCTCACTTCCTTGACCGGCTGCAGGGGCTCTCAACGCTGAAGCTGTTTTATCACAGCAGGGCGGAGAAAAAAGCGATGGCCGATGCGGCTGAATCCTTTCGGGATAAAACTATGCAGGTGCTCAGACTGGCCTTTCTTTCATCAACGGTGCTGGAGTTTTTCACCGCGATTGCAATTGCTATCACCGCAGTTTACCTGGGCATAAGTTACCTGGGTTATCTGAATTTTGGCTTCTGGGAGGAATCCCTGACACTGTTTACCGGCCTGTTTCTGCTGTTGCTGGCACCAGAGTATTATTTACCATTGCGGGAGTTGGGTACTCACTACCATGCCAAGGCTGATGCACTGGGCGCTGCCGATGAGCTGGAAGCTTTTCTAATGCGTTCTGGACAGGAAAGCGACGGTATCTCTCTATGCCCGGAAGGTAAAGCTGCAAGTATCTGTTTTCAGAATGTATCTGTTACCTCCAGCAGTGGCCGTCGTATTCTTGATAATGTGTCGTTTGAGGTGGTTCCGGGGGAAACAGTGGCTGTTGTGGGTGAGTCTGGAGCGGGTAAAACCACGGTGCTGAATGTACTGCTGGGATTTATGCCCTTTGAAGGTGAAATCCAGGTTAACGGTGTGTCTCTCAGGGAGATGGATAAAAACAGCTGGCGCAGACATATCGCCTGGCTGGGGCAGAACCCGAAACTATTCCATGGCTCCTTGCTGGATAATATCCGTCTGGGCAGCCCCGATGCAGAAATAAAGGATATTGAGCGGGTCATGGATACGGCCCATATCAGAGAATTCCTTGATCGCCTTCCTAATGGAGTTAACTCCCTGATTGGTGATGATGCCGCCGGACTCTCTGTGGGGCAGGCCCAGCGTGTGGCCCTGGCCCGTGCGCTGCTGAATCCGTTTCAACTTCTGGTACTGGATGAACCTACAGCCAGCCTGGACAGTGCCAGTGCCGATATTGTTACCGAAGCCGTTGAGACGGCTGCCCAGGGGCGAACTGTTATTACTGTCAGCCACCGGCAGGAAAGTCTTCGGGGAGCAGATAAGATTCTGATGTTGGAACACGGGCGGGTAGCCGGTTGGGGAACACAGCAGGAACTGTACGACAAATCCCATGGATTCCGGCAGTTATGTGAACAGTGGCAGCAATGGCAGGTCTGGCAGAACAGCAGGGAAAAGGAGGTGACCAGTGTCTGATGTGATAAAAAATCTCTGGCCGTTTCTTCGTCTGACCGGACATTACCGGTTACGTTTTGGTATTAGCCTTCTGCTGGCGCTGGCAACCCTGGTAGCCAGTGTCGGGCTGTTATCCTTGTCTGGCTGGTTTATCAGTGCCTCGGCTTTGGCGGGCCTGACAGTGGCCACAGCTGAAGCCTTTAATTTTTTTACCCCCGGCGCGGGGGTGCGGGGTTTTTCCATTGCCCGCACCGCCGGGCGTTATGGAGAAAGGCTGGTCAGCCATGATGCCACTTTCCGGCTGCTGGCTGGGCTGCGGGTGTGGTTCTTTGACAAAGTTGAGCCTTTAGCGCCTGCGGGTCTGCGTCGGTTTCGGCAGGCAGACCTTTTAAACCGTCTGGTAGCAGATATCGATACCCTGGATGGTCTTTATCTCAGATTGTTAAGTCCGCTGTTGCTGGCGGTCAGTGGCAGTCTGGTGCTGGTGATTCTGGCTGTTTTCTTTTCTGGCCCGGTAGCCCTGTTCCTGGGTTTGGTTCTGGGAGCCTGCCTGTTGATTCTGCCGCCTCTGTTTTTTCGCCTGGGAGCGCAGCCCGGTGATCAGCTCGTGCAGGAAAGAGGGGCTCTGCGTATACGTCTCCTGGACTATATTGCCGGCCAGACTGAATTGCAGCTTTTTGGCGCAGTTGAACGTTACCGTAGCAGTGTCGTTCAGGCAGAACAGAAAATGCTTGAACAGGAGCAGCGGGTTGTCAGAGTGACCGGACTTTCTCTTGCGTTGATTACGCTGGTAACGGGTCTGACTGTTACCGGTGTGCTGTGGTTCGCGTCCGTTGATGCCAGCCAGAATCTGTTGCAGGGACCTTTGGTGGTAATGCTGGTACTGGCAACACTGGCGGCATTTGAAGCCATTATGCCTTTGCCCGGGGCTTTCCAGATGCTGGGTCAGACCCACCGTTCGGCTGCCCGTCTGCAGGAAGTTGCGGAACAGGAGCCAGCGGTCACATTTCCGGCAGGGAGTCCTGAAGGATTTGAGGCCAAAGGTCATGTAACACTGGAGAATATCTGTTTCCAGTATCAATCCGGTGTTCCTGTTCTTAATAATCTGTCTCTGGATATCCAGGCCGGGGAAAGGGTAGGGCTTGTAGGGCCTACGGGCTGTGGTAAATCAACCATTCTGCAGTTGCTGACTCGGGACTGGCCCTGTGAAGGTATGGTCAGCCTTGATGGTGTTCCTGTTGAACAGTTGTCCGAACAGAAACTGCGTCGTGTTACGGCAGTTATGCCCCAGCGTATCCATGTATTCAGCGCCAGCCTGCGGGATAACCTGGTGATGGCATTACTGCCTGGGCAGCAGTCTGTGGACGATACGGTTCTGCTTCAGGTGCTGGAGGATGTCGGGCTGTCCGGTCTAACTCCCCGCCGGGAACAACTGCTGGATACCTGGTTTGGTGCGGCAGGGCAGGTGTTGTCCGGTGGTGAACTGCGAAGGTTGGGACTGGCGAGGGTCCTGTTACGCCTGAGGGATGACAGTTGTCGTCTGGTATTACTGGATGAACCCACAGAGGGGCTTGATCCTGCAACAGAACAGCAGATGCTTGCCCTTTTCAATAACGCTATTGGCAACAGAACCCTGCTGGTTGTTACCCACCGGCCGGCTCTGCTTGAGTTGGTTAACCGTGTAGTGGCTGTCCAATGATAAAACAGGCTCTTTGGAGTCTGTTGCTCTTGGTATCCGTCAAAACAAAATTTTCCCGGCAGTCCCATCATACCCGATATTTCCGACTGTGCCCTGTCCTGTACCGGTCCTACAGACTGACTTTGTGAAAGGAGTACTTTTATATTTGGTAACAATACAGGGGAAACGGGGAGTACAGAGGAGCCCTCTGTTTTAACAGGACATAAGATGGCTGTGTTCTTGTTGTTGTGTGCCTTTTCAGAGGGAAAATTTGCGGTTGGCAGATGCTTTTTCGAGAAGTACTATGTGGCAAATAATTCAAACAAGTGTTTGATCCGTGCTGGCTGGAAACGGCTGATAAAATCAATAACAGCTCTTTAGGCAGAAGGTGATTCCGTGACCGATATTGTAACTTATGAACTGGGCGATAACATCGCCACTATTACCATGAATGATGGCAAGGCCAATGTCATGTCCCACGAGATGCTGGATGCCTTGAATGTTGCCCTTGATCAGACGGAAAAGGATAAGGCAGTGGTGATCCTGACCGGGCGTGAAGGTCTGTTTTCCGGAGGTTTTGATCTTAAGGTTATGGGTTCCGGGCTGGAGCATGCCCTGAACCTGACGAGAAAGGGTTCATTGTTCGCCCGTCGTTTGCTGTCTTTTCCTACCCCGGTGATTGCAGCCAGTACCGGCCACGCCATTGCCAAAGGCGCGTTTATCCTGCTGTGCTGTGACTATCGTATCGGTATTGATAAGGGCTTTAAGTTTGGTCTGAACGAAGTGTTTATCGGTATGACCATGCACAATGCCGGCATCGAGATGGCCCGAGGGCGCTTGACCCGCCGTCACTTCAACCGTTCCGTGATAAACGGTGAGATGTTTGATGGCAAGGGCGCGGTTGAGGCTGGTTTCCTGGATGTGACTGTTCCTGCCGACCAGCTGATGACAACAGCACAGCAGGCGGCGCAGATAATGAGTAAGATGAATATGCAGGCGCACCACGGCACCAAACTGAGAAGCCGTGAAGAGCTGTTGGCCCGTATGGATTCTGCGATTGAAAAGGATATGAAGATTACTCTGTAATATTCTGCCTGAATAACAAAAGCCGACATATGTCGGCTTTTGTGTAATATCTCCCTTTAGCCTTTAGCCTTGCGGCGGGCGTCAAAAGCTTCCATCTGTTCCGGGGTGGCCGGTGTCTGGTATTTCTCTTTCCATTCGCTGTAGGGCATACCGTAAATCCGTTCCCGGGCTTCATCGTCGGTAACTTCTACGCCCATTTCATCAGCTGCAGCTTTATACCACTTCCCCAGACAGTTACGGCAGAAATCTGCCAGAATCATCAGGTCAATGTTCTGGATATCTTTGTTGTTATCCAGGTGCTTCAGCAGCCGACGTAAAACAGCTGCATCCAGACGGTCCTGAATATCTTTACTGGGCTTGGACATTTTTGCGCCTCTTCATTGTCATTGTGAACGCCCTCTAAAACCTCAACAGGCCCTGGCTAGTCCTGAAAAGCAACATATTGAAGATGGTGAGTATTACCATTTTACTATGTCGGACAGGTCTATGCCGGACAGCTGCTCAGTTTGTCTGCTGTCATAAGGATGCGTCCGGCAAGGCGTTCAATCAAAAGTACCTGAGCAGACACCATGGCCGGATAGCCGCTTTCCTGCTGCCGGACTGTCTCCCGGAATTGTGATTCTTCGGAGATCCCGCATTGATTGGTAATGATATATTCTGCCTCCAGAAAAACATGTCCTTTATTATCTCCGTGCAATTGCCATACATCTACCTCGACACTTAAATCGGGGTAACCTCTCCGGGCCTGTTGCAGGAGGGCAGAACGCAGTACACGGCTCACGCCTGCTTCAACAGGTTCGCTCCAGCGGAAATATTTTGCGCGGTGAATCTGGTGCTTACCAGTCGCGATAACTATTCCGTCGCTATGCAGGTAAGCCGGAATACGCACTTCCCTGACCAGGATACCGATGTCGCTGTTTGTCTGAGTCTGCGGTGACTGGGCTGACATCAGGAAATAATGGGTTTCAGGTGGAATGGTTGAACAGCCTGTCATGGCCAGAATAAGTGCAGCCACCACAGCTGAACGGATAATATTCATATTTGATTTTGACATTATTCTATCTCCGGAATCGGGTCTTCTTTCTGAGTTCCTGAGAAAATCAGTGAGTTGGGTTTATTGTTGAGTGTATTGATAAAAGAACCTGTATTTTTCAGGGTGCTGTTGAGAACCCTTAGCGTATCCTCAAGATTCTCGTAGACTGGAGATTCAGGAGAGATTCCTGCAATGGTCTTACGCAACTCCTTGAGTGTATTGTTAACATTTGCAGGCATGGTTTTCGTCTGTGGATCACTTATCAGGGCGTCCAGACTGGCCAGAGCCGCGTCTGCATTTTTCATGGTTCCGTTTAATGTTTTTAGGGCATCGTTCGTATTGCTAACGGTTGTTTCCAGTGGCAGTTCATGAAGTTTATTAAGCAAAGAACTGACTTGCTTTTGAATCTGGCTAAAACCTGTAGTGGTCGTTGGGAAAACGCTGTATTTATTCTGATTTTCTATGCTGGCTGAAGGTGCCTGGTCAAAATAATCCAGTTCGATATAAAGTGATCCTGTCAGAAGGTTGCCTGTAGCCAGTGTGGCTCTCAGGCCATTGTTAACCGCAGTATTAAGAAATTGTCGGGTTTTGGTTAAAGTGTCTGAGGTGTCGCCACCAATTCGTCCAGGGTCAATTCGAATAAGTACAGGAACCCGTGCATGTTCACTGCTCCACTGTTCAGTACTGAAGTTAAGGTCAAATGCTATATCCAATACACTGCCAATGCGTATTCCCCGGTATTCAACAGGGGCTCCCGGTTTTAATCCGCGAACCGATGAGTCAAACAGCAGCAGGTATTTACCCCCGTATTTATAGGGTTCTTTGGTAGAGGCTATATAGCTTTCGTATAGTGAGAACTGATGACCATTTTTTATTTGATTACCGGGAGTACTGTTTTCATGCAAGCCAAAAGCAATACCTCCAAGGAGTATGCTTTCGAGACTTTCAGTTCTGACTGTGACACCTTCAGCGCCAGCCTGAAGGCTCACACCGCTGGAATTCCAGAAAACAGAGTTATCGGTAACGAGATCATGATATGGGGCTTTGATAAAAACCTGATAATGCCCCATACGATCTTCGGTTGAGAGTTTTTGGCTTTCAACAGTACCTACACGGTAACCGTTATAAAAAACACCACTGCCCACTGAGACTGAACCAGCACGGTTGGATATCAATTTGAGATGCAATCCAGGGGCTGTCTGGGGAGTGACAGGCATACTGTCCAACCCTTGATAATGGCGCTTTCCCTGTTTGCCTTCACCAGGTGAGAGTTCGATATAGGCACCGGAAAGAATTGTTGAAAGACCAGAGATTCCACCATCTCTGAATTGTGGTTTGACTATCCAGAACTGGGAGTCTTCACGCAGAAGATAGTCCGTTCCGTGGTCAAGTCTGACAATAGCGGTCACGCTATTTTCGTCTTTATTCAGATGCACATCTTCCAGTACGCCAATATCGACAGAGAGTCGCTTCACACGGGTTTCACCGGCTTTCAGGCCATCGGCGGTGGCAAAGGTCAGGGTGACTGTTGGTCCCTGATTTAAATAGCTCTCAGCAACAATCCATCCCCCGATGATCAGGGCTATAAGTGGAATAATCCAAACGACAGAGAGTCGGGATTGTTTTTGTTTGATGACGGGTTGATTCATTCGCTGAACTCCTGGTCCCAGATAAGACGGGTATCAAATGAGCGGGCTGATAACATGGTGAGAATTACGACTCCGCCAAAAGCCAGAGCCGCAGCGCCTGGTCGTATGGCAATAAGACCGCTGATATTGACCAGGGCCACCAGCAGGGCGATCACAAAAACATCGACCATGGACCATTTACCAATCAGTTCTGTTATGGCGTAGATCCGGGTCAATTGACGTCGGCTGGCAGCCTGTGAGCGGTTGTGGGCTTTCCAGCACAGCCAGCCGATTGTGACCATTTTCATGATCGGTACGATAATGCTGGCCGTAAAAATAACGAGCGCGATAGGGTATGCGCCGTGGTGCCAGAGCAGCACGACACCTTCGGCAATCGTATTCTCACTGACCCGCCCCAGTTTGACTGTTTCCATAACGGGCAGGACATTAGCTGGTATATACAAAATGCACGCTGCCAGCAGATAAGCCAGGCAACGCTGCAGGCTGTGGGGCGTTCTGTAATGAAGATGACTGAAACATAAGCGGCACCGGGTATGGTGTTCTGCATTTTGAACAGAGCCACAAACATGGCAGGACATCAGCCCCTTTTGGGCTGCCGTGCCTTCAGGGAAATGGTTCATATCTTCTGTCTCCTGATAACACCCCATATGTCCCGGGAATCCACCGCATTAACGGCAGCCCACAGGCAGCCGGCGAAGCCTATAAAAGCCCAGAAAGAGAAGCCAAAAATGATATTGGCCAGAGCGGATATCTTGACCAGGCTGACCAGAACACCGATGACAAACACATCGACCATATTCCAGTGCTGGATTTCATAAAACAGTCGCCCAAGAATAAAGGTGTACCGACTCCGGATATTGAAGCGCTGAATAACACCGAGAGTCAGGAGAATGCAGATAATGCAGAGTGGGGCCATTATATTAAAAGTCAGCACCAGTACTCCCAGAAGAAACTCATGGTCCTGAAACAGCGCTGTACCGCTTTGCAGAAGGGTCATGGTATGGCTCTGTCCTTTCACGCTGAAGCCTATAAATGGAAAGAACAGTGCGCAGCACAGCAGAATCAGCGAGGCGGTCGCCAGGGCTATACTGCGCATAAGACCGTCAGGAGAGCCTGTGGGCAGTTGTTCATCACAGCGTGGGCAGAATATCTGCAGGTTCTGATCGCCATGATGTGGTTCTGTTTCAATAAGCCAGTCACAGGTTGCACAGGCCGTCTGTTGCCGGTTGTTCATAGAACGCCTTTGGATAGGGTTTGCGTGTCTGTTTCCAGGTAGTGGTCTGACATCATTCTTTTTGGTTTGTAGTTTGTGATTGGCTGTTCTTATCCTGCCCCTTCTCCTGGGGCTGTTGCAGGTATTTCCCTATAATCACAGCGGTCAGAATCACCAGATAAAACTGCCCCAAAAGGCCGATAAGAATGGCGACTTTCTGTGCAAGGGGTGTTACAGGAAAAATCTCTCCATAGCCAATGGTTAATAAAGTGACATAGGAGAAATAGAGGATGGAGTCGAAATGCCGGTAGGCATCACTGGCTGTGCTGGGAAGCCCGTGCAGAGAACCTGGCTGGAAAAACTCGATAGTCATTAACAGACAGTAAGCAACATGTCCCAGAGAAATATAACCTGCCATTAAGCCGATAATAACAGATCTATCGACGTTTTTTGTACCCCATTGGTGAGTGATAATCACATAGGCCACCGTAAGATAAAACAACAGATAGGCTTCCAGCTGGGCAAGAAGAACCTGATTGGGGTGCAAGGCAAAGTCACTAGAGAATTCCAGTCCTATAACGGTCATCAAAAGAAAACCTAACAGGCATAACAGGCGGGGGTGATGTCTGGCCAGAAGTAAACTGATGACCATGTTCAGGATATAAAAGAAAGAGCGTGTATCATTCTTTTGGAAGACTTCTGAGAGAAGATCCCCTCCAAAAAGAATCAACATATGGGAAATAAGGAATAATTCAAACCTGATCCGGTAGAGTTTTAATATCATCTCTGAAACTATCACATTGTATTTGTTATTGAATAACCTTGGGAAAAGAAGGGGAAATACCTTCAAGGAAGGCATTTCCCTTGTGATTGTGAGACGGATTAGAGCGTCTTCTTCTGTTTCATGCCTCCAAACAGGATATAGAAAGCACAGGGTACAAAGAAGAGAGTGATAACCGAAGCAAGAGAAAGCCCGCCAATCATCAGTGTGGCCATAGGTTCAAATAATGCTCCGCCGTTGACTGCCAGGGGAATCAACCCCACCACAGTTGTCAGAGTGGTCAGCAAAATAGGCATGACCCGCTTTTCTGAAGCGGCGATGATTGCCTCTTTCAAGGACAAACTGGCTCTTTCAATATCGATCTGATCAATCAGAACAATTGCGTTATTGATGATGATGCCGGCCAGCGAGATCATACCCAGCAACGCAAAGAATGACAGAGGTTGCCCCATAGCCAGCAAAGCAAAAGGTGCGCCCACAACAACAAAGGGTATGGTGGCAAAGATAAGGCCGACCCGTCGTATAGAGTTAAACTGGAACATAATAGCTGCAAGCATCACAATCAATGCTGCTGGCATACCGGCTCCGAGCTTCTCGTTCACATCTGTATTCGACTTGATTTCGCCGTCTATTTTATAACTGTACCCTTCGGACAGATCCAGCTTATCAAGAGTTGGCTGAATAAATGCCAGGAGCTGCTCCGCGGAGAATTGGCCGCTCTTACCGGAGACTTTAATAGTATGCTGCTGGTTTTCCCGACGAATCTGGGAGAACTCAAACCTGGGTTCAAAAGTGGCGATCTGATCCAGTGAAATCAGGTGGCCATCCACCGGAATCGTCAGGTTCTCAAGATCCTCAAGGTTGTTGCGATAGTTTTCCTCAAAACGGATGACCATGGGTATTGAATGTGTACCTTCACGGTATGTGGAAACAGTGGAGCCGGAGAAGAAGGAGTTCATCACTTCCGAAATATCTTTGGAAGTAATGCCAAGATTCCTGGCCTTATCCTGGGCAATATTGACGACGACTTTGACAACCTTGTTGCCCCAGTCATTTTCGTTTTGCTCAATACCCGGTACCTGAGCGAGTCTGGATTCCACGCTGGCAGCCAGGCTCAGCAGTTTATCCGGGTTTTTGCCTGAGATTTTAACCTCGACAATGCCGGATTCAGCCCCTCCCGTGGACAGTTGTTTAACCTTGAAGCGCGCAGCAGGGTGTTCCTCGTAAAGATATGTTCTGGCACGTTCAGCTGCGGTCACCGCTCCTTCATAATCAAGGGTGTTCACCAGAATAAAAGCACTGGCTGGGTTGGTATCGGCAGGGTTTAAAGAGAGATAGAAGCGCGGACCACCGTCTCCGACATAGATAGTTGTATTTCTGACTTCCGGATTAATATCTTTATCAGACAACCACTTCTCTACAGAAAGCGCCTCCTGCTCTGTTCTTTGAATAGCAGTGCCTTTGGGCATATCCAGATAAATCAGATATTGATTCCGGGCGCTCAGGGGAAACATCTCATTACGGACATCGTGGAAAACCATACTCGACAACACAACAAGACCATAAGCGCCAAGAACAACAGGAATAGACAACGGCAGTGCTTTGCGAATGAGCTTGCCATAAGTGATGGTCAGGCCGTTTGGCTCGTTGTTCTTGGCTGTCGGCTTTTGTTTCTTCGCCAACCAAACACATAAAGGCGGCAAAATATACATGGCCGTTAACCAGGAGCCCACCAGCATAAGGCCGACAACGGCACCCAGAGAGAAACCATATTCTCCTTCTGAACCTTCAAGCAGAAGCAGTGGCAGGAAGGCTGCCACGGTTGTAACAGATGCGACGGCAAGGGGGCTGCCAAACTGTCGGCTGGCAGCAAGCGACGCTTCTTTGGGATCTTTACCGGCGCTGATTTGACTCTGAATGTCCTCAACAATAACCAGACCATTGTCCACCAGCAGGCCGAGGGAAATGATAATGGCGGCAATCGATACAACCTGAAGCTCAATGTCCATATAGGGCATAGCGATAACGGCAAACATCACCGTAAACGGCACGATACAGGCAACAATCAGGGCCGGCCGCAGGCCCAGGAAAATCATCAGTACAATCAAGACAACAGCCACCGTCTGCATCACATTGATCAGTGCATTATTGATGGCATGGGTGACCTTGGTTTCCTGATAGGTAGAGAAATTGTAAGAGATGCCAACGGGTTGTGTCTGCTCAAACTGGTTAACTGCCTCGGTCAGGCGACGACCGATAATCTGAATATCCTGACCGTCAGCCATCTGGACGCCAACCATAATGGCCGGCTGGCCATTAAAAAAGGCGGGCGTGCTTTTCGGGTCAACATAACCCCGGCGAACCAGCAACAGGTCTTCAAGGTGTACAAAAGAGTTCAGGCTCGGTACTTTGGTCAGAACATTTTTGATACTTTCGATATCTTTCAGGTCACCATTGGCTTCAAGAATAATCTGCTCGCCTCCGGCATTGATTTCGCCTGCGGGCATAATCACGTTTTGCGCCTGCAAGTCTTCCAGAAGCTGTGGCAGTTGAACGCCGACTGCAGCCAGTTTTCTGGAATCAATCTCCAACCAGATACGCTCGTCCTGAACGCCCATCAGGGTGATCTTGCCAACGCCTTTGACAGTATAAAGTTTCTTTCGCAAGGCTTTGGCAGAATCACGTAATTCTGCATAGCTGTAACCGTCACCGGTGACAGCTATCGTCGAAACAACAACATCACCGTACTCAGTATTGACATAAGGCCCACTGGTTCCTTTGGGCAGCTCGCCCTCAAGCTCCCCCATTTTGTTCCTTATTTTCTGGAAAACATTCTTCATGTTGTCCTTGGGAACGGAGTCATGAATTTTGAGGAACAGGATGGTGCGCCCGGTTGTTGTGAGAACGTTAATGTCTTTGATCTGGCTGATTTCCCGGGCTTTTCGCTCAAGGGGATCAACAATCAGATCTTCCAGTCTCTGTGGGGCCATGCCTGGAAATTCCGCTGATACGGTGACCGTGCGGATGGTAATCGACGGGTCTTCCCGTTTTGATAATTGAAAATAAGAGAACAGCCCCTGAAGTAACAGGGCCGCCATAATAAGCAGGGTAAAGCGCGAACGGTTGATGCCAAAACGTGTAAGGTTTTCCATGTATTATCCGTCCTGGCGCTTGTCTGACAACAGTTTCACGTTCTGGCCTTCCCTGAGAAAAGGAACGCCTGCGGTGATAACACGGTCATTAGGAGCAAGCCCGGAGGACACAACAATTTCGTTCTCCTTGATTGCCGACATCTCGATGCTGCGCTTTTTTACTGTTGCGGATGCAGAATCATAAACATACACATGGCCGGTTGTGGCTGAACCGGTGGTTGTTTTTAGCGTACCTTCGGTAATCAGAGCGCTTAGGGGAATCGGATATCCCTGATTCTGCTTCAGAGGCAGGTCAATAACAGAGCTAACCGCCATACCGGCTTTGAGGTCAGGTCTTCCTTCTTCAAGGCGGACAACAACAGGGAATGACGATACGGTATTAGCCCTGGAACCCAGCTCGCTGATTCGGGCTTTCAGGGTAACATTTGGGTCATCCGCCAGTCGTACCTTAACGGGCATATCAACAAAGAGTTGATTCACGACATGATAGGGGACAGAGAATCGGGTTTTGAAGCTTTCAGGGTTGTACAGTGTGGCAATTACTGTGCCCGGTGAAACATTCGTGTAGGACTTCACCGGTACGGAGTTTATCATTCCGCTGTAGGGGGCTTTGAGAACAGTTTTAGACAGATTTTCCTTCGCGGAATCCCAGCGTTTGGATGCCTGTTCGACGCGGGCATAGGCTGTCTGATCCGCTGTGTGAGCCTGTTCCAGCCTGGCCTTGCTTATAAGTTTTCTATCGTATAACTCTTTTTGGCGGGCATAATTATCGTTGGCATTTTTAGCCGCTGCTTTAGCCTCGTTCAGGGCCGCCTTGGCTTCCTCGACGACCAGCATAAGAGACTTTCGATCCAGTGCGACCAGGGTGTCCCCAGCCTTAACCTGTTGTCCAACTGTCAGGCTGTTTTTACCTAGCCGCCCGCCAATTTCAAAGGAGAGTTTGGTGGTTTCTGACGGTAGAAGGACAGTGGGGAAATGTCGGGATGATGTCGTCTCCTGGTGCTCTATCAGAATGGTTTTCACCCCTCTCACCGGAGTAGGGTGTAAGGTATCATTATTGTCCTTACATCCAGAAAGGAATGCAGTGAGTATAAAGGGGCTAAGGGCAAGGGTCTTTTTCAACATGATTGTTTTAACATGGCCGTTTATTTTGAAGTCACCTTTTTTTTCAACAACCAGGCAAGGGATCGTACAAGCATAAAGTGCGGTGAAGTTCTTGCATGAATCGTTAGGAAAACTAAGGTTGTGACTATTGTTTTATTAAATATACGCGTACGATTTTATTGTTATAACTAACAAAAGCAAGAGGGTTTTTTCAGTTGTTAAGTCACAGAGGGGGTGGGGATTGAAGATATAGGTCTGATAGACAGGTGGATTCTTAATGTAATCGAATTCTTAAATGGGAATATTGATTTGGGGGATAAATAATAAAAGAGAGAGGCAGGCACCTGCTTCTCTCTCAAGGTATTATAATAATGGATTGCTGTATCTAGATATCATCGGGTTTCTTCCGGTCAAAATCATGCTCATGAAATTCATACCACATAACATTAATAATGCCGAATGAGCAGGCCAGCAGCACACCCAGAATCCATGCAAAGTACCACATGCGCAGAACCTCCTCAGTAAAGTGAATGTTGGTTGTTTTCAACGTGTTTACTGTCCATCCGGAACCACATTTTCCAGAAGCACCAAATGGTGTAGCAAAGAATAATTGGCACAAACACCATGGCCACGCCGGTCATAATGGCCAGGGTGGTAGCGCTGGATGTTGCGTCCCAAACCGTCAGGCTGATATCCGGGTTGCTGCTGGAAGGCAGGATAAACGGAAATAATGACAGGCCTGCGGTGGCGATAATACCCGCCAGGCTCAGGGAACTGCAGACAAAGGTGAACACAGGGCTGATACGGGGCAGAAGCATAGCTCCCAGTACCCCGGCAAAACCAAGTACCGGCGCCAGCACCATCAGCGGATAAATCTGGTAGTTATTCAGCCAGGTGCCGATCTCACCAAAGGCTACGGTTTTGTTCAGAGGGCTGGAGACTCCAGCGGTATCAATGGCGCTGGTGATTACATAACCGGGCATCTGGGATAGCCAGATACCGGCCAGGGCAAAGGTGACGATCACAGCAATGGCGAGTATGCGAACCAGCTTTTCTGCCCGCTCCTGAACCGGGCCGGCTGTACGCATATTCAGCCAGCTGGCACCCTGCATCAGAATCATACTGACGCTCACCACGCCACACAGCAGGGCAAAAGGATTCAGCAGGTTAAAGAAGCCCTCACTGAAGGTTGTGCGCAGCATGCTGTCCACGTTAAAGCCATAGCCATGGAACAGGTTACCGAATGCTACACCAAAGATAAACGCAGGTATCAGCCCGCTGACGACTAATCCAAGGTCGCACCATTTCTTCTGGTGATCTTCCACCTTGGCACGGTATTCAAAAGCCAGTGGACGCAGCATCAGCGCGGACAGCACAAGCAGCATGGCCCAGTAGAAACCGCTGAACGCTGTTGCATATACAGTCGGCCAGGCAGCGAAAATAGCACCGGCACCGGTAATCAGCCACACTTGATTACCATCCCAGTGGGGAGCAACGGAATTTACGATCACGCGACGCTCGGTATCATTTTTACCCAGATATGTGAGCAGGCCGGCGGAACCCAGGTCGTAACCGTCGGCGATGGAGAAACCGATCAGCAGCACACCTATCAGTGTCCACCAGATCAGTTTCAGGGCTTCATAGTCAGTAAAGAAATCAAACATGGCGACTTCCCTTAATGTGTGCTCATGGCAGTATCGCCAGATGTTTTGGTTTCGTGGTAGTAACGGCCTGTGTGCAAGCTGCTGGGGCCAAGGCGGGCATACTTGAGCATCAGGTAAACCTCAATGATCGCGAACACACTGTAGAACAGGGTGAAACCGGTAATACTCATATACAGGTCGGTGGCGGTCAGGGAGGAGGCTGACAGCCAGGTGGGCAGCATGCCTGCCACGGTCCAGGGCTGGCGACCATATTCGGCGACAAACCAGCCAGCCTCAGCGGCAATCCAGGGCAGGGGCAGGCTGAGCAGCACAATTCTCAGGAAACGAGGGCTGACATGTTCTGTCCGGCGCGCGGTCTTGATAAAGGCGGTTACAAATACCAGCAGAATCAGCACACCGCAGCCCACCATAATCCGGAAGGATAAGAACAGGGGCCACACCTGGGGAATGGTATTTTCCGCAGCCTTGCGAATCTGTTCGGGGGTTGCATCCACTACATTGTCTGTATAACGCTTCACCAACAGGCCGTAACCCAGGGTGTCCTGAACCGCAAGAAAGTTTTCTTTCTTCTCCGGTGTTACGTTACCGGCTTTCAGCTCTTCCAGCAGTCGATAGGCTTCAATACCGTCTTTTACCCGCAGCTCATTCCGGTCAATCAGATCCTTGATGCCGGTAACTTCCTCGGAAATTGTCCGGGTGGCGATAATGCCCATCAGCCAGGGAATTTTCACTGCGTATTCGGTTTCCATACGCTCCTGGTTGGGAATACCAATCACGGTAAACGGCGCCGGAGCTTCGTAGGTTTCCCATTCCGCTTCAATGGCTGCCAGCTTCACCTGTTGCACATCACCCAGTGTGTAACCGGACTCATCTCCCAGCAGAATAGTGGACAGAATGGCTGCCAGACCAAAGCCGGAGGCAATGGCAAAAGAGCGGCGGGCAAAACCAATGTCACGGCCTTTCAGCATGTAGTAGGCGCTGATGGACAGCACGAACATGGACGCTGTTGTATAGCCGGAGGCGACAGTATGTACAAACTTTACCTGGGCGACGGGATTAAAGATCACTTCGGCAAAGTTCACCATTTCCATACGCATGGTTTCGAAGTTGAACTCTGCCCCCACAGGGTTCTGCATCCAGGCGTTGGCAATCAGAATCCACAGGGCCGAGAGGTTGGAACCCAGGGCCACCAGCCAGGTACAGGCCAGGTGCTGGACTTTGGACATTCTGTCCCAGCCAAAGAAAAACATACCGACGAAGGTGGATTCCAGGAAGAATGCCATCAGGGCTTCAATGGCCAGGGGCGCGCCAAAGATGTCGCCGACGTAATGGGAATAATAGGACCAGTTGGTGCCGAACTGGAACTCCATGGTCAGGCCGGTGGCCACCCCGAGGGCAAAGTTAATGCCGAAGAGTTTGCCCCAGAACCGGGTCATATCCTTGTAAACCTGTTTGCCGGTCATCACATAGACCGATTCCATAATGGCCAGCAGGAAGCTGAGGCCGAGGGTCAGGGGGACAAACAGAAAGTGGTAGAGGGCGGTCAGTGCGAACTGTAATCGTGACAGATCGACGACGTGTTCCGTAATCATAGAATTCCCGTGCTGTTTGTACGGTTTTCAGAATGTGTACAATCACAGTATTTTTCATGTAGGGGGATAACGGAAAACACTGTAATTGAACGTATTCCCAGTAGGAGGGCGTCCTTATTATAGGAGGATGAATGCTCTCTGAAGGTTGATATATATCAATTTTCCGGCATGTATACTTATTGGGGTTCGTTATAAGGACTTTTTGTTTTCTCTATTGGAATTCACGTTTAATTCCTGCGGTACTGGTTTCCTGCCCCCATCTACTGGTGATGATCCAAGGTGCGACGAGCATTGTAGACGGTGCTCTGCCAATGGTGGAGAATATCCGGCACTTTCAGAGTCTGATCAGTCAACGTATTGGTGGGCGAGTGGGGTGTTTCATGCTGGGCAATAAACTCCAGTCTGGCCCTACTGGCCTGGTAATTATTTACCAGAAAATTGATTGTACCCTCACTCAAGGGCACCCTGTAGTAGCGAATCAGGTTCTGGGCCAGTTTTTCCGCCATCTGGCCGAGGTCGATCTCAATGGCTCCAGCCATGGCCTGACCAAGAGCGGCTTTGGTCATGGGACTCATACCCGGCTCCAGGGGGGCCATGGTGGATAGGGGACTGCTATCAATTGCCCTCTGCACTTCCGGATTATGGAGATGAATATGGGGTGTCAGAATCAATACCGTTTCTATGGCCAGCTCCCTGGCACGGGCTACGGTCAGGGGTTTTTCATCGGGGCTGTTGTCCGTGCCCTGTCTGCTGTAACGGCGAATACGGGTACGTTCCAGAAAATTCTGCAACTCACGGGCTACGGTGATTTTGGCTTCATCATCCAGAAAGATAATCTGCCGTGAAACTCTCAGCCCCCGCTTTAAGTCCTGACCGCTGTCCTGCTGCCAGTTACGGCTGCGCTGCTGCCACACCTTCAGGGCCCTGCTGAAGCGCCGGTTCTCCTGCCCCTGTTTCTGCCATGCGCTGTGTACCTCCCTGTAAAGGTTCATGGCTTTATCCATCTGGGTCAGGCGGAACTGGAGCTGAGGCAGGCCCTGGCCGGTCTGGTTGATCTGACGACGGCAGTCGTTAACCTCCGAAGCCAGGCGATTAATGCCGTCAATGGTCGCGTCCAGCAATACGCGAACGCTCAAGCCCTGAGCGGCGGGAATATCCTGTCGGGGAAAGGTGTAATCAAGATAGGCGGTCACTGCTCTTAGGCGGCTGTAGACTTTGGCCCGTGATAAGCGAAAGTCATTACGGCAACGTTCCAGCCGGTCCTTGGCCTTGGTCAGATTCCAGTCGCCACCGGTATATTCCACTTTCAGATAGGTCACTTTCCGGCCGCACATCAGCTCGAAGCAGAGCGCAAGGATATGCTCTACGTCGGGGAGGGTGATCAGTTCTTCATTTTCCTGATCAATAGCTGCCAGGATTCGTTCAAGGAACAGCTTTTCCCGGGGCTGGCCCTGGCGAATATCCGGTGCCTGCCCCGCGAGCCTGGAGGCCATGGCTGCTGCGATTTTGGGATGGGTCTGGCGCAGGTTGGTGACATACTCCTCACTCTTTTTGGTAATGGCACCCACAACATCCTGCATACGGTTATACAGGCCGGCACGGCGAAACTGCTCAATCCGTTCGGCCTGACGGGCCAGTTCCCGGTCGTCGGTCAGGTCTTCAATCGCGCCGGCGACCCATTCCGGGCCCAGGTCAAACTTGCGCAGCAGAATACCGGCAGACTCAATACGTCGTGTTTCCGGACTGAGGTTGACGAGGCGCAGGTCCCGGGTCATATAGATAATTTCCGGAAGTCGGTCGATGACTTCCAGCAAACGACGGCCGTCCAGTGTTTCCCGGTTGCCCCGGGTGGTGTTGTAAATCAGCTTGGTAATAATACCCAAAAGGCCAGCAATGGCGGAATAGGCCAGGAAATAGAGGGTACGCTCCATATCTATGGGCTTGCCATAACCAATCCAGGTAGCGCTCCAGGCAGCAAGAAGGGTTACGGGGCCTGCTGTCCAGGCCACCATAATCAGGGTGATGCCAAGGGGTTCCTGATGGGGAGAGCTGGCAATGCGTTCCACCAGTTTCTGCCCCCGGGTTTCCAGCTCAAGGTGGCTGGTTGTGCGGCTTTTCTCTGGCTTGAGTCCCTGTTTTTTTCTGAATGGCCACATGGTGAAACCTGGTAGTACAGATAACGATATCCGGAGGCGGATACCAGAAATTGTATGTCAGCAGCTGATGCACTTCTGAAATATCAGCCGATTGCACATACTTATTGTATTAATCCAGTACCAATTGATAAATAAGGAATTCTTAAGAAAAAGACTGCGCTTGTAAAGTTGTTTTTTTTCTGCAGGATCAATAGGTTAGAGAATCTCCGGGAATGACTGGATGGAGTATATGATAATAAAGGTCAGTAAATGGTAAAGAAAAAGGGCCGGTTACAGGCCGGCTACTGCATCAGAGACTGTAATGGTGCGATTGCGTCCTTCCGTTTTGGCACGATAAAGGGCTTTGTCGGCCTGGGCCATAAGATGAAGCAGTTCATAGCCGCTGGACTCGTTGTCCACAACACCAATGCTGACAGTAACGGACCGTCCTTCCAGCTCTGCAAATTCCAGGGCATGCAAACCTTTGCGGATACGTTCGGCAATATTGGTGGCCGCTTCCTGGTCGGCCTGGGGTAGAAGAACAATAAATTCCTCACCACCAATACGGGCAAGAATGTCCCGTTCCCGCAGGTTGTCCCGACACACTTCGGTAAACTGCTTGAGGACATGATCCCCAAAGGCGTGGCCATGGTTGTCGTTCAGGAGTTTGAACATATCAATGTCCATGTAAAGAAGCCCCAGGCTCTGTTGTTCTTCCTGCAGACGATGGATTAGTGTGCGGGCTTCTCGAAAGAAAGCCCGCCGATTCAGGACACCGGTAAGGCTGTCAGCATCGGCTTCATGCTGCAGTCTGCGGTAATTCTGGCTGGCCATAAACAGGGTGCAGGCATGGTTGGAAATATCCATGGCCAGCTGCAGCTGGTCGGCGTCAAGGCCAGTGCCCGGCAGGGGCCGGAGCAGTACCAGTATCCAGTTGTTGTGATCCCAGTGCACGGGGATCACATAAAAACTGACATCTTCCTGGTCGATGGTAAGGGTCAGGCTGGTAATTTGGCGGTGGTGGGCCATATCGGCCATCTGTCCGTGCATGTTGCTTAATGTTCCGTCAAAGAACAACTGTTCGTTGACCGTCAGGGCGATAGTGTTTATCTGGTCATCATGACAGCTGACAGTGGCAGATGTCCTAATAGGCAGGGTATTGCCCAGCACTTCCAGCAGGCGAGTGCTGACACTTTTTTCATCCATGCTGGGAATATTATGCAGGTATTGTCGTACAGCGTCGTTGTACATGCGCCTCTGGTTGTGGTGGCGCTGGAGACTGGTTTCCATCTGCGCATAGCCCACCTGGAACATCTGATAGCGTTTGTTACTGAATGCGGGCAGTGCCAGGCTGTTGATAACTGCGTGCAGGGTTACGCCAATAAATGCAGAAACGGACAGCCATTCCCTCAATTGCAGGGAATTGAGCGTGGAGTTGTCTACCTGAAAAGTTTCAGCTGTGGTCAGTCCAAGGCAGAGTATCAGCCACCCGGCACAGAAAAAGCTGCTTCCGGATGCTTTATTAAACATCAGGACCAGTGAACTGACAAACAGCATTCCTGTAAAGGCTATGGCCAGAAGTACTGAGGTTTCAGCAAAGAACCATGTCAGGGTATCAAGGTTCAGGGCTGCCAGAATCGCCAGTGTCAGTGTCAGTCCGCGGATTAATTGCAAGGTTGTCCAAGCTGCGTAATTGGTTTGGCGTACGGGCATCAGGGACATTTGAAACTGTATGGCGGCAGCCAGGGAACAGAACAGCAGCAGGTGTGATGTCAGCTGCCAGCCGACAATACTAATATAGGTTTGATGGCTGAGGCCGTATTCGCTGGTCAACAGAAAGAGCAGCATCAACAGGGCGTAAAGGCAGTAGTGGAGATAGCTGCGTTTGGTTGCTTTCAGGAAAATAAACAGGTTATAGGTAATCAGGGTCAACAGTACGGTAGCTGTTATCAGTTTCAGGTCGCTGCTTCGAAAAGACCATCCTGATTGGCCAACAGGCTCCGCCATGCCATGCGCAAACGCAGGCACCAGGCTGACTACAGACCCGATAAGCCATAACGTTTTTATCATCCTTGAAACTACCTCCTGATATATTCTTATTTTCGCGAGGTATTCCTTACCTCGCTGTTTATAATACAGCTACAGCAACAATTGAGCCATATTTTCGCTGCCTGGTTGGAATAGATATATTCTGATTGTTTTTTGTCCTGTAGGGCAGGTGATGTCTGACAATGTCAGAGTATTAATGGAAAAGCTGACTCAAATGGTCACATACAGTGTCGTTGATTGGCAGTTTTATGTAGTTGCCCGGATCTTTGTTTAATTTATTTAAAACGTAGGCATCCCCGCCAGGTGGCTGCGGCTGACATCCACGATGGCCTGTCCCAGCAGGTAATTTCTACCGATCAGCACCGGATGTTCAAAGTGGCTGCGGTCAGCCAGGGAGAAAGCGGTGATTGTCTGCTTCTGGCCGATGGTGATGGCCAGGCACACCACAGGGCGGCACTGACTGGGCAGTCCGTGGCGTTTAATGCGGATATGTTCTTTGACCGGGGCTGAAACTTCTTTATGACGGGTTGCGTTCTTTCTGTCTTTAATCTGGAACCGTACCCAGGTTCTGTTGTTCAGGGTGAACTCCTGGATATTCCGGGCATCTATGGAGGAGAGATCTGCGCCTGTATCGATGCGGGCATTCATGGTGAAGTCTGTGGTACCCAGAGCCAGGGTTTCCACGCTGCCGAAAATCTGTATAGGCGTTTTGTTAACAGGTGTATCGGCCTGTAATGGAAGGTGAAAGCTGTATAAAAGGAGTGTTACCAGACCTGTAAGCATCGACGGTTTCATTGCTGCCTCCCTCAAAATCGTGGCAGAGACCGCAAGCCTAGCAGAGATTTTCTGCGTGTGTAGTACGGTTGTTTTGTTTCTTGTTATCCGGGAAAAGCCATTCCAATATCCGTACCCTGGAACTCAGCGCCAACAATAATATTCGCTTGGAGCCAGCCTGTGATACCGCCGAATTTGCAAACAGTTCAGGGTTTATTACCGTTGAGATAAGGTTCGGCTGAAATTCTGCTTGAATTGTTCATGGGTCGTTAGGTCCTGGCAGAGGGCTTTCTACAATTACAATGGTTAGCATTCTCCGTTTTTATATTTATATAAAAGGTACCTTGAGCACAATATGAAGTTAATTCCAGTGGCCAATGGTCGGGCAATGCTCCCTCTCTTCGTTTTTGTCGCCATCTTCTTTGGAGGAGGGCTTTATCATTATTTCCAGGGAACAGAGTTTGCGTTTTACCAGATCAAGGCTCCGGTCGCTGTCCTGCCCGCCATGGTTATGGCTGTACTACTGGCTGGTGGTACCCTGGAAGAACGTATTCATCCGTTCCTGAAGGGTGTGGGTGATATCAATATTGCCACCATGTGCATGGTGTTCCTGCTGGCGGGGGCATTCAGTCAGGTGACCAGTGCTATTGGTGGTGTGGATACAACGGTGGCTCTTGGCCTGAAACTGTTGCCGGGGCCTTTCCTGCTGCCAGGAATGTTTCTCGTATCCGCTTTTGTTGCCACAGCCATGGGCACATCCATGGGCACTATCGCAGCCATGGCACCGGTAGCCGTTGGCATTGCTACCAACACTGACCTTGGCCTGGACCTTTGTGTCGGCGCTGTGGTGGGGGGCGCGATGTTTGGTGATAACCTGTCCATGATTTCCGACACCACCATTGCCGCGACCCGCACACAAGGGTGCAGTATGCGGGACAAACTGTTGTTTAACTCCCTTATCGCATTGCCTGCGGCACTGATTACGGTTGTTGTGCTGCTGGTTCTGGGCCAGGGGGGCGAGACCGTATCCAGTGAGATTGAAAACCCGGTGCTGGTGTTGCCTTACCTTCTGGTGCTTGGCCTGGCGATCAGCGGATTGAATGTTCTGGTGGTGCTGATGAGTGGCATTCTGTTCTCGTCCGTACTGGGTATTTTGATTGGTGATTATTCCCTGGGTAATGCGGGGGATGATATTTACCGGGGCTTTGAAGGCATGTTTGAGATCATGATCCTGTCCATGTTTATTGGCGGACTCAGTCGTATGATGACTGAGGGCGGGGGCAAGGAATGGCTGGTATCCACGATCCGCAGGCTGCTGTCCCGTGGTGAAGCATTAAGTGTCCGTGCCGGAGAAGCGGGCATTGTTCTGCTGGTGTCTGTCTGTAACCTGTTTACCGCCAACAATACCGTTGCCATTCTGGCTTCCGGTGAAGTTGCCCGTAATCTGTGTGAAGAAGCTAATGTTGACCCCCGTCGTTCCGCCAGCCTGCTGGATATATTCTCCTGTGTTGTACAGGGTGTTATTCCCTGGGGTGCCCAGATTCTGATGGCTGCTTCTATCGCTGGTATTTCGCCGCTGTTAGTGGCGGGTTCCGTTCATTATGTCTGGGTGCTGGCCGCTGTTGCGGCCCTGAGTATCACGATCGGATCTTCCAAAATGAAATCTGTGCGTCATTGAAACCGGATACACTGTAAAAAGAGCGAGTAACACGAACATTAGATGCAGAAAGCAGAGCGAGAATTTCAGACCATGTTAAGACGCACAAAGATTGTGGCCACCCTCGGCCCGGCCACGGATACGGATGAAGCCCTGAAGAAGCTGATTCTGGCGGGAGTGAACATGGTGCGTTTGAACTTTTCCCACGGAGAACCTGGCGACCACCGGCGTAGAGCAGAGCAGGTACGCCGGATATCAGCGAGTACCGGATGTGCCGTCGCCATCCTGGGGGATCTGCAGGGACCGAAGGTTCGCATCGGTCGGTTTACCGGTGGCCCCATTACACTGGCATCCGGTGAAAGCTTTGTTCTTGATGCAGGGTTAGATTCCAATGGTGGCTCTAAACAGAGCGTTGGACTGGATTATCGTGCATTGCCTGGGGACTGCAGTCCCGGTGATATACTGTTATTGGATGATGGTCGTGTAACCCTGCAGGTGAACAACATTGAAGGAGAGCGTATTTGCTGTACCGTGATCAATGGCGGACAGTTGTCCGACAATAAAGGCATTAATCGTCAGGGGGGTGGCCTGTCAGCTCCGGCCCTTACTGATAAAGACCGGGCGGATATCCGGATTACGGCGGATATCGGCATGGATTATCTGGCGGTTTCCTTTCCCCGTTGTGGTGAAGACCTGGAGCTGGCAAGGAAACTGCTGCAGGAAGCCGGTGGCTCTGCAGCCATTGTTGCCAAGATTGAGCGGGCGGAAGTCATTACCCGATCAGGTGCTTTGGATGAGGTGATTCAGGCGTCTGAGGCGGTGATGGTAGCCCGGGGTGACCTGGGTGTTGAAATTGGCGATGCCGAACTGGTGGGTGTTCAGAAGCAGATTATTAACCGGGCCAGAATCCATAATCGTCCGGTGATTACCGCTACCCAGATGATGGAATCCATGATTACCGCCAACCTGCCCACACGAGCGGAAGTGTTTGATGTGGCCAATGCGGTGCTTGATGGCACAGACGCTGTAATGCTGTCGGCGGAAACCGCCACGGGTAATCATCCTGATGATGTTGTTGAAGCTATGGCCAGTATTTGCCTGGGAGCGGAAAAACAGCCGGCGGCCCAGGTGTCCACCCACCGACTGGAGTGGAACTTTACTCGTTCCGATGAAGCCATTGCCATGGCAGCCATGTACACTGCCAACCATATGGAAGAGGTGAAAGCGATTATTTGCCTGACCGAATCCGGCAGTACGCCTTTATGGATGTCCCGTATTAATTCCGGTCTGCCGATTTTTGCCCTGACCCGCTCAGAAGCAACTCGCAGGAAAGTTGCCCTTTATCGTGGTGTTGAAGCTTTTCTTTTTGATCCCACGGTGATGAATACCGGCTATGAAGTGAACCAGGCAGCCATAGATCTGTTATTGCAGAAAGGCTTGCTGATCCGTGGCAGCCGTATTCTTATGACTAAAGGGGATACCCTGGCGGTTGTGGGGGAAACGAATACCCTGAAAATGCTGACGGTTTAGCTTGCTATCTGGTTTGCTGTTAGTGTTTTTGACCTGCGGTTGCCATTACAATTCACTCCGGAATAAAACCAGAGCAAGAATCTGACTCCGGAGTGTGTGGGATATGTATGAGTTAACCCTGGTAAATGGTGTGGCGCTGCTTTTGGCTGGAGTTGTTGCAGGTTTTATCAATACTATTGCCGGTGGCGGCTCCATGTTGACGCTTCCCGCGTTGATGCTGTTAGGTATGCCTGCGGATGTTGCCAATGCTACCAACCGGGTAGGTGTTGTGATGCAGTCGCTAACGGGTCTGAAAGGTTTCCATAAAGCCGGGCGGTTGGATACCGGTTCCATGACCGGTATTGTTATTCCTCCGCTTCTTGGAGCAGGCGTTGGCGCAGTGCTGGCCTCCTGGCTTTCCTCTGATTTACTGAAACCAGTGCTGTTAAGCTGCATGGTGGTTATGGCCCTGGTGCTGGTGACCAAGCCGGCGATGATTTCCCCCACAGGAGAGAATGTAAGAACGTTGTCGTCTCAGCCCCTGGCTGTGGCTGGGCTTTTTCTGGCTGGGGTCTATGGTGGCTTTGTACAGGCTGGCGTGGGCTTTATGCTGTTGGCAGCCATAGCCGGTGGCCTGCGCTATGATCTGGTCAGAGCCAATGCTCTGAAGATTCTCTGCACTGCAGTGTTCAGTCTGCTGGCCTTGGGGATCTTTGTCTGGAACGGGCTGGTTCTCTGGATTCCAGGGTTTATCCTGGCCATTGGCTCAATGACAGGCGCTTACTTCAGCGTGAGATTTGCAGTCAAAGCTTCGGGCAAAACTCTAGAGTGGACCCTGTTTGTTATGGTCCTGCTGGTGTGTATTGCGGCGTATTTCAGCTAATTGCCATAAGCCGCTTTTTCTCCGTTTAAGCCTTCATGCTTCGGTCAGGGCCAGTCATTCTCCCGTTGTGGTCGGCTGATCTGGTCATGGCTGGCTTCTCCAGCCATCTTCTGGAAATCTTTGCTGGTGACATGGACAAGGGTTTCATGGTCACCACCTTCAAAGTAAATATCCTTTTCTCCAAGGAAGTGGTCATCCCAGATCATTTCCATATTAAAAGCCGGACCCATGGCGGGTATGGCACCGGTTTTACAATCTGTGAAACAGTTTTCCAGCTCTTCTTCCGGCACAAGCTTCAGGGGCGTATCGGTAATGTCCATCAGTGCTTGCAGGTGTAGCCTGCGGGCGGCAGGTATTACAGCCATCAGATAATTATCCACTGGATCCTTGAGTACCACAGCCTTGGCCACAGTAGTTGCCGGCAACTTTGAGCTTATGGCATTCTGGATAGCGCTGGTGGTACGGGGATGGGACACTGTTTCGAAAGAAACCTGTTGCTGGGTAAGAAACTGATTCAGGTGCTTGGACAGAGGCATAACGGCGACCCTCCTTAAAATAAAATTGGAGCAGGAATGCGCCAATACACAGTATAGTATTTATAATTTTTACATCCTCTGTTTCTCTGGAGATTTTGAACGCCATGGATTCGGCTTCTTTCAATCCCGATAATCAACGGCCTGTTGATTCTGCCCGGGAACAAATACTGCCGGCATGTCAGTACATGCACTGCCAGCAGCCAAGGGTAACCGGCAAGTCTGTCTGTTTCTGGCATGACCCCGACAGTGATAAAAGCGGCCCGGAGATTCGCGGAAAACTGGAGCTTCTGGTGCGCAAGGGTGTGAGTCTTGCGGGCTTCAGGCTGGCCAGAGCGAATCTGGAGAATCTGAATTTATCCAGTCCGGGAAAAGGCCATGGCCCGAATTTAAGTAATGTGGACTTTCATCGGGCCAACCTGAGGGGATCCCATCTCTACCGGGCCAATATGCAGAACTGTTCCCTGCTGAAAGCGGATCTTTCCGGTGCCAACCTTAATTTCGCCAACCTTTCCGGCGCTAACCTGCTTGGCTTGAAACTCGATTCCTGTCGTATGGCGCATGTGACCTGGGGCAAAACTCTCTACCAGGAGAAGCAGTTATCTGGCAGGCGCAAAAGTCAGACAGCGGAAGAGCGTTCCCTGCTTTATGGTGAAGCGGAAGAAGTGTGCCGCAGTGTGCGCAAAAGCTGTGAAGCCCATGGCTTGTTTGATGAAGCAGGACTCTTCTTCCACAAGGAGATGACCTTCCGGCGTTATCAGTACCCTTTGGGTTCCTGGCAACGCTGGACATCGAAAATAGTGGATATGCTCTGTGGCTATGGGGAGCGGCCGTTTCGGGTGTTTATGTTTTCAACAGCTTTGGTGGTTCTGTGTGGGCTGTTTTACTTTATTGCCGGTGTGGCCTCGGAAGGCACGGTTCATCGTTTTGAGACAGGTTTGACGCTGACACAGAACTTTCAGGTTTTCCTTGATGCGCTGTATTTCAGCGTGGTCACTTTTACCACCTTGGGGTATGGAGATTTAACGCCGGTGGGGCCATCCAGAACGCTGGCAGCCCTTGAGGCGTTTATTGGTAACTTTGCCCTTGCGTTGTTTGTGGTAGTGTTCGTTAAGAAGATGACCCGCTAGCCCGCTGTCGGACTTTTCTCCCTGCGGTCGGTTCAGTCTGACAGGCTCCTGGCAGGATTCACCCAGGCAAGAGACGTTCCCGGCTCCCAAGGGACGGCAGCGATATAGCGGACACCTCTGTAGATCAGTCTTTTCTCACTAACTCTTCCGGACGACCTTCGGAGGTGTCAAGGATATGTGAAGTAGAAACCGCTTTACTGAGCCAGATTTCTGTACTTATCCAGGAGGGGGCGTGTCAGCACTGTGGCAATAATAATGGATACCCCGGTGAACAACAGATAAAATCCGGCAATTTCTACAGCAGAGGCAGAGAAATTCAGGGTCTTGGCAACTCCGAGAACCACCGGGAACAGCCAGGACAGAAAAGAAATAGTTCCGATGCTAACCATATTCCGAAGGTCTTTATCATTCAGGCCATCCAGCAGGGTTTTACCCTGGCAGCTCCTGATTTTTGGCAGCAATGATTTATGAACCAGAATACCATTCAGGGTAAGTACGGTCACAATGAAGGTTTTTGCCCATACTTTTTGATTGGACAGGAATTCTGGAGTGTAGAGATAGTAATAGGCGACAAACATCAGCCCGGAGACCCAGAGAATAATTAAACCTGTAAGCACGAGTTTGGAAACAAACTCTATGACCTGATATTTATCCTCGGTAATTGTAAATTTATTAAGGTGCCTGAGAATAAAGACATCCAGTATCCATGCCCCTCCAAGTCCAAAGGCCAGGCCGGCCAGATGAAGAAAGGTAATGGCGGATTTCAGGTTGGTGATATTGAGCAGTGCATCCATGATTTCTTCCTTGGTTTTTATTGCTCTGAAACAGGGCAGGTTTCCTTGCCCGTAATGAACCGGAAAATCTGTTTTCCGGTGAGTATTTCCAACACGCAGTCAGCCGGCTGATCACCGTATGAATGATGTATTGATGAAGGGTCGTACTGCGTCTGTGCGGGTATTACACAATTCCATTATGCACCTCATAACATCCTGTTGTGATTGTCCGATTGTCGACTATTTTATGATTAAAATGTTACTTTTATTTTAATCTGTCGTCTAGATGAGGTGGTTTTGTAGAAAATATGAACTGTCTCCCATAAACAGTGTTCTACCTGTGAACCCGAGGGAGAGATTTTGGTCTCTTCTGCGCTCCTGGCTACATCCACATCAAATATCTGAGCTGGAAAAGATATCTCAAGACCAAGACCGAGAAGTTCTCCCTGAAAGTGGAACACTTGCAATACATAACGCCTAAATCAAGTACGCTGTAAGCGTCCTGGAACTACGTGTTATACGGAGAATAAATTATAATCTGTTGGTTTATGTTTTTATTGTCTTAGAAACTGATTGAACTGGCTATGCAACATTTGTACAGTGACTCTGCTCATATGAGCATATCGTAGGACAGAGCAATGGCTAATATGAAAGAAGCCCAATTGGGTATTGAGCAGGAACAAAAGGAGCAACTTGTTCAAAAGTTACACTCTGTATATTGTGAGCGGGAGGCTCTTGAGAACCAGATCCGGGCTTGTCAATGGAACACACAGGGCAACAGATCTGCAGAGTTTACCCAAATCCTTTCAGCAGTATCTCCGGAGGTTCAGAATTCACGACCGCAAGTACAGCAAACTATCCAGCCTTTTACTCCTTCAAATGAGGTAGCGGAAAGGATAAGTATGATGGGAGCCAGAATTCCAGCAACTTATCAGGATTTGAGTGAATACTCTAAGATCGAATCTCCACCTCAAAGTACAGATGTACAACAGAACGCAGATTATTTAGCTAAATCCTGCGAACTGTTTTCTCAAACAACGCGGCAAGCTATTCAAACCGCACGTCAGGTAAATGACGAAGTAACTGCTCAGGCATTAGCAGAGCAGCTTCGGCCTGCTGAACAATTAGCGACTCAGTTAAGACGTTTCCAAAACTAGATCTCATACAGTGCTTCAACGGAGTGAAGCACTGCCTCTGCTCTTTCCGTATGACGCTTGCATCAGGTGGATGAGGAGGCTGTGACCCCGAACGAATTTTTGGCTTCCCTTTAAGTTTCTTCAAGTGCCGGATTTAACGGCGACGTTTTCCGGTTCTTTGTTTTTTCACTTCCTTTGTTTCCCGTAAGCGTTTGCTGGATATGGCGTCCCTTTCGGGCACCTGACGGCGTCGGCCTCTTTTTCTGGATTCAGGGTTATGGCAGGGTGTTTCCAGTTGAAGTTTCTCAAACTGTTGGGAGATGTGTAAATCCTGTTCCAGGCGTTGCCTGGTTTCTTGCTGCACCTGAATTTGTTTCTTAATGGCGTGAATGGTGAGTGTCTGCAGCGCAGGTTTAATGGCCTGGGCCTGGCTCATAAGTCTGCTCTTTAACTCCATTACTGCTCTCTGTCTTTCCTGGTATTCCGGCGTATTTAAAGGTGGAATGTGTTTTTCCGTACTGTTGGCGATAGTTTCGCAAAGGGAGAGAATGGCGCTTTTTTCAGCGCTGGAGAGTGCAATTTGCGTCGATAAATCCCTTTCCAGGGTTTCTAACCGAGAATTAATAGTTTCTATATTTCTTCTTGTTGCCGACGCCCAGTCGTCACCCGATTGAGTTAAAGAGCCGATACGGCTCCTGTCAAGTTCAGGCTCAAGCCTTTCTTTGAGTTTGCTGAGTAATGTGATTTTTCTCCGTTCAATCAGCGTTTCACAGCGGGTTTTCAATTGATCCAGAGTTTCTTTGTCCATGCTTGTTTCTGGTTTCTGAACAAGTGTGTGAAAAGTGACAGGTTTCGCGGTAAAGCGAGATGGTGGCAGAGGCACAGATGCATATGTGCAGGAAGGCCCCGCGCTTTGGGGGAGACTTTTATGTTGATTTCCTGGGCCTGGAAGACTGAAAAATGTGTCCATTGAATATTTCACTCTGCGTATTCAATGGGTCTTTGACTATGGCGGCAGAAAAAGGGTTCTGACAGGCTTGTTGTGAATACTTAACTTTGGCGAATGGGTTCCAGAATCTGGTCGTTCACCAGCCGGGTGTAATTCTGGATAAAGTCAGCGACCGTGCCCTGGGGCTTGCCATGAAAGTTATTATGCCAGCAGCGGGCCAGTCGGGCAGGTTTGTCGGCGCTGTTTTTGGGAAGGGGGCGCCCGCGCCGGAGGTAGATCATCAGGGCTATGGCTGTGGAATAGGCCAGATTGGTGGCCAGTTCCGCATGGGGGCGCTGGAGGAATTCATGCTGGCTGGCAAGGCCGCGGATTCTACTGGCCAGTTCCGGCTGGTGGGCCAGGAAATTGTCCCAGACATTGCGGTGCATTCTTGGCGTGATCTGGTACAGGCCGTAAGCGTTGTGGTGTTCTGTCTGCAGGTGTTCCCCGAGGCCGGATTCCTGGGCGGCTGTTCCCAATAGCAGGTTCTCTGTTGTAGGGCTCCACATACTCAAATGCTGGAGTGTGGGACGGATAATGAGCTGTCGTAATTCCCTGGCGCAGATTCCCATGTCAACCTGTTCTTGTTACTGAGAAGTTCTGTTACAGAAACTGACATCGGCATAAATAAACCAGCCTGAAGGTTCAGGCTGGTGGTGAAGAGCTGGGAGGCTTAAGAAAAGCGCTCAGTAGCTGGTGAGGGTATAGGTGGGAATACCCGCCTGCTTCAGCAGGGCGGAACCACCCAGGGCGGGCAGGTCAATAATCGCCGCAGCTTCCGCGACACTGCCCCCCAGCCGGTTAACCAGTTTGTGGGCCGCCAGCAGCGTGCCACCTGTGGCTATCAGGTCATCAATCAGGACAATTGTGTCACCAGCGTTCATGGCATCAACATGAACCTCAAGGGCGGTCTTACCGTACTCCAGGGCGTATTCTTCCCGGATGGTTTCCGCAGGCAGTTTGCCCGGTTTGCGGAAGATTACCAGGGGCAGGCCGAGAGTATCCGCCAGGGGGGCTCCGAGCAGGAAGCCCCGGGCATCCAGGGCACCGATGTGGGTGATGCCTTTCTCCCGATAGCGTTCGGCGAAGGTGCTGTGCACCATGCGCATCCCTTCTGGAGATTTCAGCAGCGTGGAGATATCCCGGAACATAACGCCCGGTTCAGGCCAGTCAGGGACGGCTCGAATCAGGCTTCGGAGGTGGTTTTCGTTAAAGGCTGTATCGCTCATAGGCATGGTTACTGAATATTCACAACTTCAGGGGTGTCGCTCAGTTTACCACCTGCAAGGGTGCACAGCTCCATGGCGCTGGTAATTTCTATTTCTTTACCGTTGGCATGGATCAGTTCAGCCTTCTGGAAGCGGGTAAATACCCGGCTTACGGTTTCTACAGCCAGGCCCAGATAGTTTCCCATCTCATTCCGGGACATAGAAAGACGGAATGACTGTGAGGAGAAGCCCCTGCGTCGGAATCGGCTGGCCAGGTTGATCAGAAAGGTCGCGATACGCTCGTCGGCATTCTTTTTCGACAGCAGAAGTTTCATCTGCTGATCTTCGCGGATCTTCTTGCTCATAATCCGCATCAGCTGGCGGCGGAGGGCCGGATGGCTGTCGGAGAGTTTTTCGAGCTTGTCGAAGGGGATTTCACAGACCATGGTGGTCTCAATGGCCTGGGCAGAAACCGGGTAGGTGTCTGTATCCAGCCCGCTTAACCCGACCAGTTCGCTGGGCAGGTAGAAGCCTGTGATTTGTTCTTCACCTTCATTGGTTGATGTATATGTTTTCAGGGCGCCGGAGCGAACCGCAAAAACACTATGGAATGTATCGCCTTCCAGGAACAGATGTTCGCCTTTTTTCAGGGGTCGCCCGCGCTTGATGATTTCGTCGAGGTCGTCAATGTCCTCGATTTTCAGCGCCAGGGGTAGACACAATGGACTCAGGCTACAGTCCCGGCAGGCTACTTGGCTGGCATGCCTTACGTTGAGTTTGGACGCCATATTTAAGAGCCCCTAAGAACCGGTTGGCTGTTGAAAAGAGTGGTTCATATTGTATGGGAATATGCCGCCGAGTTTAACCCTGTGATAGATACCTATTATTTTATTGAGAAAAATAAATAGTTATTGGTTTTTTCTGTACAGTTGTTACCAATAGGGGCGCACTTGGGTTGTTATCTCTGGTAACCCGTTTTGTCACCCCATAAACAGACGCTTTCAGTCGTTTTGCCGTTATCTCTGCTGACAGAGCAGTTGGCAGGAGCGAACTCTCCCTCTCCCGATCAGTCAATAAGGGGCAGTACAGCCATTCCGGGTATTCGGGGAGCTGGCTTCTGGTCCCTGGCCAGACATTTCTGATCCATCAAAGCCCGGCGGGCCACTTCTGCCTCGGGGTAGAAGTTTGGGATCAGGGTTTAGACATCTTTGGAGGTTGGAAATGTTACATAAAGTGCAAGGTTATATCGGTGGCTGCTGGGCTAGGATGCCCGATATTAGAGGCCGCATACCATTCAGGAATAAAAGCTGCGAGGCTGTGCCTGGCAAGACCCACGTTAAGGATGGTCAGGTTCAAGGCGAAGTTAGCGTATACAAGCGCCTTGCGGATGGTTGCTGGACGCTGACCAAGGACACAGGCTGGACATTCGTGAAGAGTATTCCCGAGATTCTGGCTACGTATTTCTGTTTCAGAAGCTCCAATGTTCTGGCCCACAAAATACTGCCCACATCATGGGCGAATAATTCTGATACTATTTATGCCACCAGGAGCACTATATCAATTTTTTCTACCAAAATGGTTATAAGGTTTTTCGGAAACGTGGCCAGGATTATGATGGGTAAAAGCCTGGATGATACAAGTACAGTGACTCAGACCATAGTGAAGAAGCAGGAAGAGCAGAAAAAGCAGGATCATGCGACTTCCGTTCATGCCAATGCCAATGCCAATGCCAATGCCAATGCCAATGCCAATGCCAATGCCAATGCCAATGCTAACGCTACTGAGAACAATCTCCCTGAAGAGAAGACTATTGCTCTTAAACATAAGAATGAGCCAGAGCTGGAGGGGGCTCAACGGGGGAGGCGCAGAGTGAAGTGATAATGAGCAAGGTATTGCCAGGAAAACCCGCTTCGGCGGGTTTTCTTTTGCCTGTTAGGAAATCTGACAGTGTTGTCATGGTAAGTGTACAGTCCATGAACCAGGCCAAAGTGATACAGGTCGAAGGTGCCAGTAACTTATAAATATTGGCCGAATAAGCAAGGGAGTTGCGTTATGGCAGGTGAATTCGGCAGGGTGAGAGTTGGTGCAGGGGCTGCCGGTTCCATGACGGCGGCGAAACAGAGTAAAAGCCATGGCCGGGTATCAACTCTTAAAGACCTTAGGTCGATACTGGCTGAAGGCCGGGCAGACAGTGCCAGTCAAGCTTCGGCTCCATTCAAGAAGCAGCTGAAGGATATGGCTGTCAGCCTTATCCCCTCCCTCTGGCAGGTATTTTCTTTCTGCATAGCCGCTGTTACCGGTGTTGTTCTTGGCCCGATTGTCGGGCGATTTGGTGTTGTGAATATTCTACCCATTAAACCCGGGGCGACAATCGGCCAGCACTGCAATCTGGTTGGCCTGGCCGGAGCGACGACTATGGCCGTGTCGCAGTTGCAGCTGATCTATGACGGAGCCTGGGGCATATTGGGTTGGGGAGGGCAGGATGAAAAGGCCCATGTTAGAACCCGGACAAGGGATGAACTTGTTCGTCATGCTGAGGTGCTGCAAAAGCAGTGGCGGGAATTGTATGAATTGAAAAAAAGATACGGAAAGCATCTTCCGGAAACAGTGCCGGGTTGTAACAGCTTGAATGATAAAGGAAAGGGATAATATGGACCAAGTAGAAAAACGCCTTCGGAGCTTGCAGAATGGGGCTGATTACCGGAGCCCCGCAGCGGAAAAAATTACTGAGTTTCATGGCAGGAAGATGTCCGTTGTTGATAAAAGCTCAGAGTTTTCATATGAGAATGCCGCAGCACCGGATTCTGTGCCAGAAATGCCCGGGTTGAAGGGCAAACCCGGGTTTCTTCGAAAAGTTATTGCCGTGGCCGCGAAGTGCATCATTGGAATAACTGGTGTTGTACTCGCGTACTTTCTGGCCAATGCTGGGGCAAGCCTGCAGTTTCATCTGTTCAGTGACAAGAATCTTGTTGATCCGGAAACCGGCGTGCATATGCCTTATGCAGTGGTATCCCAGCCGGCTATGTTCTTCAGCATAGTTGTGGGCTCAGTCCTGGTTGGCTGGCAAGTGGCTAAGGGTGTGACCAAAGCCTGTGGATGCATGATTGACTGGGTGCTGGGTACAAGCGGGCAGCGAAGAGAAGACGAGAATATTAAGGCTCTGAAGCACTATAACTATCGAATGGAACAGGAAATAGCGGACAGAATGGAGATATTGCAGGAAGAGTTGAGACACTACGGATGTTAACAGAGCAGAAAAACGCAACAGCCCTTAAGACCAGTCATCTGCGTTTAAAGTAAAAAATAAGGAAATGTCTTCTTTTTTGCTTGCCTACCTTCAAAATCAGACTAAAGTCGCAGGAACTCCAGAGTCATTCCCGTATCTAACCATCCAGACAGTTCCGCTTTCGGGCAGAACGACAGGGATATTGTAATAGGTAAAAGGAGTTTCCTATGAGCATGGATGTACAAAGGCTGCAGGTTCGGGGCTGGAGGCAAGGGAAAAGCCGCGCTGTCGTGGCATGGATATGTTTTTTCCTGATGTGTTCCGCGCCATATACCCGGGCTGATGTCTGGAGTTCCTTTACAGGTTTTGTGAATGATGTTCTTGAAAGCAGGGATGACACTTTTGCCCCCCGGCGGGAAAAAATAGAGAAGACAGAATATTCCGACAATATCCATGCCAGTCGCCAGAGAAGGCTGCGTAACAAACGCATGAAAACTCTGAAAGACGCTGGAAGCATAACAGCAGCGGGCAAAGAATCTGTTCTCTCAATCAGAAATAAAACCTTTTCGCCTTTATTGTCTTCTGAATTGTCTTCTGAGTCTGTTGCCCACCAAACGACTCCTGTTGCACAGGTATCCAGAGCTTATGATTTTCTTGCAGTTAAAGGTCAGACTCCTGACACTTCCGGTTTGCGTTCTGTATCTAAGCTGTCAGGTTCGGCACCTCAGACGTTGACTACAACCGTTCCGCAGACCATTTCGGTTCCCGAGCAGATGACTACGAAAGCCTTTCTGGTTGAAAAAACTGGCCATGAATTGCAATTATTGGGGGCAGAGCAGTTACCTGTGACAGCCGAAGACGTGTCGTATATTCGAGTGGATAAAAACCTGAAGGATGTCGTTGAACCGCTTTATCAGGATGGGCGTGTATACCTGCCGATAACAACGGAGCAGGGCACTTTTTTGCCCTATGACCAGAATAAAGCCCGCGTGGAGGGTGCTGTTGCTCTGGTTGGCTCAGTCGTTCAGTCACAGCCTGTCGCACCTGCTGCCGCTAATTCGGAGCGAGGTCTGGTCCGTAAAGAATATACAACGCCGCTACAGCCAACTTCACCGGCCCATTATGGCAAAGCCCCTGCTGGTCAGGCTGCGTGGCAAAAGCTGACGACAACCGTTGCTCAAACTGTAAATGTTCCTGAACAGATCACTACAAAAGCTTATCTTGTTGAGAAACCAAACTATGAGTTACAACTGCGGGGTATGGAGCAAACACCAGCTTCAAACAACATCGGCTATGTACGTATAGATAAAAACCTGAAAGGTGCCGTAGAACCGGTTTACCAGGATGGTCGCGTACATTTGCCAGTAACAACCGAACAGGGCACCTTTGCTCCTTATGATATGAATAAGGCTCGTGGGGAGAATTCGGTGGCCCTGGTTGGCACTGTCGCCCAACCGGTGACACCTGTTTCTGCTAATCCGGAACGAGATCTGGTCCGTAAGGAATTTACAACGCCTTTACAGCCCACTTCACCTGTCCGATATAACCAGCAACCTGTACAAAAGACTGTAAAAGCTGATGAGAGTGGACGTTTAAGGCGTATGGCAAGGCTGCGACAGGAAAAGGGTAGCAAGCTAGATCAGTTAAAGGCGCCTGCTGAACAAAATAAAATCGGTGAGGCTCCCGTTGATGTATCAGGCAGCATTCCCTATGCGGCAAGCCGTACTGCAGATACCGATTCAGAGGATTCAAGTCACCTCCGTAAGCGCACTAAAAGGCGTACAAAGACAAATCCGTCAGTTGTGGTGCAGTTGGAAGAACCTGCAACGACGAAATCAAAGGAACCTGGTGACTGTCAGGAATTTATTCGGTCTTTCGCCACCCGTGACAGCGGGCTGGAAAGTGAAGAGGTTGTACTCTCTGAAGCTCAGGAAAGCGAGGAGTTTGAGTATAAAGTGATGGAAGCCGCTCCCGAGGAAAGAGGCCAGGAAGAATTTGTCTCGGTTGAAGCTGAACAGGCTGCTCCTGTAAAGCCTGAACCACAACAGCACCCGCAAGAGGCTACGGCAAAGGTACAAGAGGAAGAGGTACAAGAGGTACAACAGATACAGGCTAAACCTGCGTTTGATCGAGGGCTGATTGCAGACCTGTCATCAATAGACACAGAAGCCCGCAATAGTGGCGCTATTCAGCTGTTCTCCGGTCATCACAGAACGATCTCTGATTTCCGCAGGGGAGATGGCAATACACCAGTGCGGGGACTGCAGCGTGTTGATGGGCTGGTCTTATCCTTGAGTAGTGGGCTGGAACAGGTCGTGGGTCTGCAAAGTGGGGGGGTATACACCTACGCACGCACCTTTGGACAGCGTTTCTCTGCCCGCTCCGTATCAGGATTGTCCGGATTTTCCCAGAAGGACTTTGGTCTGGAAACCGGTGTTTTCAAAGTGCTGGATAATGAATGGCTGGTGGGCGTGATGCTGGCGGCCCAGAGCAGCCGCTCTTCCCTGACACCCGCCAGTGGTCATGTGGATAACAACAGCATACGTATGGGACCGTTCTTTTTCTGGCACAGGGGTAATTTCCATATTGATGGCACGCTGACTCTGGGATATCACGGAACATCTGCCAGGGGCACAGACAGTATTACGGGCTCCACCCTGAAAGGCGATATGTCCACAAAAGAACTCGCGGCCTGGCTGGGTGCCGGATACGATATTCATGTGAACCCTGTGCCTGGCTTGACGGTCACGCCCATGGCTGAGTTTCTGTACCTGAACAGCCAGACGGGAAGTTATAGCCTGAAGAACAGCCAGAGTAGGAAGGTCGGTGTTCGCAGTGGCAGCCGTCGGGATCATATTGGCCGTTATGGTGTTATGGCCTCCTACCGGGTGCCCGGTTCTGATACGAATATACGTGCAGGTGCTGGTATTCAGTTGAATCACTTTGATGATTTCAAAGCTGTTATGCACCAGAGTGGAGGTTTGAATGTAACGGAGAGACGCAGGCAGCGTGACCGTAAACTCAACTGGGTCACTCTGGGTGTGAATTCCAAACTATATGAGAACAGCTCCATTGCTTTTGATCTGGAAAGAACTAAAGGTAGAAAGAGTCGCAGCTATGGTGCCTCCATGACCTTTGAATATAAATTCCACTAAGTGGTAAAAGAAAAGCCGGTTTTCCTTGCGAGGAAAACCGGTTTTTTGTTTATTCTTTATTAATCTGTCGCCCAGGGAGCTGTCGGATTTAACCGACTGTAGCGAGAGAAAGTCCGACGGGTTCCTGGATTACTCGTCAATACCACCCATGCACAGGTATTTGATTTCTACATAGTCATCAATACCGTACCTGGAACCTTCACGGCCATTACCGGACTCTTTCATGCCACCGAAAGGCGCGACTTCGGTAGAGATAATGCCTTCGTTAATGCCGACAATACCGTACTCCAGCCCTTCGCTGACCTTCCATACCCGGCCAATATCCCGGGTGTAGAAGTAACTGGCCAGGCCAAACTCGGTATCGTTGGCCATCTCAATGGCTTCGTCGACAGTTGAGAAACGGAAAATCGGCGCTACAGGGCCAAAGATCTCTTCCCTGTAGACTTTCATATCTTTGGTAACATCCACCAGAATGGTGGGTTCAACAAAGCCTTTGCCCAGTTCGGAACGCTTGCCGCCAATAACGGCTTTCGCGCCATTTTCGAGCGCTTCCTCGATAAATCTGTAAATGCTGTTCGCCGCTCCTTCATCCACAACCGGACCCATGGTCACGCCTTCATTGTGGCCGTTGCCCAGCTTGAATTCAGAAACGGCGGCAGCCAGCTTGCTGACAAAGGCATCATAAATAGAGTCCTGAACCAGGAAGCGGTTGGCGCATACGCAGGTCTGGCCGGCGTTACGGTACTTGGAAGCCAGGGCACCCTGTACTGCGGCGTCCAGGTCGGCATCATCAAATACGATAAAGGGCGCGTTACCACCCAGTTCCATGGAGGTGCGCTTAACAGTTGCGGCGCACTGTTCCATAAGGTGTTTGCCCACTGGTGTAGAACCGGTAAAGGTCAGCTTCTTCACGATGGGGTTAGACGTCAGTTCATCACCAATTTGTGAAGTATGACCAGTGACGATGTTAATGGTACCAGCAGGGAAACCGGCTTTTTCAGCCAGGGCTGCAATGGCGTAAGACGACAGCGGAGTAGCATTGGCAGGCTTGCACACAACAGTACAACCCGCTGCCAGAGCCGGGCCAATCTTTCGGGTAAGCATGGCGCTGGGGAAGTTCCAGGGAGTGATACAGGCAACAACACCAATGGGGTCGTGGGTGACAACAATACGCTGGCCCGGACGGGGAGCGGGAATGGTATCACCATAAATACGCTTGGCTTCTTCCGCGAACCATTGCAGGAAGCTGGCGGCATAGGCTATTTCACCCTTGGCTTCCGCCAGGGGCTTGCCCTGTTCTGCGGTCATCAGCCAGGCCAGTTCGTCCTGGTGCTCCATCATCAGTTCATAAAAGCGGTTCAGTAAAACAGAGCGTTCTTTGGCGGTCTTGGCTTTCCAGGTCGGCAGGGCATGGCTTGCCGCCTGTACCGCACGTGCGGTTTCTGCGGTGCCACATTTGGCGACTTCGGCTATACACTCACCTGTGGCTGGATTGTAGACAGGCAGGGTTTCGCCGGAATCAGCTGCGACCCATTCGCCATTGATAAAGCTTTTTCCATTGATCAGGGAGGTGTCGTACATAGTCGTTGGTCTTCTGCTTGTCTTTGGAAGATATCTTTGGAAGATGACCTGTGCAGGGTGAGTCTACACGGGTTTATACGCAATAGGACAACGGGCCACCCCGCAGGTCATGGGGGCCATACCTGTTTATTACCTGTTCAGGCGGATCAAAACCTCAGTATTTGTACCATGTCGATGGAGGTGAACAGTTTTTCCGTGGCCAGGTTGATAACATCCGGGATAAGAATCTACCCACTGAACATTAATAATATAAAAGTTATTCTTGTATTCAATGGGGATACCTGTCTGTTGGTGTTTAACTTATTCGTGTGCTTCGTATGCCGGCCCATGAATGAAGGGAAAAAAGAGTGTGAGAGAAACATGCCCCGAAGAAGAGAGAATTTTCTGGTATTGAATTCAGCAATTTACAGAGGGTGTGATTATCAATCGTTACCACATTTATAGAGTTCGGACTCTTCAGGGGAACAGCTTATGTGTTCGTGGGTCTGATTTTTCATCAGCTCCTGAAACTGTTCCCTGTGCATATGAACCAGCTCACGGTGGTTGCCCCCTTCAAGATAGATATCTGTGACGGTGTTCAGATCACTTTCACAGGCAATGTTCAGCCCCCAGGCCTGACCAAAGGCGGGAATGGCTCCGGGCTGACAGTCGGAAAACAGGCAGCGTAATGTTGTTTCCGACACCATTTTCAGGTGACGACCAAGGCTGTGATTCAGCCAGTTCACCATTAATTTGTTACTGGCGGGCAGTACCGCCATAACCGGCCCTTCTTCGTCGGCCAGGACAACGGCTTTGACCATGGTTGTCGAAGGAATACAGGCGCAGTGGGCGGTATCAAGGGCCGTTTCAGTATAGGGATGTGAAACAATATCAAAATGAGCCTGACTATGTTCCAAGTAGTCAGCAAGCCGTTTGGCAATAGTCATAACAGTTCCGGGCAGGGCACAAGACGCTAGTCAAGTATATGCCGGAGCGGGGAAATCGTCTGAAAAAGTTATTTATTAATTGTGAACAATTCCTGGTATGTCGATTTTTAAACTACAGATATTTTCCCTTTGGTTTAGAAGGAATCCGGCATAAGGCCGGGTTCAGAGTGGTTGGTGAATTGACAATGACCAGGTCACTTCTGCAGGTGCTCAATTTCCGCTTTGGTTTTTTCCCGCATACTCTGGATGATGCTGTAAAGCACAGGGGTTAGCAGTGTGCCAATAATAGTGGCTGAAAGCATGCCGCAGAGCACTGTCATCCCCAGGGATGTACGACTGGCGGCTCCCGGGCCGGTGGCGACCATCAGGGGCGCAGTACCCAGAACAAAAGAGAGGGCTGTCATCAGGACTGCCCGGAAACGCAGGCCCGCAGCGGTCAGGGCGGCGTCCTTGATCTCCATGCCCTCTTCCCGTTTAGTTAGGGCAAATTCCACAATCAGAATCGAAGTTTTTGCTGAGATGCCTATCAGCAGTACCATGCCTATCTGGGCGTAGATATTATTGGTCATGCTGGCGGTCAGCAGGCCCAGCCCGGCACCAAAGATGGCGATGGGGACAGAGGCGATAACAGCGAAGGGAATATTCCAGCTTTCGTACTGGGCCACCAGGAACAGGTAAACAAACAACAGAGCCAGCCCGAACAGCAGAGGGGCCAGGTTGCCGGCTTCAATCTCTTCCCGGGTCTGTCCGGCCCATTCGAAGGTGTATCCTTCTGGCAAATTGCTGACCAGTTTTCCCATGGTCTTGATTGCCTGTCCCGAGCTGTAACCGGGGGCGGCTTCACCATTTACGGTGGCTGAACGGTACAGATTGAAGTGATTGATGCTTGTCGGTCCCTGAATCGGCGTCAGCCTGGCAAGAGTGGACAAAGGCACCATCTCTCCTGAGCGGTTACGGACATAGAAGTACTGGAGATCATCCGGGGCTGACCGGTACACACCTTCTGCCTGGATAACCACCTGGTAGGTCCGGCCAAACTTACTGAAGTCATTGATATACAAAGAGCCAAGCTGGGCCTGCAGGGTCAGGTAGATATCCGACAGGGCTATGCCCATGGACTTGGCCTTATTGCGATCCACTTCCAGGAAGTACTGGGGGACACTGGCCCGGTAAGTGGAGAAGACCCGGTTCAGTTCCGGTTGCTGGTTGGCTTCAAAAACCAGACCGGTAAGTACGGCGGCCAGCTCCTGGGGGCTGCGTCCCTGAGTGTCCTGGAGGCGGAAATCAAAGCCACCGGTTGTGCCCAGCCCGGGAATGGGGGGAAGGACAAAAGCCATGGTCTGGGCCTCGGGCAGGGTCCAGAGTTTCCCCTGCAGACGACCGGCGATAGCGCTGATATCTGTTTCCGGTGTTGTGCGGTCTTTCCATTTGTCCAGCACCACAATACCGAAGCCATTGTTTGAGCCACTGCCTCCAAGAAGGCTGAAGCCGGTAATGCCGATAAAGTTACTGATCCCTGGTTCTTCCAGGATCATATCGTTTATCTTGGCCATTACCTTTTCGGTACGATTCACTGAGGCTGCGTCCGGCAGTTGCATATCAACAAAGATATAGCCCTGGTCTTCCTTGGGGACAAAACCTGTAGGCAGGGTGCTGATGATGTAACCGGTAAAGCCCAGAAGAACCAGGAACAGAGTGCCCATCAGTGCTGAACGGCGCAGGGTCCAGCCGACAGTCTTTTTATATCCTCCGGTTATAGAGTTCACCAGACGCTCGAAAGGCTTCATAAACGTCAAGTGCTTCATTTTATCTGCCCGTAAAAAGGTTGCGCACAGGGCTGGGCTGAGGGTCAGGGCATTGATGGACGAGATAATAACCGCAACAGAAATCGTTACTGAGAACTGTTTATACAGTGTGCCGGTAATACCAGGCATAAAACCCACCGGGACAAAGACCGCCAGCAGCACCAGTGTGGTGGCGATGACCGGCCCGGTTACCTCTTTCATGGTAAGTTTGGTGGCCTCAAGGGGAGACATGCCTCCCTTGGTGATATGTCGCTCCACATTCTCAATCACAACTATCGCGTCATCCACCACAATCCCTATGGCCAGTACCAGTCCGAACAGGGTGATGGTGTTAATGTCATACCCCAGCACTTTCATAACCGCGAAACTGCCCACCAGGGAGACTGGAATGGCGATAGAAGGAATCAGGGTCATACGGAAGTTCTGAAGAAACAGGAATACCACAAGTATGACCAGGGCCACGGCCTGGAGCAGGGTGGCCCGCACTTCCTTTATGGAGGCGTTAATAAAGTCGGTGGTGTCGTACAGTATCTGGTATTCAAGCCCTTCCGGAAGTTGCTTTGCCAGTCTGTCCATCTCTTTGTATACCCGGTCGGCCACCATGGTGGCGTTGGCATCGGGCAGCTGGTAGATCACGATAAAAGAGGTGGGGTTGCCATCCAGTCTGGAGCCGGATGAGTATGTCTGGGCACCGATTTCAATACGGGCGACATCCCGCAGGCGCACAATGGAGCCATCGGTACGGGCACGGATAATGGTGTTACCGAATTGCTCCGGATCTTTAAGGCGACCCTGGGCTTGTATGGTGTATTCAAACTGCTGGTCTGCTGGTGCAGGTGCCTGACCGAGTTTACCTGCTGCGACGATAATATTCTGTTCCTGCAACGTTTGTCGTATATCTGAAACCGTCAGATCAAGGGCGGCCATACGGGCCGGGTTCAGCCAGATACGCATGCTGTAAGTCTGGGAACCCATAACATTGACTTTGGCGACACCGGGTATACGGGCCAGGGGTTCAGTCAGGTAATTGGTGGCGTAGTTGCTGAGGAAAATGTCGTCCATACCTTCCCGGTTGCCAGTCAGGTTGACCCCCATCAGCATATTGGTGGACTGTTTGGTGACGACCAGACCCTGCCTGCGGACTTCCTCAGGCAATACCGGCTCAGCAATAGAGACCCGGTTCTGGACGTTAACCTGGGCCATATTGACATTGGTGCCGGACTCAAAGGTGACCGTGATTTCCGCATGGCCACTGTTATTGGCTGTTGATTCAATGTAAAGCATGCCTTCAACGCCATTGACCTGCTCTTCAATGGGACGGATAACGGTTTCTTCCACAGTCTGAGCACTGGCACCGGGATAGGTGGCGCTGATGGTCACCTTCGGAGGGACTATTTCCGGGTACATGTTCACCGGCAGGCTGAACAGGGACAACAGACCGGCAAGGGTTATCACAATAGAAATAACAAAAGCGAACTTTGGCCTTTTGATAAAGAAATGACTGAACAGCATTGTTTATTACCCAGCTTTGTTAGTGGTCCCGGAGGTTTCGGGAGCTGGACGGGCGGAACCCTGTGCCGGCGCGGCATCGCTGACTGTACCTGTAATGGTGTCGACGACTTTCATAACCGGTTGGACGACAACGCCGGGCCGAACTTTCTGCAACCCGGCAATAATAATTTTCTCACCGGCCTTCAAACCGGACTCAACCACCCACATAGGCCCGATGCGGCGGCCTGTGGTGATGATGCGGGTATTTACCTTGTTTTCGTCGTTTACTACCAGTACAAACCGGCCCTGCTGGTTTTCCTGAACTGCGTACTGGGGAATCAGGGGCAGGTTTTCTTTTTTTGAGCTGTCTATCATCAGGGTGACGTATAATCCGGGGAGCAGCAGTTTGTCCGGGTTGGGGAAGCTGGCCCGAAGGGTAACTGTGCCGGTGGTCTCATCCACTTTGATATCGGAGAAGTCAAAGGTGCCCTGCTCGGAATAGGTGGAGCCGTTGGGCAGGCGCAGTGTGGCCTCGTACTCCTGGTTGATTCCGCTTATGCCGGCGTTTTTATGTTGCTCCTGGTAGTCCAGCAGGTCTTTTTCATTCACCTGGAAGTTGACGTAAATAGGATCAATTTTGATCAGGCTGGCAAGGGGAGAACTGCCTGGTCCGACCAGGCTGCCGACACTGTAGGTTTCTTTGCCGATAAGCCCGGCAAAGGGAGCATGGATTTCGGTGTAGGAAAGTTTTATCCGGGCATTTTCCAGTTGCGCGGATGCCGCCTCCATAGTGGCGCTGGCTTTGGCTGCGTTGCTGATCAGGGTGTCCAGGTTGGCGCGGCTGATATGTCCCTGGGGGAAGAGTTCGCGGCCCCTGTTAAGGTCAGCGCTGGCCCGGATATCTTCTGCCTTGGCGCTGGCAAGGTTGGCTTTGGCCTGGGCCAGGGTGATTTTAAAAGGCGCCTGATCAATTTTGAATAGCAGCTGACCCCTTCTGACCGTTTCCCCTTCCATAAAATTACGCTGCTCAATAAAGCCTTCTACACGAGCTCGCAGTTCTACGGTTTCGCTGGCTTCGGTACGGGCCACAAATTCCCCGTACTGGCCAACCGGTTCGCTCACGACTGTCACCACGGATACTGCCGGAGGTGGCATTTTGCCCTGTGTCGTACCGGTTTTCTCTTCCGAGCATCCGGACAGCAGTGCAAGCCCCAGAATGAATGGCGCAGTCTTTAATGACAGATGTCTCAATATCTGCATAATTTATCTCAAGGTTGACAGTACCCCGTTACGGGGTGGTGGGTATGCTGACTCCGTGTGTGCAAACCGTGTCTGTATCCGGAAGTAGGTTATATTAGTTCTGTTCCCGGGGTGTGTTTTTTACGTTGAACCCTATCCAGAAGCCTGTCGGACTTTTTTCGCTACGATAATGGACGCTTTACCCCATAACTGGCCAACTTCAATTGCTGAAGCCCGGCAGATGCAGAACCATCTGGCCGGGCAGGTTGTTGCTATTGGAAATCCCGGGAATCTGCGTTATGTCGCCGGTGCTGATTCGGGCTTTGAGACAGATGCCTGGGGGCAGAAAGTCACCCGTGGTGTGATAACTGTGCTCAGCTGGCCGGAGCTCCAGTTGGTGGAGTATGCGGTGGCCCGTACTCCAACAACTTTTCCCTATATTCCCGGTTATCTTTCTTTTCGTGAATGTCCGGCCTTGCTCGCGGCCTGGGAAAAGCTCTCTGTAAAACCGGATTTACTGTTCTGTGATGGGCAGGGTATCGCCCATCCCAGACGGTTTGGAATTGCCTGCCATTTTGGTGTGCTGGTGGGTGTTCCGACTATCGGTGTGGGGAAGAGCCGACTGGTAGGTCAGCATGGCGAGATTCCGGAAGAAGCCGGTTCTGTTGTTCCTTTAAATGATAAGGAGGAGTCGGTGGGTTTCGTGGTGCGAAGTCGAACCGGCGTTCGCCCTCTGTATGTATCGACAGGCCATAAAGTCAGCATTGATGGGGCGGTAAAACTGGTGCTGGCTGCATGCCGGGGTTATCGTTTACCTGAGCCGATACGCTGGGCTGATGGTATCGCATCCCGCAGGCCGGCTTTTCTCAAGCGACTGGAGTCGATATGCTAATGATAAAATCCCTGTCCCGCTCTCTGTGCCTGTTGTGTGTTGCCCTGCTGGTGTTTGGTTGTTCCGGCTCCAGAGATGTCTCCCTGACCCAGGACCAGTTTCAGGGCTTGGTAGACCAGGGGTTTCCCGGCCCCCAGATAGTGACGGTGGATTTACCGGCAACGGCCCGGGCCCATCTTTATCTGGAGACGCCCAGAATTGAATTTGGAGACAGCCGGCGAAGTTTGCGCTGGGTAATCCCGGGGGAAGTGGATGTGGATTTTGCCGGGCAGTTTTCAACCGGCCGAATGGCAATGGAGCTTCATGGTACATCGGAGCTGGATATTAACGCCCGGGAGCGGGCTGTTTTCCTGAAAAATGTAAATATCTCTGGTAAAGATATTTCTGTGCAGTCAAACCTTGTCCAGCTTCTGGTTCTTGATGCTTTAGCAAATATTGTGGCCAAACGCCTTGAGGGACTGCTGCTGTTTGTTGCCCCGAAAGACTCTGTTCTGGCTAATCTCCAGGGTAAAGCTGTGAACTACCAGATTGAGCCGGGGCACATTGTGTTTACCCCGGTTGACTGAGCTTTCTCTCCAGACGGGTACGCAGTTTTTCAGCGCCAGGGATTTTTCCTTCGCTGAAATAACTGTTTATCAGGTGCTTTCTGGCAGCCAGCGTGAATGCGTTGGCGTGACGCAGAAAACAGTACAGGTCTTTCATTCTCATTCGTGTGTTCAGCGGGTCCCGGCGGACTTTTTCCAGATCTATCAGGCGAATATCGACTTTATTATTATCCTGAAAACGGGCAAAAACATGGTTTGGATAGAGGCAGTAGTGGGCCAGCCCCTTGTCATGCATGCGCCTTACCACGTTAGCCAGTTCCTGAAGGGCGGAGAACGTGCGTTCTTCGTTACCCTGTTGGTTAATGGCGAATAAATCCTGATACTCATCAAGCGCCCGGGTAATCAGAATGGCCTGATGGTTGCCATCAATCGTGCGCTCTCCGTAATAAACCGGTGTAACTGTGGGAATATTCTGTTTTTGAAAGTGGTAAATGCCCTGCAGCTCGCGGAGATAGGTTGGGATGCCCTTTAAAGGGTGGCGGAGGGTGCGGGTATTGTGATTCTCCTGCCACTTTACAAACAGCGGAGGTACATTGGACAGTTCAACACGGGCTACGCCGCTCCAGCCCTTGCGACGCTTGTTGATGGGTTCTATCCACTCCCTTTCCATATTCCACAGAGCATCAAATCCGGGCAGGCCGGCCCGCTCCATATCTGTCTGTATGCGTTTATCAAAGAAAAGGCTGGTCATGAATACTCGTTATCGGTCGGGTCTGAAATGTGCCTCTATAATTCGGTGGGCACGTAGTGATTTTGACATCAAATTGTACATTATTTGTAATAGTTGTAGAAAATAATAAAAACTTTTTAAGTTTTTTATGTGCTCCGGGTATGGGTGTAGTACGGAGGGTGTGATATGAACAAGTCGAGAACCATAGAGCAATGGCTTGGGGAGTATGGGGAAAGTCACCAGAATCCCACTAATAAGCGGATTCACTGGGTCTGTGTACCTGTAATTACTTTCTGTGTTATCGGATTGCTGTGGGTGTTAACTCCCTGGCTGGCCATTACCTTTATGGCGGGAGCGCTGGCGTTTTACCTGAGGCTTTCTGTTCCCCTCGCCCTGGTTATGGCTGGATTTGTGGCTGTGATGGTGGCGGTTATACTTCTGTTACAGGAAATGGGACATGACGTCCTCCTCTGGACGTCTCTGGTGCTGTTTGTTGTGGCCTGGGTTTTCCAGTTTGTTGGGCATCATATTGAGGGGAAAAAACCGTCTTTCTTCAAGGATGTGCAGTTTCTTTTGATTGGCCCCCTGTGGATATGCAGCTTTGTTTTTCAGCGTTTTGGGCTCAGGCTGCGCTAGAAATTTCTGATATGCCAGCGCAACCGGCTGACGGGAAGCTTTTTCATTACAGGCACCAAGGGAAGGTAAAGAAGCTGCCCGGCAATATCTGCGGCAATATCATCCAGAGCAAATGTTCTCAGGGGGTGAAAACTCTGAGCAATTTCCAGGGCCGTGCCATAGGCGGTCAGGGCTAGAAATTTTTTCCAGCTCCAGCCAGTACGGGGAAAAGAGGCGTCGACCAGTGCCGCCAGAGTCAGAAAGGCTGATGCATGAAGAACTTTGTCCCCAAGGCTGGCCATGGGAACCTGCTCCGGGGGTATCAGAGCCAGTGTGGTAATCACTAGCAGAGCAGTCACCAGCCCAAGGCGTGCCAGCATGAAAAACAGTCTCGGCGACAGGTACAGATCAAAGGCAGAGCACGCAGAATATTTATTTTGAGAGTCGTTTATCATTGAGCTGTTAATGTGAGTGTTGATTATTCAATGCCGAGGTTCATGGCGATCAGCTTTTTAATAGCAAATCCCAGTACGCCAAATCCAAGGGTGCCAAACAGAATAAACGTACCGAATTTACCAGCATTATGTTTACGGGCAATATCCCAGACAATAAACCCCATAAACAGAATAAGAGATGGCACCAGGATGGTCAGCATCAGATTTTCAAATTCGGCAATATCCATAACTTCACTCCCCCTGGATTGTCGTGAATTGTATAGATATTTGCCGGGGCTTTCATTGTTTGGGGGGATTTAAATGACAGACCTTTTTGAGGTTCCGTCATTTAAATCACGTCTTTCCTCTCGGCTGGTCTCTGGAGTGTCAACCTTCCAGACTGATACCAATATTGCTTATACCATTATTGGTGGCCAGCTCCCGAAGGGCTTTCTTCATTTCCGGATTGGGCTTGGCTTTTTTAAGCAGGCTGACGGTTTCATCAATAAAATCCAGGTGCTGAAGGGTGAGCGGGTGTTGTTCGATATATTGATTAAGCTCAGTGCCTTTCAGCTCAGGTGTTTCTGTCTGACTGATAAATTTGCCGATGGTGGTGAGGGTCAGCCGGGCATTACTCAGGGCATCTTCACTGGAAGGCTCCATTGCGCAGTGGACAGCTGTCGTCAGTGCGACAATAGCATCCAGGGCCGGGTAAACGCCGTACATATCAAAGTCGTCGACATTTGGTGTCTGCTCTTCCAGTCGTTCCAGCAGACGTTCGAAGTTTTTGGCGGACTGTTGGCCGGCGGTGTGGTCCCACAGCATATTCAGGGAATGGATCAGTTCGCTGTTGTCACCAAAGCCGGTGACTTCAGAAAACAGGCTGTAGTTGCTGAGGCTGCGCTGGGCCATGGCTGTGGCAAATGCTGTGTGCTGCCAGGATTTGAGCTTGTACAGGGCTTTGCTCAATTCTTTAAGGTAGTGACTGTTGCTCAAGATAATTACTCTTAGCTTTGAATATCAGGCCCGTGACATAAATTTGCCGGTTTCGGTATTGATTTTAATCTTTTCACCGGGGGCCAGGTATTCCGGTACCTGAACTTCCAGACCTGTGGTCATGCGGGCCGGTTTGGTACGGGCGGCTGCGGTGGCTCCCTTGATTGCCGGAGAGGTATCAACCACTTCCATAATGATGGACTGGGGCAGTTCGATGGCCAGGGGCCGGTCTTCAACCAGGATCACCAGGATATTCTCCATGCCATCCTGCAGGTAAGGCAACTGTTCCTCCAGCTGGGTCTCACCCAGGCTGTACTGGGTGTAATCTTCGCTATCCATAAATGTGTAGAAATTGCCGTCCTTGTACAGGAAAGAGGACTCACGGCGCTGCATGTCTACAGCGGTAAACTGATCTCCGCCGGTGTAGGAGCCTTCCAGTTTGCGGCCACCGGGCACCTGACTGAAACGGATCTTGTAAAGGGTCTGGGCTCCACGGGAGGAGGGGCTTTTGGCCTCGTTATTTTTGACCTGATAGTAATGGCCGTTGATTTCAACGATCTGGCCTTTTTTTAATTCATTCGCAGCCGGCATTTCGTGCGTCCAGAAATTGATTGAAGAGAAGGGCGTTTTAAAAGATGCAATTATAAAGGAGTACCACTGTCAGGGTAGGAAAATATGGTACTCCTGGTCCCGTTCAATTTGTGAGTGGGCGGGTATATTTCTCGACCTTTTCGCTTTCCACGAAAGATCATGAACAGCATCTAAGAGCTGCTGCATGTTTGGCACCTGGTAGGAGATTTGGATTCTCAGTGTGTAGTTTTTATCCAGAGCACAGCACGCACATTTAATACATTGCACAACCTGACCGCTGTTATTTTGCAGTTTTATGTGAAGTTGTGGAGGCAATTATGAATAAAATATTGTGGTATTTGCAGTTGACTCATGTGGGGAGCATCTTTATAGTTCGCAACCCGTGATGCAGCGCTCATAGCTCAGCTGGATAGAGTACCTGGCTACGAACCAGGCGGTCGGAGGTTCGAATCCTCCTGAGCGCGCCACTTATTTTTCTATACATCTCCTCTGATTAGAGAACCCTTGCATAACGGGCATAGTTTTGCCTGTTTTTATACCTTTATTATGGCCCACTTTGTCAGAAGGTTTAGCGTTGTCGTGTGGGGGAAGAATGTTGAAACTGCGCGTCCGTAGCTCAGCTGGATAGAGTACCTGGCTACGAACCAGGCGGTCGGAGGTTCGAATCCTCCCGGACGCGCCATCTTATCACTGCACATGTACTTGCAGCCTTTCGAAGAAAGGGAATTCTTTTCAGAGGATTCCCTGTTCCATTCCCTTAGATTTCCAAGGATTCCCTGTTTCATTCCCTTAGATATGAAAGCTCGCTAAAATCGCTTTAAAAAAAGGGAATGGACGCCATGTCTAAAAACCAGCCAGCTACCCAGGAAATGCCAGTGTTCGGACAGGCTGTGATGGGTGGTCAGATGTTGTTTGTCGCCTTTGGCGCACTTGTTCTTGTTCCGCTTCTTACCGGCTTGAATGCTAATGTCGCTTTTTTTACAGCAGGTGCTGGTACGCTGATATTTCAGCTTGTTACACGTCGTCAGGTGCCTATTTTTCTGGCTTCATCCTTTGCTTTTATTGCTCCTATTTCATTCGGTATTGCCGAGTGGGGGCTGCCTGCCACTATGGGCGGATTGATTGCAGCCGGTCTGTTTTATGTGCTGCTGAGTACAATTGTCCGGATGCGTGGCAATGGATTCCTGTATCGCCTGTTTCCGCCGGTGGTTATTGGCCCTGTGATTATGGTAATTGGTCTGGGGCTGGCCCCTGTTGCAATCAATATGGCCAACGGTATAGCAAATCCTTCTATTGATCCCCAGACCTCCATGGTTCTGGCCTCTGTTTCCCTGCTGGTCACTCTGTGTGTATCCGTTGTGGCAAAAGGGCTGCTGAAGCTGGTTCCAATTCTTTGTGGTATTGCCGCTGGTTATATCGCCGGGCTGTTTATGGGCGTGATTGATTTTACCCCCATGGCCGATGCGGCCTGGATTGCGGCACCCGACTTTATTGCCCCAGAGTGGAATATGAATGCGATTCTCTACATGATTCCGGTGGCTATTGCTCCAGCAATTGAGCATATCGGTGATATGCTGGCGATCAGTTCTGTAACTGGTAAGAATTACCTGAAAAAGCCAGGACTGCAGAACACGCTGTTAGGCGATGGCCTGGCGACGTCTTTTGCCGGTTTTCTGGGAGGGCCGCCCAATACCACCTACTCCGAAGTGACCGGCGCGGTTATGCTGACCAAGTCCTATAACCCGAAAATTATGACCTGGGCCGCTGTTATCGCTATCTGTGTGGCGTTTATCGGGAAGGTGGGCGGATTCCTGGCGACAATTCCCACGCCAGTTATGGGCGGTATTATGGTTCTTCTGTTCGGTTCTATCGCCGCTGTCGGTATGAATACACTGATTAAAGCCAAGGTTGACCTCAGCATGCCCCGTAATCTGGTAATTGTGGCCCTGGTGCTGGTGTCTGGTATTGGAGACCTGGCGATTACCGTTTTCGGCCTGACTCTGAAAGGGATAAGTCTGTGCGCCTTGACCGCTGTTGTCCTGAACCTTTTGCTTCCTCATGCTGAAGGGGAAGATCAGTATCAGTCACGGGATGCCAGTTAATTCCGGATGGCTCGCTCTGAGGGCTGGAAACCGGCGTATATAAGGCTGATTCCGGATAGTATTCATCCAGCAGTTGAACAACTGTGTCTATGCAGGGGTGAATTCCCGCTCCTGCATCTTTCATTTTCTTTTTCAGGTCATCAAGCTGACGCTGGGTGGTGCGGCGGATTAATTCCGTGGTGCTGATATTGGGGGTTCTTGAGTGGGTGGCGAATTTGTTGGCCAGAATGGCATCTTTATAGTATATCCAGCCTTTTGATATCTGGTGACGAAGGTTATAACGATCTTTAATGGTGTAATCCTCCCCCGCAACTACAAGGTCGTACTGGTTAGCTTCAATTTCCGCTTTTGTTGTGACCAGAGGGGTAAATGCGACCTCATCAACGCCTTTCACATAACTCAGTGCTTTTTTTATTTCGTCCAGAGTAAGAACCGGTCGGCGTTTATACTTTTGCCTCTCTTCGTCAGTTCCTGAAATGCCAACGATAAGAAAAATCTGGCCGGGATCGACACCCAGAAAATCGGCCGCTGATGCCCGGGTCTTCTGGATGGCTTCAAAATGACCATGGTGGGCCAGATCAAAAATTCCGTCGGTAAAAACCCTGTACATGGTTGTCCCGGTTTTGGTATCGAAATAAGAAGCAGATACGAGCGTTGAATGGAAAAGAAAAACTATAAGGCCAAAAAGCCTGGTAATAACTCCGATTTGAGGCATTGGCCTGTTCCTGTTGTATTTTTGCCGGGGCAAGCATAGCAGCCCCTAAAGTATGTTGAGGATTTAGGGAAACCGACTGAACCAGGTGGCTAGCTGGTTTATCTCATCATCGGTCAGTGAGTAGGTCATCATAGCCATGGTGGGGTTGTTTCTTTCCCCGCTTCTGTAGGCTTTGATTTTTGTTATCAAGTCGTTTTTGGTTTGTCCGGCCAGCTTTGGACCTTTCATCATGGAATTCCCCTGTCCCCGGGTACCATGACAGCTGGCGCAGCCTTTGCCTTGCACCAGCTGCAGCAGCGTTTCCCTGTCAAACGGTACGGATTCAGGAGTTGTTTTTGCTGCGGTCTGTCCCGGTGGATGATTACTCCCCTCCGGCTGCTGAGCGGTGAGTTGGGCTGACAGGCCCAGTATGGCGGGCAGTAGGAAACAGGTAAGGCGTAATGGTGTTGTTTTCATTCTTGTCAGAGTATTCATAGACTAAGAGCCTGTTCTGATGGCTTTTCATGATAGCCCTTCCTTCATTGGGTATAAAATTCTAACAGGCTGGAGTTGTACTGTCGGAGTTGTGGTAAATGAGCATTGTCCAGAGTGCCTTCAGAATTCATCATCAGAAAAGTTCATCAGTGTGCTTTTTCCGGTTTCTATTTCTTTTAACAGGATATGGCCATTTTCATCAAACTGACATCCCTGCAGCTGATGGAAAAGAAAGCAAATATTTTTGATGGCGTTTGATAGTGAGCAGGCATTGTAGACTCCTTATGACTGAGCGCAGGTTTAAAAGGGAGGGCAGATAATGGGAAAAAACACTGAGCAGGGGAGGCGATTGCTGCTGACCGGAGGCACGGGGTTTATTGGCCGTTTTCTGGTGCCTCGTCTACAGGCGCGAGGATGGGAGGTTGTTGTATGGAGTCGACAGCCTGCCAGTATTGTTGCGAATATTCTCGGGCCTGACGTTATAGCCATTAACCGCCTGGAGGAGTGGCCTGAAGGAGCTGATCCAGAGGCGTGTATTAACCTGGCTGGTGAAGGTATTCTTGACCGCCGCTGGACACCTTCCCGTAAGCAGGTAATTCGGGATAGTCGTATAGCTTTAACGGACTCGCTGGTTCGCTGGCTGAACCAGCGACAGTCCCCGGTAGAGGTATTTATCAGCGGATCCGCAGTCGGATTTTATGGTACAAAAAGAGGCAGTGAGCCATTAACTGAACGGGAATCCGCCGGAAGCGATTTTGCGGCTCAACTCTGTGCAGATTGGGAGGAGTCCGCAAAGAAAATCCATAACCATACCCGCTTATGTCTTTTGCGCACAGGTATTGTGCTTCACGGGGCGTATGGTGCCCTGGCTCGTATGTTGCCTGCTTTTCGTTTAGGTTTGGGAGGGCCGCTGGGGAGTGGTGAACAGTGCATGTCATGGATTCATATTGACGATATGGTCAACGGGATTCTGCATCTGCTTGAAAACGCCAGTGCTTCCGGCCCTTATAATTTTGTCTCTTCCGATGCGGTTGATAACCGTACATTTGTCAGAAGCCTTGGTAAGGTACTGCATCGTCCGGCCATTATGCCCATGCCTGCATGGGTGTTGAAAATGCTGTTGGGGGAAGGGGCGATTTTACTGCTGGAAGGGCAGAAACCTGTCCCGGCAGGGCTGGACAGCCTGGGTTTTCGTTTCCAGTTTCCGGAACTATCGAATGCTCTGAATGACCTTTTTCTGCACTAGGAGCCTGCCGGGCTTAACGCCAACCTAATGTGAAAAAGCCGATGTGAAAAAGCCGGTCGGTTGCGTCCGACAGGCTGTTGGTTAACAGTGGGAATCTGCCTATTGTATATTGGCTGTTGCTTTTTTATTACCTGTTACTGCATGCGCTTTATTTAGCTCACCTCTATAAATAAGCGGATTCTGGCAGTAGTTTTTATATTTAAATATGACTTATGGTGAACTCATCCTGTATAAGCTTCCTGCCAGGTCGAAAGTATTGTTGTAAGGCCCTGGCAAAAGTGTCGGCTCGTTCATTTGGGGCGTTGAGGTAATAATCCTGTGTCTGGGCACATACGGCCTGTTTGAAAGTGTCACTGATACTATCATCGCCATTCAGGTTATCTGCGCTGATGTGGAACGGAATATCGCAGCAGGCTGAGAACAGCCATTCGAGAGCCTGGGGCTTGACTTCCACAGATTCAAATAACCTCTGCTGTTCGCTGGTACGCCCGTCCGGTTCATACCAGTAACCGTAATCTTCCTGCAGGCGGCGGGCAGGACCGGCAATGCACCAGTGGGCGATTTCATGGAGAGCGCTGGAAAAATAATCCCGGGTAAAATGAATAATGGCTGGGCTGTCTATGGTTGCTGGCGTATAGAGGGGTTCCTCAGCCCCTCCCTTCAGGTGGGTGTGATAGCTATCCAGAAAACAGTGGTGAAAGATGGAAATAAGGGCCTGGCAATCGCGGATATGGCTTTTATTGGTATAACTGTTGTTGGTATGGATATTGGGCATGGATAAATAATGCATCGGTCAGGAAATTGCTGAGAAGGCAGGTGGCATTATACCATTTGGTTCTCAAACATCCCGGGCAGGTCCGTGATCATTTCTTATGATGATCCGTCCTTGTTCTCATGAAGGAAGTCACCAGTATTCAATGAATATCATTGCCGATGAAAATATTCCCATGCTGTCTGAATTTTTCTCAGAATTCGGGAAAATAACCACCTGCCATGGGCGAAACATGTCCCCGGCAGATGTGGCAGATGCCGATATGCTGCTTGTCCGTTCCGTGACCAGGGTTAACCGGGCGCTGCTGGAAGGCAGCAGAGTGCGTTTTGTGGCGACAGCCACCAGTGGTACCGATCATGTCGATCAGGCATGGCTGCAACAGAATAATATTGGTTTCGCCTCTGCTGCAGGCTGTAACGCAGATGCTGTGGTGGATTACGTGCTGGCGGCTCTGGACACCTTGAGTGAGCAGAAGAGATTTTCCCTGTCTGACCGTCGGGTGGGTATTGTCGGATACGGGCAGGTGGGTGGCAGGCTCTATCGCAGGTTAACAGCGCTGGGTGTAGAGTGCCTGATCAGTGATCCTTTCAAAGAGGTACCTGGTGAGAACCTGTCCATAGATGAGTTGCTGCAACGGGTGGATGTACTCACCCTTCATACGCCCTTTACTACAGGGGGCGAGCATCCAACCCATTATCTGCTGAACGGCGAGCGGTTGGAAAAACTGCAGCCGGGTAGCATTCTGATCAATGCCGGTCGGGGGGAGGTGATAGATAATGTTGCTTTGAAGTCCTGTCTGCAGGAAAACCGGGGGCTGACCGCTGTGCTGGATGTCTGGGACGGTGAACCGGCCTTGGACCCGGAACTGCTCAAACTTGTGACCATAGGTACGCCCCATATTGCCGGTTACAGTCTGGATGGCAAAGTGCGGGGTACAGCCATGATTTACCAGGCGGCCTGTAATTACTTCGGGCGGGAAGTTTCTGTGCAGTTTCAGGATGTTGTGCCTGCGCCGGTATTGCACACCCTGACGGTGCAGGGGGAGTACCCCGAAGAGATCACCGCCATAGCGGTACGCTGTGTTTATGATATTTACCGGGATGATATTCGTCTCCGCCAGGCGGTGACCAGTTTTCCCGATAATATCCCCCGGGAATTTGACCTGCTGCGCCGTAACTATCCCAAACGACGAGAGTTTAATACCCTGCAGGTATCCGTGGCTGAGGGCTCTCTGGGTATACACGACAGACTTTCAGGATACGGCTTTCAGACAAATCTCTGCTCTGCCCCTGAAATATAATGGTTCACACATAAGAAAGAGGCACTGATGCCACAGTTTTCCATTGGCTTTGTGATTAACCCCCTGGCTGGTATTGGTGGTTCTGTTGGCCTGAAAGGCAGCGATGGCGTGGACATAGTGGCTAAAGCCCTGGGATTGGGCGCTCAGCCAAAAGCTCAGTTGAGGGCGCGCCTGGCCTTGGAGAAATTGTTGCCTGTTAAAGAGAGTCTCCTGTTTTACGCCTGGTCTGGAACCATGGGGGAAGATCTGCTGCAGGAGATGGGTTTTCAGACACAGCTTTTGGGATCACCAGCCAGCAGACAGACGACTGCCGATGATACAATTGCTGCGGTCAAAGCTTTTGTAGAGCATGGTGTTGATCTGATGCTGTTTGCCGGTGGAGATGGTACAGCCAGGAATATCTTTGATACTGTGCCTGAGAAACTGCCGGTTCTGGGTATCCCTGCCGGTGTGAAAATTCACTCCAGTGTTTATGCCGTTAGCCCTTCCGCAGCCGGGGAAATTATTGTCGCTCTGGTGTCAGGCAAACTGGTGGATATCCGCCTCCGGGAAGTACGGGATATCGATGAACAGGCTTTCCGGGAAGGTCGGGTGCGGGCCCGCCATTACGGTGAATTGCTGGTGCCGGAAGCTGGTCAGTTCCTCCAGCATGTCAAGCAGGGGGGCGTAGAGCTTGAAGAACTGGTACTGCAGGATATCGCCGATGACCTGCAGGAACGGCTGGACGACAACACTCTGTTAATTTCCGGACCGGGTTCAACTACGGCGGGCATTCTTGCTGCTCTTGGTTATGAAAGCACCCTGCTTGGGGTTGATATGCACTGTGATGGTCAGCTGCTGGGCAATGATGTACGGGAGCAGGATATTATTCAGGCCATCAACAGCCATATTGATTCGATACGGATTATGGTGACCGGGATTGGTGGCCAGGGCCATATTCTGGGACGTGGCAATCAACAATTAAGTCCGACTGTTATCAGGCTGCTACTGGAGAGAGAGGGTCGTGACGGACTGTTGGTGGTCGCGACAAAAACCAAGCTTAAGGCACTGGATGGTCGACCACTTTTAGTGGATACCGGCGATACCAAACTGGACAGTGAACTTGCCGGTACTGTTCAGGTACTGGCTGGTTATCGGGATATGGTGCTTTATCCCCTGGCATCTGTTTAATGCTAACAGTTGCTCCACCAGAGCTACAGGCAGAGCCTCTGATTTCTCAAGAAGACTGACCGGGGAGAACCCCGGTCAGTGAAGTAGGCCAGTATTACAGGCTTTGCAGATGAGCAATACGCTTTTCCAGGGGGGGATGACTCAGGAACATCTCCGCCATACTGCGCTTGCCGTTGATGCCAAAGGCCATCAGTGAACCTTCAAGCTGGGATTCCTGACCCTGCTGCAGGCGCTGGAGGGCGGCAATCATCTTATGGCGTCCGGCCAGGCTGGCACCTCCTTCATCGGCACGGTATTCCCGCTGGCGGGAGAACCAGGCAACGATAATACTGGCACCAATACCGAGAAGCATCTCCAGGACAAAGACTACGCCCATATAGGCGAACATGCCCAGGCCGCCTTCTTCATCGTCTCCCTTGAGGAAGTTATCAATCATCATGGCAATAGCCCGGGCGATAAAGATAACGAAGGTGTTCACTACGCCCTGGATCAGGGTCAGGGTCACCATATCGCCGTTGGCTACGTGGGATACTTCATGGCCGAGAACTGCTTCTGCTTCTTCCTGGGTCATGCTGTGGATCAGCCCGGTACTCACTGCTACCAGAGACTTGTTCTTACTGGGGCCGGTAGCGAAGGCGTTGATTTCCGGCGAGTCATAAACTGCCACCTGGGGCATGGCAATACCCGCAGACTGAGCCTGACGGGAGACGGTCTCCATCAGCCAGTGTTCCGTAGAATTCCGGGGCTGTTCAATAATCTGAGCACCGGTGGAACGTACTGCTACCCAGCGGGAAATCGCCAGCGAGATAAACGCACCGCCAAATCCAAAGATCATGGCGAATACCAGCAGGCCACCATAGCCCCGGGTATTCAGCCCCAGTATAGGCAGCACAATGTTGGTGACTATGCCCAGAACCAGTACGATTGCCAGGTTGGTGGCAAGGAATAACAGGATACGCTTCATTCGGTTTTTTTCTCCACGACTGCTTATATTGTACTTTTTATGGGGGGAGACAAGAGGAATTTCAACCCGGATTTTGTACCATTATTGTCACAACCGCTGATTCTCTGGTTATTTTATTGGTAAATTGTTGACCTGGCTTTTTTCATGAAATATCCGGGTTAGGGTTTAGCTTCAAATAATCCATCTCAAGAACCCACGCTTTCACCCAAAAACAAAAATCCACCGACTTCTGTCCCTTCCTGCTTTTTCCGGGAAAATGTACATCTGGACAAATAACGATAGAATACTGCAAAAAGGCAACAGCCAGGGAAGACAGGTTACGTGGATAAAGCCACCCATTTCAGCCAGCGGTTATCCTTCCGTCAGACACGTTACACACTGATCGTTGCATTTATTACCGGGTTGACTTTCAGCTTTATCCAGATTGCCCTTGATTATCATCAGCAAAATAAAGCTATTGACGATGAAATATCCGCATTGCTGGAAATCAGCAGTGCCCCCGCCGCACGGATTGCTTATAACATTGACACGGAACTTGCCCAGGAACTGTTAAATGGCCTGATGCGCTCTCCAGCCATTATCAGCGCGGAAATAAGGGACGACTCCAACCAGAAACTTGGGGTGGTTCGTCGGGAACGGAGGCAGGACCAGGCCCGCTGGATCAGTGATGTTCTGTTCCAGGGCAGCCGCATCTACCGTCATGACCTCAGGGTGGATTATGATCCGGAAGAACAACTGGGCTACCTGCAACTGGAAATTGATACCTTTAACTACGGTGTCACATTTATTCAGCGGGCACTGACAACATTTTTTACCGGTCTGGTGAAAGGCTTTGCCATGGCCATTATCCTGTTGCTGATGTTTTACCGTATGCTGACCAAGCCACTGACCTCCTTGACTGAGTCCCTGAGCCAGATTCGCAATCACGAACAAACCACATCACAGCTGCCCTGCCCCGAAGGACACAGCCAGGATGAAATCGGTCGCCTGGTTGATGAGATCAACAACCTGCTTTATTCCATCAACAGCAATGCCAAACGTCGCTTTCGGGCTGAGCGCCAGCTCCGGGATCATCTCGCAACACTGGAAAGCAGTATCGCCAAGCGCACCAACGAACTGAATACCAGGAATAAGCAATTAATAGAATCCAATAAAGAGCTGGAGAATGCCCGGAAAGATGCCCTGCAGATAGCCCAGGCCCGTGCGACCCTTCTGGCCAGTATGAGCCATGAGATACGTACGCCCCTTAACAGCCTGTTGGGGCTGGTTGACCTATCCATGGACCAAGCCAACAATAAGGTTCAAAAACACCGCCTGACCGTCGCCAGGCACTCCGGCCAACAGTTACTGCAGCTTATCAATGATATTCTGGACTTCTCACGATTTGAATCGGGAAAATTGGTGTTCGAGTCCATCCCCTTTGATCTCCATGAAACCCTTGAGAACACCGTCAACCTCTTCTCTGAACAGGCCTGCCAGAAAAACCTTATTCTCCAGGGTATTATCAAGAGTTCGGTTCCCAAGCGGGTAATCGGTGACCCTACACGACTACAGCAGATTATTAATAACCTGATCAGTAATGCCCTGAAATTTACTGAACAGGGGCAGATAGCCATTGTTGTCCATGCTGAGAAAGACAAAAAAGACAACCATGTCCGTCTGCATATCACCGTCAAAGATACCGGCATAGGTATACCTGAAGACCGGCTGGAGACCATTTTCCAGGCATTCTCTCAGGCATCAGACGAGATTAGTCGTTTATTTGGCGGCTCAGGCCTGGGCCTGACTCTCTCCCGGAATATGGCAGAAGCCATTGGCGGTAAACTCCAGGCCAGCCGCAACTCTATATATGGCAGTAGCTTCCACCTGTTAATCCCATACAAAGTTGAGCCTGCTGAACAACCCCAAATTCCGCTCAGTCAGAACATTCCTAAGCTGACGGTTCTGGCGGAGCCTCTATTGTCTGAAGCCCTGTTTGAATATGGACCCCAGGCAGGACTCAATATTACCTGCCTTAACTGGTACGGCCCCTGGCCACAGCAGATAATGAAAAACCTGGCCAATGAGACACTGGTTACAACAGTGACCAGAGCACATCTGTCGGAGACACCGAACCGCTATATTCCGTTAAACCATCATCAGAACATTACACAGGAAGCACTGGCAATTTATTTGCCCGTAACCCGGACAGCCGTTCTGGCACTTGCTGCGGAGCTGAGAAAAGCCACCCACACAACAAAACCCATAGCTCTCGAAGTCAAATGCACGCCTGTCGTCCCCCAGTCAAAAACCATTTTGATCGTGGAAGACAATCCTACCAATCTTATGGTCACCAAGGGCATGCTGGAACAGATGGGTTATAAGGTGAAAACAGCCCGTAATGGCCAGCAGTGCCTGGACCTGGTGTGCAAAGTCAACATTCAGTCACCCCGGAAAGAACTCGTCTGCGATCTGATCCTGATGGACTGTAATATGCCTGTCCTTAATGGCTACGATGCAAGCCGGGAGCTGCGCAAACAGTCAGACTACAGAGATATTCCCATCATTGCCCTGACCGCCAACGCCTTTGAACATGACCGTAAAAGGTGTCTGCAAAACGGTATGCAGGATTACATCAGCAAACCCTTTGACCGGAAATTACTGGAGAAAAAACTGGGCCACTGGCTGGAACAAACGTCGTAAGACTTTGTCTGACGTTTGTCTGGCTACTTTTCTTTGGCGGAAAACTCCATGGACACGGAGTTGATGCAGTAGCGCAATCCTGTGGGTGGAGGGCCATCCGGGAATACATGGCCAAGATGAGACCCGCAGTTCGCACACAGAATTTCTGTACGAACCATACCCTTCGTTCGGTCTTCCCGATATAGAACCGCCTTTTCAGACACCGCCTCCCAATAGCTTGGCCAGCCGCAGCCACTTTCAAACTTGGCATCGGATAAGAATAACGGTGCCGTACAGCATGTGCAGGTGTACAGGCCCGTCTCGGTATTATGGAGGTGCTCGCCACTGAATGGCGCTTCCGTCCCCTGCTCCCGACATACCCGATACTGCTCCGGTGTCAGTTGTTTACGCCACTGTTCCGGTGTTTTCTGAACAGGTGTAGAATCGTCAGCCTTGTTCTTCTCTGTCATAACTTTTTTGCTCATTTATATCCAGCCAGCTATTACCCGACCATAGCATGATATTTCAAGTATACCGGCCACAATTTATAGTCTGCCAGCTATTTTGATCCCCCCATACCTTATTCCTTAGTCCGGATGTTTCATGAACATACATCTACCCTGTTGGGCTGAATGAGATAGCCCACGTTCTACGAACGTGGTTTGTTTAATCATTCTGGGCAGGAGGCGGCTTTTGAAGAGAATGAATTCTCCTTTTCCTGAATCTGCTTATAAATATCCCGATTAACCGGAGTGGGAATATTGTATATTTCCCCAAGGCGAATAATTTCCCCGTTCAGGTCATCAATCTCTGTGGGCATTTGTCTTTGCAGGTCATGCCACATACTGGACCGTGCTTCCGAACTGATTTTCAGCATGTTGAATGCCAGAAGCCGAAACAGAAAGTCCGGTGCCCTGAGCAGCCATGCCAGCCAGGGAATAGGGATTTTGCCAATAACAACCGTTTGAATATCGGCGGCTTTATAGACAGATAACCCTTCCTGAATGCATTTGGCCAGAAGGTGCCGGTAGTGGCTGGATGCCAGTTCATCCTTTAATGGAAGATTGCTGATGGCATTAATCGGATTGTTCAGGTTCATAAGCAATTTGCTGTATTGCACGGATGTCAGGTTTCGGTACCATTTCGTCTGCAAGGCACTGTCCAGCGCAGTGCGCACGGGGTTTAAGGCGGGGTTCTGTTCAAGAGCGATATAGCCTTCGGTGGCTTTATGAAAGTGTGAACCGGAAATGTTAACCACATTAAATGCCACCATCCCGGGTATAACTGTTCCGCCCGGTAATTCACTCAACAGCCGCTTTTTATTCGCAACACCATTTTGCAGGCTGATAACGGTGGCATCTGGGCAGAAAAGGGCGATCTCTTTGGCAGCACTCAATGTGTGGCGGCTTTTTACGCAGAGAAAAACAATATCGCATCCGGTCAGTGCTTCAGGAGAAGTGTGAAAGGCAATATCTTCTGGAGAAAGTGTTATGCTGTTGCCTTGATAGTCAGTGGCTTTTAAACCATCGCGGGCAATGGCATTGCCAATGGTTTCACGGCCTATTAACACGACAGAGCATTTTTTTTGAATCAGCAGGGCGGCGATATAACAGCCAATACAGCCCGCTCCGAAAACACCGATACGTACTCTACTCATAATCTTCATAATCTGCCGCACTGTTTCTTTTTATTCTTGAAAGTGAGTGGTCATTGTGTGCTGGTCATTACCATAGCAGAATCTGGGTGGTACATAAGTGCAGGGGAGCCGTCAGGCCGCTAGATTTTTCCTATCCGGAACGGAGTGTTCACAAATGCATAACCACAGCCCTTATCTCTATAATCTTCCGGTATTGGGCATTGAGTAGAGCAAGTCTTCCCGGTACAAACTGCGGTGTTCACAGAAAGGCTCGCTAATGCCTGGGTCTCAGCAGTTTGTACTCGGGCAGAGTTATTAAAATATCACCCATGAAGGACGTTTAGATATGAACAAACGTGTGGCATTTCTTGGTCTTGGTGTTATGGGGTTTCCCATGGCAGGCCATCTTCAAAAAGCTGGATATCAGGTCACGGTTTACAACCGTACCACCAGTAAAGCCCAAGCCTGGATTGAACAGCATGGCGGTGAAATGAAACCCACTCCTGCGGCAGCTGCGCAAGGTGCTGAGCTGGTCATGGCCTGTGTGGGTAATGATGATGATCTGCGTTCCATCTGTCTCGGAGAGCAGGGCGCTTTTGCCGGTATGGTTGAAGGCAGTGTATTTGTTGACCATACCACCGCATCCGCGGAAGTGGCCCGGGAGCTTCACGGTATCGCAAAAGAGCAGGGCATCGGCTTTCTGGATGCGCCGGTCTCCGGTGGTCAGGTGGGCGCGGAAAATGGCGTGCTGACGGTAATGGTTGGTGGTGATGAGTCTGTTTACCAGACTTCGGAACCGGTGATGGATGTTTATGCCCGTTCCGTAAAGCGATTAGGCGAGAGCGGCTCAGGCCAGTTGGCCAAAATGGTAAACCAGATCTGTATTGGTGGTCTGGTACAGGCGCTGTCTGAAGGACTGCACTTTGCTCAAAAAGCCGGACTGGATGCGGAAACTGTAGTTGAGGTGATCTCCAAAGGAGCGGCCCAGTCCTGGCAGATGGAGAACCGCTATAAAACCATGCTGGCGGGGGATTACGACCATGGCTTTGCTGTGGACTGGATGCGTAAGGATCTGGGTATCTGCCTGCAGGAAGCCCGGCGCAATGGTGCCAGCCTCCCGGTGACTGCTCTGGTTGACCAGTTCTACAGCGATGTACAGAAGCAGGGTGGCCGCTGCTGGGATGCTTCCAGCCTGCTGACCCGTCTGGAAAAACTGGATGATGGCTATAGAAACCAGTAAACCGTTACGCTGACATTGGCGGGGAATGGTTTTCTGTTTTCAAAGGCCATGGATGGCCTGAGAGCACCTCCAGGACATGGAATGGCCTGTGGTGCGGAAAACAGAATGCCATTTCCTGGCATGACCCAAAGAATCGACGAGTCGTTATGTGTTCTGGTAAACATTGTCAGCGTCACCGGGTATAAATAGTGTTACCACAGTGTTGCACGATATATAATGCGGCACTTTGGCCTCCCCATAAGGAAAACGTGTCGTTTTGAGTGCGTTATGGCCTTTCTAGCTTTCGACTCCCGAATGGGAAGGTGATATGAAGAGTTCTGAGTTACGTTCTGCCTTTCTGACCTATTTCAAAGAGCAAGGCCACGTTGTTGTCGACAGCAGCTCTCTGGTGCCTCACGACGATCCTACCCTGCTGTTTACCAACGCGGGTATGAACCAGTTCAAGGATGTGTTCCTTGGTCGTGAAGCGCGGGATTACAGCCGGGCAACAACTTCACAGCGTTGCGTGCGTGCCGGCGGCAAGCACAATGACCTGGAGAACGTGGGTTATACTGCCCGTCATCACACCTTTTTCGAGATGCTGGGTAATTTCAGCTTTGGGGATTACTTTAAGCAGGATGCTATTAAATTTGCCTGGGAGTTCCTCACCGGAACCCTGAAGATTCCTGCCAGCAGACTCTGTGTGACGGTTTATAAGACCGATGACGAAGCCTATAACATCTGGCTGAACGAGATGGGCGTACCGGCGGACAACATTATCCGTATTGGTGACAAGGGTGAAGCCTTCGCCTCCGATAACTTCTGGCAGATGGGTGACACCGGCCCCTGTGGTCCGTGCACCGAGATCTTCTATGACCATGGTGAGCATATCTGGGGTGGCCGTCCGGGCACACCGGAGGAGGACGGTGACCGTTTCATTGAAATCTGGAACATCGTGTTTATGCAGTACAACCGTCAGGCCGATGGCACCATGGAACCCCTTCCCAAGCCCTCCGTAGATACCGGTATGGGCCTGGAGCGTATCGCTGCCGTAGTGCAGGGCGTCCATAACAATTATGACATCGATCTGTTCCAGAGCATTCTGACCGAAGCGGGCAAGCTGCTGGGTGGGGTGGACAACACCAACAACTCCCTGCGGGTGATTGCCGACCATATCCGTTCCAGTGCTTTCCTGATCGCCGACGGTGTTCTGCCTTCCAACGATGGACGTGGTTACACCCTGCGCCGGATTATTCGCCGGGCCTGCCGCCATGGGCACAAACTGGGCGCTACCGGCAGTTTCTTCTACAAGCTGGTTCCGGTTTTGATAAATGCCATGGGTGACGCTGCGAAGATTATTGAAAGCAGCAAAGACCAGGTTATGAGCATTCTGCAGAAAGAAGAAGAGCAGTTTGCCCGCACCCTGGACAAGGGTATGAAAATCCTGGAAGACGACATTTCTCGTATCAAAAGTGCCAGCCTGAAAGGCAAAGAGATTCCCGGCAAAACCGTTTTCACCCTGTACGACACTTACGGTTTCCCCGTTGACCTGACTCATGACATCGCCCGTGAGCGTGGCCTGACCATTGATGAGGCCGGCTACGAAGAGTGCATGGAAGAGCAGCGTCAGCGCGCCCGTTCCGCCAGCCAGTTTGGTGTGGACTATAACGCAGGTATCACCGTGGAAGGTGAGACTGAGTTTACCGGTTACGAAAACCTTCAGGGCGAAGATGCGGTTAAAGCCATCTTTGTTGACGGCAATGCTGTTGAAGCGGCCACCGTTGGCACTAAAGCCGTTGTGGTTCTGGATAAGACTCCGTTCTATGCCGAGTCCGGTGGTCAGTGTGGTGATATCGGTGTGTTGAAATGCACCTCTGGTGAATTTCTTGTACGGGATACCATAAAGGAAGGCACTAACCATCTGCATACTGGTGAAGTGATCTCCGGTTCTTTAAAAATGGGTGAACATGTTTCCGCTTCTGTAGATGCGGATAAACGTGCAGATTCTGCCCGCAACCACTCTGCCACTCACCTGGTCCACGAAGCTCTGCGTCGGGTGCTGGGCAGCCATGTGCAGCAGAAAGGCTCTCTGGTGGATAGCGAAAAGCTGCGTTTTGACTTCTCCCACACCGAAGCCATGACCGATGAGCAGATCAAGGCTGTTGAACAGATTGTGAATGAGCAGGTACGCCTGAACACCCCGGTTAACACAGAAATTACTGATATGGACACCGCCGCCGAAAGGGGCGCTACCATGCTGTTTGGAGAGAAGTATGGTGACACCGTACGGGTTCTCACCATGGGGACTGAAGGTTTCTCTGTGGAACTGTGTGGTGGCACCCATGTCCAACGTACAGGTGATATTGGTCAGTTTGTGATTGTCAGCGAAGGTGGTATTGCCGCCGGCGTACGTCGGATTGAAGCGCTTACCGGGCAGGCAGCTCAGGACTGGCTGGTACAGAACGACCAGTGCCTGCTGAAAGTCGGCAGCCTTGTCAAAGGCAATCGGGAAACAGCAGTGGATAAAGTGACCGCGCTGGTTGCCCGCAACAAAGAGCTTGAAAAGGAACTTCAGCAGCTCAAGCAGAAACTGGCCAGCGCGGCCGGTGCCGACATAGCCTCATCTGCTGTTGAAATTTCCGGCGTGAAACTGCTATCTACCAAAATGGATGGCATTGATCCCAGGTCTCTGCGTGATTTGGTTGATCAGTTGAAGAACAGGCTGAGCAGCGGTGTGGTTATGCTGGCAACGGAAAGTGATGGCAAAATCTCCCTGGCGGCCGGTGTGACCAAAGATCTGACTGGAAAAGTGAAAGCTGGTGATCTCTTGAAGATGGTCGCGGAACAGGTAGATGGGCGTGGTGGTGGTCGCCCTGACTTTGCCCAGGGAGGAGGTACCGATGTGGCAGCGCTGCCAGCGGCACTGAATTCCGTTGGTCCGTGGCTGGCCGAGCGCCTTTGAGCGTTCTGCTGGTATTATTTTGGGTAATATCAGTAACTGACTGCTCTGTTTCTTTGGGTGTCGATTTGATACATTCCGCCCAGTAAAGTAAATAGTAAATAAAAAGCAAAAAACACATGGCGCTGATAGTACAGAAGTTTGGTGGGACATCAGTTGGAACTGTTGAGCGCATTAAAGCTATAGCAGAAAAAATCCAACGATTCCGCAACGATGGACACGATATGGTTGTGGTTGTATCGGCCATGTCGGGGGAAACCAATCGTCTTGTGGCACTTGCCCATGAAATGCAGGAGACACCGTCTTCGGCTGAACTTGATACCCTGCTTTCCACGGGAGAGCAGGTGACTATCTCCCTGCTTTCCATGGCACTGGAGGAACTCGGCTGCCCGGCTCGGTCCTACACGGGCTGGCAGATTGCAATCAAGACCGACAGTCACCATAACAAGGCCCGTATTCGGGAAATTGATACCGAAGCGGTAAAAGCGGACCTGAAAGCAGGGCGTGTGATTGTGGTTGCCGGATTCCAGGGGGTTGAGGAATCCGGTCGTATTACAACTCTGGGCCGGGGCGGCTCAGATACTACCGCAGTTGCGCTGGCAGCGGCACTGGGGGCAGATGAATGCCAGATCTACACCGATGTGGATGGTGTTTACACTACTGACCCCCGTGTTGTTGAGAGTGCCCGCAGACTCGATAAAATCACCTTTGAAGAGATGCTGGAAATGGCCAGCCTTGGTTCAAAGGTTCTGCAGATTCGTTCTGTTGAGTTTGCCGGAAAGTACAACGTCGCTTTGCGGGTCCTGCACAGTTTCCAGGATGGTCCCGGCACACTAATAACACTCGAGGAGCAGAGCGAGATGGAGCAGCCAGTTGTTTCCGGCATAGCATTCAACCGGGATGAGGCCAAACTGACCATTCAGGGGGTTCCCGATATTCCGGGTGTGGCATCCCGAATTCTGGGGCCGGTAGGGCAGGCGAATATTGAAGTGGACATGATTGTCCAGAATGTAGCCGCAGACCAGACCACGGACTTTACCTTCACGGTACATCGTAACGATTACCAGCGGGCGCTGGAGGTGGTTGGCCAGACCTGTAAAGACCTGGGAGCTCGTGAGTATAACGGTGATAACAAGATTGCCAAGGTGTCTATCGTTGGTGTCGGAATGCGTTCACATGCCGGTGTGGCCACCCGGATGTTTGAGGCCCTGGCGGCTGAAGGCATCAATATCCAGATAATCTCCACCTCCGAGATCAAAGTGTCGGTGGTGATTGATGAGAAGTACCTGGAGTTGGCTGTGCGGGCCCTGCATTCTGTGTTTGAGTTGGGCCAGGAGCCGGTTGCGGCGGACGAATAGACAGTTGATAAATAAATTGTCAGTTCCCGTTAAATGTGTATGTAAATAACATTTTGCGGAGTTAGGCTTCAGAGGTGCGAAGTTTTAGAGGTCATAAAAACTTCAGGCACCAGGTTTATGTAGCGCAATGTCTGGGTATGGCCATGCCCGCCAGAATAATTGGATGGTGAGTATGGCTAACAATCGGAGGCATCTGGCCTCATGTTGCGCAGAAAGAATGTCAAAGATAATGCAGTCGCAGATTGCCAATCTCCGGAGCTGTATTACCTTTAGGCTTCGGTAACAAGAGCCGGCGGACAGTAACGGGTCGCATGCATTATAAAACATGCCAATGTTCTGCTTTCGATTACGGTCATTGTTTGTGGGTTAAGGAACAAGGAGACAGTAATGCTCATTCTGACACGCCGAGTTGGTGAAACCCTGATGGTCGGTGATGATGTCACCGTAACTGTGTTGGGGGTGAAAGGGAACCAGGTCCGTATCGGCGTCAATGCGCCTAAGGAAGTCGCGGTTCATCGGGAAGAAATTTATCAGCGCATCCAGAAGGAGCGTGAGGGTGGATCTGGCTCCGGAGCCGGCCATCAGGAGTGGATTCCTGAGGTTGAGGAAGACGAGAACCAGTACTAACCTAACCTTTTGTTTTCACGAATGAATTTATTTATGGGAACGAAGGGTTTGTCATAACGGCGGAGTCCAAAAAGGGCTTTGCATTCAGCGCGAATCTGTTATTATAGCGGCCGTCTCTGCGGTGAGGTGGCCGAGTGGCTGAAGGCGCTCCCCTGCTAAGGGAGTATACCCTAATCCGGTATCGAGGGTTCGAATCCCTCCCTCACCGCCATGTTGACAGACGATGTTCATCTATTATCATATTGATCCCGTTTAAGTTTCATTGATTAAATAAATGATCGTTGTCGAATAACAGTACTCGATTTCACTATTTTTTGACCTGTTAATAAATTCCGCGTCCTTAGCTCAGCTGGATAGAGTACCTGGCTACGAACCAGGCGGTCGGAGGTTCGAATCCTCCAGGACGCGCCATATTAGAATCCGTCTGATGAGGCGGATTTTTTCTGTTTTAGCTTGTGGTGAGGTGGCCGAGTGGCTGAAGGCGCTCCCCTGCTAAGGGAGTATACCCTAACCCGGTATCGAGGGTTCGAATCCCTCCCTCACCGCCATAAAATAAAATCCCGCAGCAGACCTCTGTTGCGGGATTTTTTCATTTTGAATCGCTAAGAGAAATAAAGGACATATATGGTTCGCCCCGGCTTGCAAGGGATTGTTCATGATGGAAAAGCATAAGTAACTGCTTTCATATATTCGGCCTGTTAACGGCGTTCCGCTGAACGCCTGGCCCTGATGGGTATCCGCGCAATCTGACCTTATCACCCAAGCGGCTTTGTCAGCCTGGTCCTTTATCAGGTTTCAGATTGCCGGTTTTTACCTGCTGACCATCATTCACATTCTCTTCGCAATCGTGGGCTTTTGCCTTGGGGAGTTGTTCCGGGTTTATCGTGCGCAGTTATATGCAGTACCTTTGGCAAGCAGTGCCCAAACAATACGGGCCATTTTGTTAGCCAGAGCAACCACGGCCACATTGCCATGGGCTCGGCTATGAAGCTGGGTGACCCACTGCTTACAGCGGTCATCAGTATTCTTCAGGGTATAAAGAACGACTCTGGCGCCGTGTATCAACAGTGTGCGCAGATAGCTGTGATGCCAAGTAGTCGTGGTTTTCCGCCTGTTGAATATTGCCTTGGCGCTAGCCCCAACCAGGCAGAAAAGTGTCGACCTGATGCAAAGTTATCAGGGCTGCCCATAGCTGTTTTTAAAGCTGTTGCGATCAGGGGGCCTATACCTGGAATAGTCATGAGCCGTTTGCAGTCTTCGTCAGAAGAGGCCAGTGTCTGCACCTTCTCGTCGTATCCACGAATGCGTTCGTCGAGGTTTTCCAAATGTGTTGAGAGCTCGTGAATCAGTTCCCGGGAAACGGAACCAAGGCCATTCTCAGCGTTTTCCAGAATACCCGGTAATTGACTTCTGATTCGAGTGATACCTTGTGAGACGGTGATACCCTCTTCCATTAAAGCTGCGCGTATCTCATTAATAACCTCCGTGCGCTGCTTGATAGCTTGTTGTCTAACCCGGTGGAGAAGCTGCCCTTCTTGCTGTTCGACGGTTTTAATGGGTACAAAACGCATGCCGGGCCTTGTCGCCGCTTCGCAGATGGCTTCAGCATCGTTGTAGTCGTTCTTGTTTGTTTTCACAAAGGGTTTGACGTACTGCGGCGCTATCAGCCGAACGGTATGGCCATATGACTGAAATTGTCTGGCCAGATGGTGAGCACCTGCACAGGCTTCCATGGCAATGGTGCGCGGTTCTAAAAGTGCCATGTATTCCATCAGCTTGTGCCTTTTCATTTTTTTTCGAGCAGACTTCTGGCTGTTGACAAAGCTGTCAAAGAGGTGAAAGTTGTTCTTGCCAATATCGATACCAAGTACTGAAATGTTCATGGGTGGTTTGCTCCATTCTGTTTTCTGGTGAAAATCAGTGTGGCTCATTGAAGCCGTATGGAGGGGCGAACCATCCCATTACCCATTGATTGTGCCTCCCCCAAACCCCTACTCATTGAGCAAACAAGCATTGACTCGCCTTCATCCCATGTAGCCACTGTCTGCCTATTTTTTCGGCATAAGCCTGTAACGCTTCTTTCCCGCCCACTCCTCGCACAAACCGGTTGCCATGGGGCTGCATGGTTTTCAGCCATTTATCCGGGTTGATACTCAACCGGTGCAAAACCGGTGGCAAGTGAGCGGCAATGGCTCCTCGTTTATCGTCCCGTACAGCGCGCCCCGTCCAGTCTACCAACTCAAAATAATCCGACAGGGCAAAAGGAATAAAACCTTTTCCTTGTCGTTTGTTTGTTTTCATAGGCTTCAGCCATTTCTGCTGTGCATTGGCTACCCGCCATTGCTCTATGCGCTCCTGGATGGACGTAAAATCGGACGTTTCCGGCTGACTGGCAAGACCTGCACGTACCGGATTCAGATCCACGTAGGCCATACACGACAGAACAGCAGCTTCGTCCAGCAGCGCCTGACTCTTAAAGCGCCCTTCCCAAAATCGTCCTTTGCATTGGTCTTCTTCGTTGGCCCTGCGGGCCAGGTGTTCGTTTAAACAACGCATAAACCAACTGATATCCAGTAGCCGCTGGCGATAGATATCAGCAAACTCGGCCACCCGTTTTTGCTGGGCTTCATCCTGCAGGCTTCCGGCCAGAAACCGTTGTACCAGTAGTGGGCCATCAAAGAGTTGCGTCCAGCGTTTTAGAACCTCCTGGTCATTCCAGCTGTTGCCCGTTTCGGTATCCACATGCAAAACCACATGGTAATGGTTAGACATGACCGCATAAGCACAGACCTCAATGGAAAAAATACCCGCCAGCTCTTTCAGGCGATCGACCACCCAGGGCTTACGGTGCTCGTAACTGTTGCCCGTCAGGGAGTCTTCCCCGCACAGAAAAGCCCGTCGGACACAACGCGCCATGCAGTGATAGTAAGGTGTGCTGTCCAGATCAATTAAGGCGCGGCGCGGGCTGGTCATAGTTTTACTCCTGCTCAATGTGAGTGAGAGAGAAAAAGTAGACCAGCGGCGAGAGCTGTCTAGTTAATGGATGTCCTTTTTATTACTTTTTATTATTTTATTATGCAGTGATAGTAAGGTGTGCTGTCCAGATCAATCAAGGCGCGGCGCGGGCTGGTCATAGTTTTACTCCTGCTCAATGTGAGTGAGAGAGAAAGTAGACCAGCGGCGAGAGCTGTCCAGTTAATGGATGTCCTTTTTATTTTAAGCCAGATGTCAGAAGAGGATCAACGCGCCATTCAATCGATTATTGATGGCATGATCTTGAAGCATACCGCCAGCCAATTAGGAACGAGCTCCACAGGATAAAAAAAGCCCAGCTCGATGGCTGGGCTTACAGTTAGGTTAAATATCTCTATACCAGAGATGTCTTAGTCAAAAATCACAGAGCACTCAGAAGTCGGTATAGATTCATTGTCAGACAAGATGAATTTACCATCTGATATATACATCACATCCAAATCCAACTCGACCGCACCTTGAGCTATCTGCTTTTGCCACCCTTCCAGATCACCTTTATAAGATACTGCATGAAAGATCTGGCCGTTAGGCAAAGTAACTTTACACCCCTCATTAACAGCACCTCCACTTTTTGCCAGTGGAGGATTAACCTTTCTAATTACTTGTTTAAACTGCGATTCAAAGTCATCACTTCCATTATCCTGTATATAACAATAGCCTCTTCCTTCGACTATATTTGTTCCAGGTAAAGAACGTTCAGACTCTATCGCCCCGCCAAGAATTTCTTCCATCTTATTTGACATACAAACCTCTATTTCTTCGTTGCTGGAGTAATAACAAATTTAAAGTTATTGACCCCTGCATCTTTGAATACTGTTGAATAATAGCTCGCCAAATCAACATTATTCGTGTGATATACGACATCATCAAAAGCAGAGTTGTATTTAATAGCTTGGTCGACCATCTTTTGCTGTTCTGCAACAGCCCATGGACGTGAACCATTTTGGCTAGCTGGATTTCTCAAGGACTTCGACCAATCGTCTACAAACTTGGCCTCTACCGCTGTGGACTTTCCACCGATAGTAACGACGTTATCAGCGACCCCGGAAACCCATTCTCCATTGACTAATGCTTCATATTGCCTTTGCTTAAACGTTGCATTAGTACCGTAAAGAGATCGAACACCAGTTTCATAGCTTTGTCCAAGGTCAATAGCCCTATTACCAGTAACCGACACAGAATCAGTGGTTGAGAAGGTCTTGCTGTTTGGAACATCAACCCTACCAACCCGACTCAACCCCTTTGAGCCAACAAGTAGCTCCGCACCAAGAGTCAGTACCAGCCCTGTTGCCCGACCCAATACTCCCTCCACGCCGCCCTCACTATGCGCCAACGTAATGTTATCAACAAAACTATTCGCAAAACTCTGAGCAACGTCCGGGGCAAATGAACTTAGTTCAGGAGAGGCGTAGCGCCCAACAACGCTTTGCCCATAAGTCGCGGACAGGGCAAGCTTACCAGAAAAATAGATGGTTTCTCCAATGCGCGACCAGGCTTTGGCTGCATCTCCCTTTGAATCACCCAGTCCAACAGCTGATGCAGCAGTATCTAAGAGGCTAATTACACCATCAGCACGTCCTGTCATGACTTTTCCTAGCTGGTAACCATAACCTCTATCTAACGCTTTGGACACAAACTCATCACTCAAACTAAGATAAGATTTCGGCATAAAGCCATAACGCTCTATAGAGGCGCTTTTAATTGCCTTTTGCTCTCGCGCGCTAAATTCTTCTGACTGCTGTTGCCATTTTATGAGCTGACGCTCCCTACGAGAAAGACCAGCCTGCTGATCAGCCCGTCGAACCCCAACCTCTGACGCTAAACTGATGGTGCCATACATCCTCTCACCTAGGTCATCGCTTGTGGCTAGAGAGAGTCCAAAGTCCAGTGAACCTGTTACTACAGAAGTTTTCTCATCAATAGGCAGTGTTGACGACACCTTAACCACATGCTCTACCTGCGGATTCATTCTGTTTGCAGGAACAGGTACCCCTAGTGAAGCTGGCTCAAACTGAACAGTCTCAGTCTTTACCTTCTCAACTTTTTTCTCAGTACCGCCTTTGAGCTCAGTCGTTACAGTCTTCGCAGTCCAATCAATGGCTGTCCTTTTTATCGTTTTATCGTCCTTTTTATCTTTTATCCTCTCTTTTTATCGTCCTTTTTATCTAGAGATTTGACCTATGCCAGACTATAAAAGTCTGATCCATACTCCCTGGGATTGTAAGTATCATGTTGTCCGCTTGTCAGATGGCCGTTATCTGGGACAATAGTCGTTATAAAGGCTAATTTCTCCCCGGCCGCAACAGTCCAGAAAGAGTATATTCATGGAATTTCGCCCCTGTATCGATCTGCACAAAGGCAAGGTAAAACAGATTGTCGGCAGTTCTCTGTCTGACGCTGATAATTCTGCGCGGGTAAACTTTGAGACAGATCAGTCCCCAGCCCACTTTGCCGCCATGTACCGTGAAGATAACCTGCGGGGTGGCCATGTAATTAAGTTGGGACCGGACAACGAGCAAGCGGCTCGGGAAGCCCTTGGAGAGTGGCCGAAAGGCTTGCAGATTGGTGGCGGCATTAATGCAGGCAATGCCCGTGAGTATCTGGATATGGGGGCGTCCCACGTTATTGTAACCTCCTGGGTGTTCCGTGAGGGTCGTATTGATTACGAGAACCTGGAAAAACTGGTGGCCGCCACCGGCCCGGAGCATCTGGTGCTCGACCTCTCCTGTAAAGCCCGGGATGGTGAGTATTATATTGTCACCGACCGCTGGCAGACGTTTACCGATACCGTGATTAACAGTCGGACCTTAAAAGAACTGGGGGCTTTCTGTGATGAATTCCTGGTTCACGCCGCATCTGTGGAAGGCAAGATGGCCGGGCCAGATCTGGAACTGGTCAACCTTCTCGGTGAGCATGCCTCCCGGCCTGTGACCTATGCCGGTGGTGTCGCTACCCTGGAGCATCTTGCTGACGTACGTAAAGCCGGGCAGAATCGTGTTCACGTGACCATTGGCAGCGCCCTGGATATTTTCGGTGGCTCCCTGGCTTACCGAGATGTGGTTGAGTTCTGCGATTAATACCGTCGGACAATGTTCGGTGACATACCAGTTACGGTATAGAATGTTCTGATTAGACTGATTTCAGGTATTGAACAATGGAAGATGTGATCGAGCTGCTGCGGGAATGCAATGAAGACGTGCCCGCGCCGCTGGGCTTACCGGACGACGATGACCTTGTGATTGTGCAGGAGCAGATCCTGATTCACCTGCCCGAGGACTATAAGATTTTCCTGAAAGAAGTCAGTGATGTGGTCTGTGGTTCCCTGGAGCCAGCCACAGTTACCGATGAGCACTCCCATACTTATCTTCCGGAAATTACCGCCCTGGCCTGGGATCTGGGAATGCCCCGGGAGCTGATAGCTGTCTGCGAAGCCCCCGCTGGTTATTACTGTATTGAGCAGGACGGCAATGTCCGGTTCTGGTCCCGGGAAGAAGGGCTTACCGAAGACGAATGGCCAAGCATCTGGCACTGGGCCAGGGATGTCTGGCTGGAAAGCTGATCTGTCAGGCAGGATAACCCGTCATCATACCCAGTATTTCGTTCAGGGGAAGTGACATAAGCAGTCATTCTTATTGTTTATCAGCTGTTGCCTGTACATCCTCAAAGTCTGAAAATATCATGGAGCCGAATCCAAATAATAAAAATAATTATGGCCAGGTGAACGTCATGAATGTTGCTGTAATGGAAGCTTTCCGCGCCAGTTATCGTCCCAATATCAGTGCCTCCTATAATGGCTGGCTGCATATGTTTTCGGTGGCAGGTGTGGGTATCGGGGTGATTGTATTTTCCCTGCTGCAACTACAGTCTCCTTCATGGCAGGAGTGGCTGATGCTTCCGGTAACTATTCTGTTTGCCAATTTTGCCGAGTATGTTGCCCATCGCTGGTTTGGCCATCGCAAAACCCGTATAGGAAAGCTGTTCTATAGCCGCCATAGCGGCGATCATCATAGTTTCTTTCTGGAAAACCATATGCCCTGGGAGAGTGTCAGGGACTGGCGGGTTGTGCTGTTTCCGGTGTATCTGATTTTTGCTTTTCTGTTCGGACTGGTTCTGCCCACAGGTTTTCTGCTGTATACCCTGGTTTCCCCCAATGTCGCTTACCTTATGGCCGCTGGTGGTATTTTCGGTTACCTGTGGTATGAGGTTATGCACTTCAGTTACCACCTGCCTGCCGGAAGCTTTGCGGAACGTCTACCCGGCTGGCGACACCTGCGTCAGCTTCATAATCTTCATCACCGTAGAAACCTGATGAAGGAGTGCAACTTTAATGTCACCCTGCCCATCTTTGATCTGCTGCTGGGAACATTTCATTGGGAACCTCCCGTAGAAATAAATCCAACAGACGACAATCAGAGAACTGATAGCTGAAAAACAGCCAAAATGAGCAATAAACCTTGACCTTCCAGTCAGGGTAAGGGTTAGCCTGTGCTTATCATAAATTGACACGCGTCGTATCGGTTATGACTGATTCACCAAAACATTCCCTTCCCCAGAGTGCTCCGTTGACCACCCTGTCCCTTCCAGGAATCTCCTGTGCGGGGTGTGTCGGGAAGATTGAGAAAGCCTTTGCCCAAGAGGCTGATGTTTCGTCTGCTGTTGTTAATCTTGCCGAGAAAACCTGCAGGATCAATGGTACGACAGCACCTGAGCGACTGGTGGAGGTGATGGCCTCCATTGGCTTTGAAGCCGCAATAGTTGAGAGTGAAGAACAAAATCGTGTCCGCCAGGAGGCCCGGGACCGGAAGGAATTCCGGCGCAAAGTCTGGCATGCCCTGGTGGCGATTGCCCTGAGTGTGCCCTTGATGATCTGGGGCATGGTGATTGATGAAATGTCTATCACGCCGGGAGTCAATCAGTGGCAATGGGGTATTGCCGGTATCGCGACCCTGGCTGTGATGATTGTCTGTGGCGGGCATTTCTTTCAGGGATTGTGGACATCCATTATTAATCGCAGCGCCACCATGGACACCCTCGTCGCCCTGGGTACCGGCGCAGCCTGGATTTACTCGATGTTTGTCGTATTGTTTCCCGGGCTTCTGCCGGAAGCTGCACGACACGTGTATTTTGAAGCTTCGGCGATGATCATTGGCCTGATTAACTTCGGTCAGGCCATGGAGCTAAGGGCCAAAGGGAAAACCGGGGAGGCGGTCAGACGGTTGCTGAACCTTCAGGCACCTGTCGCCCGCCTGGTATCGGCGGAAGGGGAGCAGGAGGTGCCTGTTGAACAGGTTCATCCTGGCAATGTGCTGCGTATCCGTCCCGGGGACAGTATTCCTGTGGATGGCGAGGTGACAGAGGGCGGTACCCTGGTGGACGAGTCCATGCTGACCGGGGAGCCAGTGCCGGTCAGAAAAGTACCCGGAGATAAAATGAGCGCCGGTACAATAAACGGCAATGGCTCTGTGCTTATCCGTGCTGAAAAGGTGGGCAGTGAAACAGCCCTGGCCCGGATTATCGCTCTGGTCAAGCAGGCCCAGAACTCCAAAATGCCCATTGCCAGACTGGCGGACAAAGTATCTTCCATCTTTGTTCCCGTGGTTATAGCCATTGCTGTTCTGGCTGCGTCTGTCTGGTTTGTTTTTGGTCCGGCTCCTGCCCTTACCCACGGACTGGTCGTTGCGGTCACGGTATTGATTATTGCCTGCCCCTGCGCCCTTGGTCTGGCGACTCCCATGTCGGTAATGGTGGGTGTTGGCAAGGCTGCGGAAATGGGCATGCTGGTGCGCCAGGGTGAAGCTCTGCAGACCGCTAGCAAGTTAACGACAGTAGTTCTGGATAAAACCGGTACCGTCACTGAAGGCCGACCTGCGGTAACAGCTGTTTATCCTCTGGAAGGTTTTTCCCGGGAACAGGTGCTGTCTCTGGCGGCGGCCCTTGAGCGTTTGTCTGAGCATCCCCTTGCGGCAGCAGTTCTGAAAGCAGCGGAAGAGGTGAATGACAACCCCGGTATTGTTACGAACTTTGCCGCCGAAACAGGACGTGGCATTCGCGGGCAGGTTGATGGGGCAACTCTCTTGTTTGGCAACCAGAGTCTGATGGCAGTCAATAAAATAGATACGAATAGTGTCCTTGACCGGGCAGCTGAGCTGGCGGGTAGCGGGCAGACGGTGATGTATCTGGCGGTGGATGGGAAACTGGCCGGTGTGATTGCGGTATCCGACCCGGTCAGGGAAGACTCTGCTGCGGCCATTCAGCGTCTGCATGCCCTGGGCCTGAAAGTTGTGATGATGACCGGGGATAATGAAGATACCGCCCGGGTTGTGGCCGGACAGACTGGAATTGATGTTTTCCTCGCTCAGGCCCTGCCGGAAGATAAGGAACGTTATGTCCGTGAATTGCAGGAGGCCGGAGAAATTGTCGGTATGACCGGTGACGGTATTAATGATGCACCGGCACTGGCACGGGCGGATGTGGGCGTGGCCATAGGCACAGGTGCTGATGTGGCCATTGAGGCTGCGGATATTGCCCTGATGGGGGCCTCTCTCCATGGCTTGGCTGATGCTGTGGAATTATCTCGGGCTACCATGGGCAATATTCGCCAGAACCTCTTTGGCGCGTTTATTTACAATACTCTCGGTATTCCTGTTGCGGCTGGTGTCTTCTATCCCCTGACCGGCCTGTTGCTGAATCCCATGCTGGCTGGAGCGGCCATGGCGCTGTCTTCAGTAACTGTGGTATCCAACGCTAACAGGCTGCGGCTGTTCAAACCTTCCAGTCGGTAAGACTGTCCCCCGGTTATTCCGATAATCTGAAGTGTGATTTTCAGGCTGAAAGTCACACTTTAAGTTTTGTTATTGAAATCCTTTACTACACTCAGCCCTCATGGTTTTGGGTGAGGTGGTCATGATGTTTTTCCCTTTGGCTCCCCGTTTTTTTTCTCCATTTCATATTTTTCTGTTCCTGTTGATTATAGGGTTATGGTCGTTTGTTCAGGCTGCTGATCTGTCACAGACTTTGGCAGAGAATGGTATTCAGTACTGTGAATTACCACAGAGTTCTGGCGATACCAAAGATATTTGCAGAGCCTGTGAAAAGCCATGTCTCGGTGAGCGCAGGCAATGGGGCGGAGCTGATTTTCAGGTTCTTGTGGAAGGGCTGCAGGGCACAGTAGACTGCCATCAGATACTGGATGGTGAAGGTCTTGCCATGACCTGTCAGTGTCCCTGTGAAGTACGGATTGCCATGCCCGAAAAAGTTTATGACGATATAGAGGGCAGGGAAAAATGTCCGAATGCCTGCAAGGCTCTGCCTGTCACTATGGGCTGGAACAGTGCCAGGGTATTCACTATGGATACTTGTTTCTGCCAGGCCTCTCACTGTTTACCGGATGAACAAAGGCAGTACTGTCCGAAGTAATCATTACGTACGGCAGTGCATACTTGTTTTTTCATAGAAATCCGCGTTCCTATCCTTTGAACAGGAAAGCCGTTGTGAAATTTTCATCATTCTTTCTGCCCTTTTGTATGGTGATGACAGTTGTCGTCTGCTGTAATGCGCTGGCGGGTGTGCTCTGTCCCCAGGCGGCTTTGTCGGAAGCCATGTATATTGCTTCAAGAACACCCTGCAAAGACACCCATATGCCTAAGCAGTGCCCCCAGGCTTGTTTGAAGAAAAACCTTTGGTGGGCAGGGATGGTCAATATTCAACATTTCAAAGATCCGGTAGCCTGTGACCGAATCAGCGCAATAGAGCGGTTGCCTCCGCTAAGCTGTAGCTGCTCAGACACACTGGATGTCAGGACAAACCAGGAAATTTATGACAATGTTGATGCCCACAATGCATGTCCGGGAGTTTGCGGTAATAAAAAGCTGGTCTGGACTGGCAACTGGAGGGAGATCGATTATGACTCTGCCTGGATATGTCAGTGTCGGCATCCATAAATTTATTTGGCAGACTGCACAGGCACATGGCTTTTTCGGGCCTGGATGTCCTGAAGCCACTGAAGCCAACCGTCTCAGGTTAGAATGTCAATAACATCACCAACGTAAGCCTGAGATGACACATAATCCATATTTGGCGAGGGCCGGGAAATGAATATTTCTAAAGTCGCCCAAGCGATCAATCTGACCACCAAAACCATTCGTTACTATGAAAGTATCGGGCTGGTTACTCCGGCAATCCGTAAGGAGAACGGGTACCGGGATTACCAGGAAAATCATATCCGAGAGCTGGGCTTTATCAGTCATGCCCGGGAACTGGGGTTTTCTTTGGAAGAATGCGGAGAGTTGCTGGGGCTTTACAAAAACAAAACCCGAAAAAGCTCTGATGTAAAAGCCCTGGCTTTAGCCCGGATTGCTGATATTAATACCCGCCTGGCACAACTCCAGACCATGAAGGCCAGCCTGGAAAAACTGGCAACCTGCTGTCACGGTGATGATATGCCGGACTGCCCCATTCTGGACAGCCTGGCAAGGGATGCTGAATTCAAGCAATAACAGGAATAACAGGTCAGTCTAAATAGCAGATTAATCTTCTGCGTATTCAATACCAACGATCAGCCAGGGAGAGTTTGACTGACTTTGTTCCAAGTGCCAGATGTCAGTAATTTTCTCTTCAACCCGCTCAACATTGTCGCGGTAGCGGCCACTGAAGCGCAGGCTGAGTTCAGTGCGTCCGGCGTTATGATCTGCCCGTACCAGTTCTGCGTCCACAAACATCACTTCCGTATGCTGGTCACCCTGCAGTCCGGCGCGCTCCTTCTGCAGATGGGTAAACAGATCAGGAGAGACATATTCCCGGATCGTGTTCATATCACCGGTGTTCCAGGCTTCCTGAATGGTTCGGTAATGGTTGCGGGAACGGTTAAGGAAGCCGTTCAGGTCAAACCCGGGGGGCAGGTTAAAGGGTGTATCGTTGTCTAAAGACCCAAAGCCGGTATCTGTGTTTGCAGCAGAGTTCTGGCCGGGAAACTCTGCATCAGGCTTGCTGCCAGAGGGACGGAAACCACTAACGGAATCCCGGAAGTTGGCGTCAGGCTGACTCTGGTTGCCGTTATTCCACTGGGAGCTGGCAGAGCCTGAATGGTAGTAACCCTGGCTGGAGCCAGGGCTGTGGCTACCCGCAGAGGCCGTTCGACCTTTCATGGCTTTAAACAGTTTGAATAACAGGAAAGCCAGACCTGCAAGCAGGAGAATATCCATAAAGCGAAGGCCGCTGAAGGCACCGCCCATGCCACCCATGCCGCCGAAGCCGCCAAACAGGGAGCTGATTAATCCGCCTGCCAGCATGCCACCGAGGAAGCCGCCCATAGCTCCACTGAACATGCCCCGTTGCTTATGTGGCGTTTTGTTGTTGGCCTGACTGCTGTTTTGATTAAAGTTCTTCTGGGAGGACAGGGAAGGTTGTTGGGTAAGTTTGGATTGGGAGGGTGCTGTCTGGAATCTTTTGCCAAAAGATTTACCGCCGCCAAGTTTTTTCGCATGGGCATCAACAGTGGCAAAAGTACAGGTAAAGGCCAGCATAACTGCCAGTACCGGTAGAAGTCTTTTCATCATTAACTCGGGATGGTGGGTGGAGCTGGTATCCTATGCGGCTCACCGAGTAAGTCAACTTTTCTACCGCGATAATTAGATACCAGACTTTCGTTTTTACTGTTGAGGCTTTCTGCCCACAGTGGTGACATGGGACGCACCCCACCACATGGCTTTGGGGTTGAGGTACTGCGCCATGACCCGATCATACAGGTTCTCATTTATCCCCCGGGCCATAAGCAATGGTTTCAGCTGTAGCATGCTCAACTCAAGAACCTTCCCTTCTATTTTATTGCCCCTGCCCAGTTGAGACCAGGATTGTCCGCTGATATCAGTCAGGCCTGCCTCGTGCATATAACTGGCATTTATATAGGTGGATGAAAAGGACATGAGGCCATACTGTTCAATGATGTTGTACAGGTCGCCAGTATACTGGTTTAGTTCAGGATCGTCCGAAAAACGGTCATAGCCTAGCCCCGGGCATTGATAGCCAGCGTCTTCCAGTATCATTATGCCACCGGGTTTCAACGCCTTGGCAAGCTTGATGATGACATCTGTGCGCTGGGGAATATGCATCATGACATTCCGTGAAAAAACAAGGTCATAGGCACTGCAGCCCAGGTCATCTGTTTTCAGGCTTTTTCTGGATACCTTGACATTGGAAAGCTTCAGCTCTTCCAGAAAGCGGGTATCCATATCCACGGCATCGACCCTTCCCTCCTTGCTAACCTGCTTCGCCAGCCAGCGGGTGATACCCCCAAGGCCAGCGCCTGCGTCAAGGCAGCGCCAGCCTTTTTGGATATTCAGTTCATTCAACTGCCTGAGTGTATGAGGATTCGTCCAGCTTTCCAACAGGGTCAGCCGCTCCCTGGCCTGTTCCCAGCTGTTATCCAGTGAATACTGTATTTCGGCGGTATCTGTCGTATTCTCTTCAGAGAATGTTCTAATTTCCATTCTTTCTATTCCTGATCTTTAGGTACAGACAGGAAGTGTAGGTCGTCTGACAGTTTTTTTGATTTTCGAATAAATACAGGCGGTAAGACAGCTATCGTTTCACTGGTCTTCTGGACTGTAGCTTCTTCCCCGGGCTTGTTTTTCCCGAGGGACGAGTTCTTCTGTGTGAAGGAGAGAACTTCCTGAAAACCCTGCCTGAAGATTTCTCCGTTTTTCTTGTGAGTTCGGCAGGAGCGGGCAGAGTACGGTACTCTCCCGGCTGCAGATTATTAACTGTCCATGGCCCGATAGCATAACGCACCAAACGCAGTGTCGGAAAACCTATGGCTGCTGTCATACGACGTACCTGTCGGTTACGGCCTTCGGATATTTTTATCTCCAGCCAGCAGTCGGGGATGTTTGCCCGTTTACGAATGGGCGGATGTCTGGGCCAGATAACGGGAGCGGGCATTAAACGCACTTTTGCGGGGAGGGTGGGACCGTCTTTCAGGGTGATTCCCCTGCAAAGTTTATTCAGGTCGCTTTCCTGGGGAATACCTTCCACCTGGGCCCAGTAGGTTTTCTCCATTTTGTGCTTTGGGTCGGAAACTCTGTTCTGCACAGTGCCGTTGTTGGTCAGTAGAAGAAGACCTTCGCTATCCCGGTCAAGACGTCCGGCGGCGTATACCCCCGGACGCTTGATGTAATTTGCCAGCGTGTCCCGATTCTCGTTATCAGTAAACTGGCAGAGCACCATAAAGGGTTTGTTAAACAGCAGAATTTCCGGGGTATCAGTCATAAAAGGCCAGGGCGATTTTTTAATATTGCTGAAAGAACCATTATACCCTGCTGGGCCGGTTTGCAGGATGGAGGAATGACAGTTAGTGTGCTCCCGTTTTTGTTTAAATCCTGGGTCAAACCTTTTACCGTTATGTCTGAAAACCTGCCCGTGTCCGGTGCTGAACAGCTGGAAATTCTGTATCAGGATGATTTTCTGGTTGCTGTGAATAAACCATCAGGGTTGTTGGTGCACAGGTCGATGATTGATCGTCACGAAACCCGTTTTGCCATGCAAATAGTGCGGGATCAGATTGGCCGGCATGTTTTCCCTGTACATCGTCTAGATAAGCCTACATCTGGAGTGCTGGTATTTGCGCTCTCTTCAGATATTGCCCGTATTCTCGGGGAACAGTTCCAAAATGGGCAGGTTGAAAAACGTTATCTGGCTGTTGTGCGGGGCATTCCTCCTGAATACGGGATGATTGACCATGCCCTGAAAGAAAAGTATGACAAAATGACAGACCGGAAAGCTCAGCGGGATAAACCTCCTCAGGAAGCTATTTCTGAATTCCGGCGGTTAAAGACAGTTGAACTGCCTGTGCAGATTGATCGTTATCCTTCCAGCCGTTATTCCCTTGTTGAAGTGATGCCGAAAACCGGTCGTAAGCACCAGGTCAGACGACATATGAAACATATCTCTCATCCGGTTATCGGGGACGCCAAACATGGCAAAGGGCAGCATAACCGCTACTTCGCCGAAAATCTGGACGCGGGGCGCTTATTACTTGCCTGCACCGATATAACTTTTCGACACCCTGTGTCCGGAGAGACGATGACTGTCCATGCTCCTCTGGATCCGGTGTTGGCCAGTCTGTTCCGTCGATTTGGCTGGGTCGGGTATTAAAAAATCTCGTAGAAAATCCATCGGGCTGGTCACCTTGGCTGACATATATGTTCATAATTTTTGGTTGTTTCCAAGGTCTTTACTTCAAGGAACCTTCGAGGCAAATACCGTATGGACGCATTGACACTTGATACTTCTTCCCCCTTCCGTGCCTGGGAGAAAGTAAAAGGTCCGCGAGAGAACCCTCCGGAAAACCTGGCCTTTGGCATTAACCGCAGGGGAGATTTCTTTTGCTGGCATGTTTCAAGGGCTGATGAGGTTCCCCCGCAATCGATCCGGTTGGTACCGGAAATATGTAATGGCGTATTCAAAAGGCGGCAGATTCTTGAGCGATGCTTTCAGGTGAAAAAGGTTTTACCGGATTGCAGCGCTGTTGTGGATGAGCCTTTGCAGGTGGCCCGTTGCCTGGAAGGAGTCAGTGCCCTTGAGCAGACGCCACTGGCCCAGGTGCATCGTGCGGAAATTTCACTGTTTCAGATATTGAAAGGGGCGGAGAAGGAGGGGAGGCCTGCCATTGCGAATATCGGGTCTGCGACAACTGCTCTGATTAAACAGATGGAAGCGTTTCTCACTGTTCAGGGGGGAAATCCTCTGGAGCAGTATTTTCAATCTCTGGAGTATTACATCGCTTTGCGCAGGCAGTGTGAAACCTGTGGCTATGGGAAGCCTGTTTTGTCCGTTATTGATCAGAGTTTTGCTCATGTTCAGCAATCTATTGCGGTTAAAGCCGGAATGGGGACGTTCAATTTTCAGGTTCTGGTAAAAGAGTGCAGTGACTATGGGGATGATGCCAGCCTGCTGGCTCTATGCAGGAACTTGCCGCCGACGTGTCTGGATATAATGCTGGGGAAAAAAATAATCGCTTATAGAAAGATGATAGCCCGCCGGGTTGGCACCTGGCCAGCAGAGGGTATGTTAGAGTTTTTGTTGAAAAAGAACCCATTTGATAATGATGAGATTGCAACCGCCTGCTCTGCTACTGATTTATCTGTATTTTATCCAGCTATCCAGAGGTATGTTTCTTCCCATGAGTATCAGTCCCTGATTGACGCCCATGGGCGTTTAAAGCTGGAGCATATAAGTAAAAGAAAAGTTATTCCCAGTGATGTTGTATCCTCTGCAGCCTTGATACGGCAGCGTGAGTTACTGGAAAGTATTCCTGAACCCCAGAATGAGAAACAGTGGCTGTTGCCAAAGGGGGCTGCTGTTGCCGAAGCGTTAACCCCGAAAGCCCAGGCTCTGTTGCAGAATCTTGCTACGGATAAGGGGCTGTGGGACAGGATTTTGGGTTCTGGCACAGTTATGCATGCAGTGAATAGTCTGGCAGAGACAGATAAGAAGGTGACAGTCAGAATGTTGAAAGCCATATACTGCCTGTTGGAAATAAATAGCAGTGAAGAATGCTTAACCAGTGAGCAGGTTGTACTCCTTGTGAGGAAGGAGAAAATATCACATGACTATTACGAGGCGCTGGAGCACATATATGAAGACTTCTGCCGGGGAGCTGATACAGGTGAAGATGATGCTGTTCATTTTCTGCCTGCCCTGGTAGAGGAGTGTCTGAGTGTGTTGCAAAGGATGTCTGTTCAGTCTCAACAACGGTATCAAGAACTGCATCAGGATCCGCCTTCACGCCGACAACGGCGTCGCCGAAGAAAATAACCGAAGAAAAGCCTTTTGGTTTTCTGTTTTCCTGAATCGAAGATTCTATTATGGTGCAGCCTTTTATCCTTGCAGGATTGATTCATGAAAATGCTTAATCGTTCCGCGCTGCGCCTGCGGGCCCGGCCAGACTTTCTTGCGTGGTGTGGCAGTGTCGCCGGAGATGACAGGGAAGAACTGGCCATACTGAAACAGCAACTGGAACAGACTGGAACGGTTTATCTGGTATCTGAGGCAGAGTCCGAACAGGATTTTATGGATGCGGTTCTTGGGAATGCCCGGGAGATACTCACCAACGAGCTGATGGCCTGGTGCGTGGACAGCGCCCTCTGGCCAGAAACATTGAATGCTGAATTGTTGGAAAACTGGTTTACAGTGGATACTGAGCTAATGTGTTTTGATCTGTCTCCGGAACCGTTGCTGCTGGCAGACCCGGAAGCTTTCGCTGATGACGGGGAAATTGTGGAAAGTTTGTAACTCCTTTCCACACCTTATTTCTGTATTTGGTCTGATGAGAAGAATCAGACCTCCCTGAACTCTCCCTTTTTGTTCAGTTCCCAGCTGGTGAAATCCTGGGCCAGGGTGACAGTGCCGTTGTAGTGTTCCAGGGCTTCCCGGCGCAGTTCTTCAATACCCATCTGGCCCGGTCGCGGGTGACGCTGATAGCGGTTGCTGAAGTGTGTCAGGATCAAGTGTTTCACTCCTGCGTTTTCTGCTGCTCTGGCAACCTGGGCTGGAGTGCTGTGCATCCACTGGCTGCCGACTTTATCCCGCACCGGGCTGGAAAAGGTGGCTTCATGGACCAGGATATCGGCCCGATTCAGGACGTTATGAAGAATCTCCGGCTGGTCATTATCTCCGGCAATAATGGCACGGCGGGGAGCAGGAGGAGCCTCTTTCACATCTGCCGGCCGGATTTCACGGCCATCGGGAAGAGTGACGGTTCTGCCCTGTTGCAGTAATCCCCAGAGCGGTCCCCGGGGAACCTGGAGCAGCGCCAGTTTTTCTGCGCACAGGTGGCCGGGTTCCGGACGCTCCTCAAACTCATAGGCGTAGCAGGGAACCCGGTGGGAGAGAGGGTGGGAGCGAACCACAAAGTCTTCAGTGTTATGGTGAAAGTCGCTGTTGTCCGAAGGATAAAACCGCAGATCAAAAGGCAGTTGGCTGACAGCTGCGCAGGCCAGAGCATGGCGGACAAAACTTTCCACACCTTCCGGAGCGCAGATGGGCAGGGGTGCGGTGCGTCCCTGCATGCTGGCGCTGGTGATCAACCCGGGCAGGCCAAACATATGATCCCCATGGACATGGGTGATAAAAATACCCTGCAGATGCTTCAGGGTGTAACGGCACCTCATAACCTGATGCTGGGTGCCTTCTCCGCAGTCAATCAGATACCAGTCCCGGCTGTCATCTTTAGCCAGAATCGTGGCGCTGACATTCCTGTCTCGGGAGGGAAGGCCGGCTGCGGTGCCGAGGAAGGTCAGACGCATGGAATTTCCTGCTTACTTGAACAAATTCAGGAATTATCATCCCTTTTCTCCGGCAGGAGCTCAAGACTGTGTGGAAGGGGTTGCGGTTAATGCGGATATACGTATCGGTTCTATAGTTTGTTCTCTTGTGCAAAGCCATGGGCACCGGTAACATTTCCCAGAGTATTCCAATGACGCGGAAGCGGAGTGAGCAGATGATTTCCGGCAGTTTAGTGGCCCTGGTGACCCCAATGCTGCCCAACGGTGAGCTGGATTGGCAGCGCCTGCAGGACCTGGTTGAGTTCCATATTGAAAAGGGAACAGATGGTTTTGTCGCCGTAGGGACAACAGGAGAGTCGGCAACAATAACAGTAGAAGAACATTGCCAGGTGCTTAAACGGGTAGTTGACCAGGTCAATGGTCGTTTACCCGTGATTGCTGGTACAGGAGGTAACTCCACCCAGGAGGCCGTGCATTTAACGGCTGAAGCCAAAACGATTGGTGCGGACGCCTGCCTGCTGGTGACGCCCTATTACAATAAACCTACCCAGGAAGGCCTGTTCCGGCATTTTGAAACCATTGCCCGGTCCGTTGCCATTCCCCAGATTCTCTATAATGTTCCCGGCCGTACGGCTGTGGATATGTTGCCGGACACAGTGGTACGTCTGGCTGGTATTGATAATATCGTCGCGATTAAAGAAGCGACCGGTGATATTGACCGTGCCCGTGAGCTGATTGAACGCTGTGGCGAGAAACTGGATATTCTTTCCGGAGATGACGCAACGGCTGTTGAAGTGATGCTGATGGGTGGCAAGGGTGATATCTCTGTGACCGCCAACGTAGCTCCTGCAGAAATGCATGAGCTGTGTGTGCTGGCTATGGCCGGCAACGCGGATGAAGCGCGGGCGCTTAACCAGCGGCTTATGCCTCTGCATACAAAACTGTTTATTGAGGCGAACCCCATTCCTGTGAAATTTGCACTGCAGGAAATGGATTTGATTGACTGTGGTATTCGCCTGCCCCTGACACCTCTTTCGCCTTCCTGCCAGGGTGATGTCAGAGCTGCTCTGGCGGCCTGTAATATCATTGAGTAGATATTGGTTATGGAATACAGGCCATATTCCAATGCAGCTGGCGCTGGTAAGTCATTCTAAGGAGAGTGCATGAAGCACGTACACAAGGTTATAACTCTGGCCGGAGTATCGGCCATGCTGGGCGCCTGCAGCTCGCTGATTGGTGAAAACGGCTATTTTCGCGATAAGGGCGGCGACTATGTGGATGCGAAGGTTTATCCGGACCTGGTTATACCGAAAGACCTGAAAGCCGCCCCCCGTGAAGATTACATGGTGATTCCTCCTATTACCTCCAGTGTGCTGGTGGATGAAGCCAACCAGGTGCCCCGGGCATCACGGCGTATTGTTCATGATGATGGTGCCGCTTACCAGATCCTGCAAACCGGCGGCAGCCGTGTACTTCTGGCAGACAGAAGTCCCGATGAACTCTGGAATCATATACTGAATTTCTGGGAAGCGAACAATATCGCCGTCACTGAGCAGGACCCTGGCGCTGGCGTTATGATCACTGGCTGGGTGCAGATTGGCGAAGTCTCCAATCCAGGGCTGATGCGAAGAATGTTTGGCCGGGTGATTGACCTGGAGAATGCCGAGACCAGTGAAGAAAAATTCCGGGTAACTGTCCGTCAGGGGGTGCGTTCTGGTACCAGTGAAGTGTTAATGCAGCATGCCCGTAAGCCCCTGGAGTTGAAAGACTATTCAGTGGACTGGGACAGCATACGCAGCTCTGGCAGTGACAGCCTGGAAAACGGCCTGATGAACGAGATGCTGGTATTCCTGGTGCAGACCAGGGAAGAGCAAAGCGTCTCCCTGCTGGCTAAGGAACTGAACATCGGTGACCAGACCAGCCTGATCAAGGACGGTAACGGTAACCCGGTACTGCGTATAGACCAGAGCTTTGCCCGTAGCTGGCAGGCTGTGGAGGTGGCCTTAAAGAGAATCGGGCTGGCTGTGACCGACAAGAACCGCAGCGCCGGTCTGATTTTTATTAACCTGCCCGGTGGTAATGTAGAAAAAGCCGTGAAGGCTGGGAAGGAGAAGAAAGGATGGTTCAGCGGCCTGTTCGGCGGTTCCGATAAAGAGGAGCAAACCGAGGAACAGGCGAACAGGAATGAATTCCGTCTTCGCATACAGAGTGTGGGTAACTCAACCCATGTGACCCTGGAAAAGGATATCAACACTCTGCCTGCGACAGAGGTCAGTGAAGACCTGCTTGAGCGACTGCGGGATAACCTTGGATAACCCGCTGTAAAGCTATAAAGGAAACCAGGCCAAGTGCCTGGTTTCCTGTATTCAAGACAGGATAAACCGGTTCAGACCGGGACTCTTGAGGTTTGTTGATGTTTTATGCTGAGCCGGGCATAAAACATCAACAGACCCCGGCTTTACCAATTGATGATGTCAGGAAGCGCTAACATATGAGTCTTGCAGATAACGTTCTTGAAGTGAATAACGATCTGCCTGTGCGTACCGATAGCCCGATCCACAGTGGCAAGGTTCGTTCTGTTTACTGGCTGACTGAAAAAGACAGTCGTCGTCTTATAAAAGAGAAGGGCTATGATGTTGCTGAGGATGCTCCGCTGGCTATTATGGTGATCAGCGACCGCATCTCCGCCTTTGAATGTATCTGGCATGGCGAAGGAGGCATGAACGGTGTGCCCGGCAAGGGCGCGGCGTTAAATGCTATCTCCAACCACTGGTTCCGCCTGTTCCGTGAACAGGGGCTGGCGGGCAGCCATATTCTTGACAGACCACACCCACTGGTGTGGGTTGTCCAGAAAGCCCGCCCGGTAATGATTGAAGCCATCTGTCGTCAATATATTACCGGCTCCATGTGGCGTGCCTATGCCAGGGGGGAGCGCACTTTCTGCGGTATTGAATTACCGGATAATCTGAAAAAAGACCAGAAGCTTCCAGAACTACTGGTAACTCCTTCCACCAAGGGTATTTTGAAAGGTATTCCCGGTGTGCCGGAAGTGGATGATGTCAATATCACTCGTGGGGATATTGAAAACAACCATAAAGCCTTCTGTCTGCGCAGCAGGGATGATGTTGCCCAGTATGAGAAACTGCTGAAAGAAGGCTTCGATGTTATCAGTACGGAGCTGGCAAAACTGGATCAGATATTTGTGGATACCAAATTTGAATTTGGCTATGTCACCGATGCCAGTGGCCAGGAAAAACTTATCTACATGGATGAGGTGGGTACACCGGACTCCTCCCGTATCTGGGATGGTGTCGCATACCGTGAAGGTAAGGTTGTGGAAAACTCTAAAGAAGGTTTCCGTCAGCTGCTGCTTAACCATTTCCCGGATCCGGATATTCTCCTGAATAAAAATCGCATGAACGAGCGTATCGCCCTGGCACAAAACAATACTTTGCCAGAAGCTGTGATGATGGAAGTTTCCAGAACCTATGTGGATATCGCAAAAAAAATTACCGGAGAAAAACTGGTACTGTCAGAAAATCCCAGGGAAGAAATTATTGTCATCCTCAGAGATGAATATGGCCTTGTGGATTAATCTTCAATCGTTGTGAATAAGAACTGTGAATAAAGGGGAAAAGGTATACGGAAGCTGCCTCTCCTCTTTTTCAGTTTTTCAGGCTTGGCTGTTGAAAGTTTTCTAAAGTGGCTGACTGGATGTTATACCCCTCTGGATCGCGGTTTTTCTGCGTTTTTACAGGTTTTTATACACATGGAGGCGAAGCCAGGGTTTTTATGTCAGGAATATCGCCGTAATTTAAAAAATTCCCTTGATTTATTGTAACATATTGAAAAATAAGGGAATTTTTTTTGTTCAAAAAATGAGCAATTTGTTGTGAGCCAAGGCGCAACAGGGGCTTTAAAGGGTTTCAGTAAAGAATTCCACAGGGTTATCCACAGATATAGTGGATAACCCGAAAAGACGTTAATTGACGTCTTTTGCATTGAAGGATAGCTGCCGTTGTCAAGTTTTTTTGAGTACAATTCGGCAGAGAAAACAGCAATCTTCAGGAGAACTGAGTTGTCAGCAAACACCCCGTCCGCTGCTGAACAAGGCCCCGTAATTCAGGTAACAGCAGAGAACCTGCAGAGCGATGTCCTGGAAGCATCCCAACAGCTCCCTGTGCTGTTGTATATCTGGGCAGAAAGAAGCCAGTCCTGCCAGCAGCAGCAAACGATTTTAATGAAACTTGTCCATGAGTTTCAGGGTAAGTTCAAGTTAGCCAGCCTGAATGCTGAAGACGCTGACCCACAGGTCCAGCAACTGGCCCGCAGTCTTATGATGCAGCTGGGCGCGCAAAGTGTACCGGCGATGGTCCTGCTCCATCAGGGGCAGCCTGTGGCCCGGCCAATGACCGGACTGCACGAAGAAGATGAGCTGCGTAAAATTCTGGATGAGCTTACTATGAGTCCGGCAGACCGTGTGCAGCGTGAAGTCGACAAGTTGATGGAAGAAGGGCAGCCGGAACAGGCTTTAACCCTGCTGCAGCAGATTCTGGCCCAGGAGCCGGGTAACAGCGCGCTGCAGGTCTTGCAGGCGAAACTTTTGCTGCAGCTGGGGCGTATTGACGACGCCCGTCAAGTAATTAATGCCCTGCCTGAGGATGCTCCCGGCGCGGACCAGCCTAAAGCCAAGCTGACATTCCTGGATATGGCGAAGGATGTCGCGCCCCTGCCGGAAGTGAAGGCACAGCTTGAATCCGATGAGAATAACCTGGAAGCCCGTTACCAGCTGGCTATCCACAATGTGTTGAATGATGAAGATGAGCAGGCTTATGAAAACCTGCTGGTTATCGTTCGCAGGGACAGAACATTCCGGGATGATGGTGCCCGTCAGTTAATGCTGAAAATGTTTGACCAGAAAGGTGGTAGTGATCCGCTGGTGCGTCGTTACCGAAACCGCCTGTTCAGTTTGATGCACTGATTGAAATGCGATGATGCAGAAGAACCCTATGCGGGTTCTTCTGTCATAAACCGTTCCTGCCAGACCTGCAGACGATTGATTTCTTCCACAAGGTTTTCCAGCTGCTTTTCTATCTCTTGAGGGCTTTTCTTCTGAAAGCCTTTTTCTGTCGTCTTTTTCAGCAGGGTCTCAAGATCATAACAGGCGCTTCTCAGGGGGGGCACACCGCAGTAGCGACAGGCACCATGGAGTTTATGCACAGCCTCCAGAAGGCCTTCCCAGTCCTTCTTTGCCAGAAGATCCTGGCACTCTTCCCGGGCGTCATCCAGAGTTCCCAGCAACATGATCAGCAGTTCCTGGGCCAGTTCTTCACGGCCTCCTGCCAGTTGAATGCTTTCCTGTCGGTCGACAGGCTGATGGCTTGTGAATAAGTCTGGTGTGACGGGAACAGGGGTGGTCCAACGGGAGATAACATGGCGAATCTGTTCATCGCTGACGGGTTTGGTCAGGTAGTCATCCATACCGGCTTTCAGCAGCTGCTGTTTTTCCCGATCCAGGGCATGGGCGGTCAGGGCAATAACGGGCAGGTGCTTGCCACCCTTTTCCCGGCTGCGGATATGGCGGGTGGTTTCAAGACCGTCCATCCCCGGCATCTGAATATCCATAAATACCAGATCATAATTGTTTGCCTGCACCAGGGAGAGGGCTTCAGGTCCGTTGCTGGCGGTGTCTGCCTGTACCCCCATATCCGTAAGCATAATCTTCAGGAGTTTCAGGTTTGGCTCGTTATCGTCAACGGTCAGTATCCGCAGGTTGTGGGCCTGGTCAAGAGCTTGAGAGACTTTGGGGGTTGTATCTGTCGTTACGCTGGTACCGTTGAGCTGGTTGACCGTTTCCGTAAGCCGGGCTTCAGAGACAGGGCATGAGACAAGGGCTACTTCATCACTTTGCAGATGGGTCAGTTTTTCTCCGTTTGAAGTGCATACAAGCAGTACAAAACAAGTGCTTTTCGGTCTGTGGTTAAGAATATCCTCAATAAACTGCCGGGGCATGGTATCTGAATTTTTTTCCAGCACCACCAGGGCGGGAGGAGGCTGATTATCCAGGAGGTAGATCAGATCCTTCGACGAGGGTACGGGTTTTACATCAAAACCCTGGTTGGTGAGAAGCTGAGTGACGGAAAGGTTGGTCCAGGTGCCCGACTCCAGCACCAGAGCCGTGCCCTGATCGGCGGGTTTGTGGCGAACTCGCTGGGTTTTGGCGACAAAGGTAAACCAAAACCGGGAGCCCTTGCCGGGCTGGCTGTCGAAATCAATTTCCCCCAGCATCTGTTCTACCAGGTTTTTACAGATCACAAGACCCAGTCCGGTACCGCTGCTGTTACGGTTCCTGGATGGGTCAACCTGGGTAAAGGCCTGGAACAGCCTGCGGGCATCTTTGGGGGAGATCCCTATGCCGGTATCTTCCACGGAAACCATAATCCGGGCCTGACGGTCCCACACCTGATCGCAGGAAATTTTGATAATAACGGACCCCTGTCGGGTAAATTTGATAGCGTTGCTGAGCAGGTTGGTGATAATTTGTTTGAGCCGCTTGGCATCGCCGGTGAGGTGCAGGGGGACATCCTTTTCAAAGAGTGCGGCCAGCTCCAGATTTTTGTTATGGGCGGCCGGGCTGTTGATGGCAAGGGTGTCATCAACAATGGCGCGGAGGTTCATGGGGGAGGATTCCAGCACCAGCTTGCCGGCATCCAGTTTGGCGAAATCAAGGATATCGTCAATCAGTGCCAGAAGGGTATCTGATGCGGTGGACACTGTGCGCAGGTGTTCTTTCTGAGTGTTGTTCAGGTTTGTCCGTGTCAAAAGGTTTGTATAGCCGGAAATACTGTTCAGGGGGGTGCGCATTTCATGGCTCATATTGGCCAGGAATTCGGACTTGGCTCTGTTGGCTGCCAGGGCCCTTTTGCGGGACAGATCCAGTTCCGCGTTATTCATCTCCAGAGTTTCCATGTTTTCCCGATTCTCATTCTGGATACTGTCCACTTCACTTTTTATCTCCCGGTAACTGATCTGCATACGGGCAAGAAGGGAATTGATATGGCGGGTCAGTGGCATCAGGTCAGAACTGATACCCGTTGGCAGGCGGCTGTCCAGATCCTTCATGCTTATGCGGCCAACCGCTGCTGTGATCTGGTTCAGGGGGGTGGCAATATTATTGGCCAGGCGGAGGCTGATAACCGTGGCCAGTAGCAGGGTCAGGGCGGATATGGCTACCCCGAGCAAGACCCACTGGTATTGGGCAAGGCGTATGGCTTCATTGGTGAACTCCAGCTCCATCCATATTTCCTTCTCAGGGTTGCTGTGGCTGTTCAGCAGCTGGGTGCGAAGAATAGAATCATCTTTTACCAGCATGGAAGGGCGCATTCGGGTTTTACCCGGCCAGTCGGATACTTTGAATGGGGGGCCGGCCTGGTAAAGTACCTGCCCCGCAGAGTTACAGATTTTCAGACCATGCAAGCCTTTCTGCTGCAGGGATATCCGACTGAAATCCTGAATCATTTCCCTGTTATTGACTTTTAAGGCCGCCGTCATCAGCAGGGCAATCTGCTGGGAGGCGGTCTCTATCTGTTGATCATAGTCAGATGTGGCCTGGCTGATAGCCAGAAGCGTGGAGAGACTGCCCAGGGTCAGGGATAAAACCATAACAGGAATCAGTCCCGCACGGAGGATACGGTTCTTCAGTTCCTTGAAAAGGTCATTCATGGAAGTGGCTCTATTATTGTCGTTATGTTGTTATGCGTTATTTATCTATTTATATAAATAACTAGTATACAAGTCTTCCTTTCCAGACCGGTACTATGGAAGTCAAAGTTATTTTTGTCCGGAATGGTTGCTTATTACCATAGTGACGGATGAATTACGTGAAAATTATAAGGCCATACTGTTAAGCCTGGACAATTTACTGTTTGCGCTTGGCAGGGAGCATTGGGAACATATGGATTATCCAACCATAGAATCACTGATCGGGGCAACGCCTGTTGTGCGTCTTCAGCGTCTGGGTCAGGAAAACAACAATACGGTTCTGCTGAAACTGGAAGGGCAGAACCCGGCGGGTTCGGTGAAAGACCGTCCGGCTCTGTCGATGATTCGGGAAGCGGAACGTCAGGGACGTATTCAGCCCGGTGACACCCTGATTGAAGCGACCAGCGGTAATACCGGCATCGCCCTGGCCATGGTGGCGGCCATTCGCGGATACCGGATGGTGCTGATTATGCCGGATCATATGAGCGAAGAGAGAAAGGCGGCGATGACCGCCTATGGCGCGGAGCTGGTGCTGGTCAGTAAAGAGCAGGGCATGGAAGGTGCCAGAGACCTGGCCCTGGACATGCAGGCCAAAGGTGAAGGCATTGTGCTGGACCAGTTTGGCAATTCCGATAACCCCCTGGCCCATATCAATGGAACCGGTCCGGAAATCTGGCAGCAGACCGATGGGAAAATCACTCACTTTGTCAGCTCCATGGGCACCACAGGTACAATTATGGGCACATCAACTTATCTGAAAGAACAGAATCCTGAGATCAGGATTATCGGCCTGCAGCCCGATGATAATTCCCAGATCCCTGGTATACGACGTTGGCCCAAAGAGTACCTGCCGGGTATTTTTGACCAGTCCCGGGTTGACCGGGTGATGGATATTTCCCAGCGGGATGCGGAAGTCACTACCCGCAGGCTGGCCCGGGAGGAGGGTATTTTCTGCGGTGTTTCTTCAGGTGGCGCGGTGTTTGCCGCTCTAAAACTGGCAAAAGAAGTGAGTGACGCGACTATTGTCGCGATTGTCTGTGACCGGGGTGACCGTTATCTGTCCACAGGTGTTTTTGGTTAGCCCGTTATTTTTCCTTTCCATAACCCCTGTATGTCTTGTGTGACATACAGGGAGTACTGTTTTCGGTTCTGTTGCAAACTTGAACTGTTCCATCCTGATCTGCCCCATGATGCAGCTCAAAGTCTTCAATTCAGGCCGGCTCCTTCACCGTGCGGCGATCCCTGTGGGCATCAATCACATTGGGCAGCTGGGTGATTTTGGCCAGAATAGTGCCCAGGGTTTCAAGATCAGAAATCTCCGCAACCAGGGTCATCTGCGCCATATTGTCACTGGGGTTGGTGTGGGTCGTCATATCCGTAACATTCACCTTTTCATTGGCTACCACTATAGTGATATCCCGCAGCAGTCCCGGACGATCATAGGCATCAATAATCACCCGTACCGGATAGGTGGACTCGTGTTCCTGCCCCCAGTTCACCTCAATCACCCGGTCCGGCTCCTGCTCACGGAGCTGGAGGGCATTGCTGCAGTCAGCCCGGTGCACGGACACACCACGACCTAACGTGATATAACCAACAATCGGGTCTCCCGGTACCGGCTGGCAACATTTGGCCATCTGGGTCATCAGGTTACCCACCCCTTCAACAATAATATCGCTGTCGGACTGGGGTTTGCTGGCAGCCCGGGGTTTGAAGGAGAAGTTTTCCTGTTCCTGCTCAGGTGCCAGCAGGCGCTGAGCAGCATGCACCACCTGCAGGGTGCGCATATCTCCGGCACCCACCTTGGCAAACATCTCATCTTCATCCTGAAGCTTGAGGTGTTCCGCCAGCTCGCCGTAATTTACACCGGTAATGCCAAGGCGTTTCAGCTCCGCTTCCAGCATGCCGTGACCGGCGGAGATATTGGAATCCTTGTCCTGGCGGCGGAACCAGCTGACTATCTTGGCCCGGGCCCGGCTGGTGCGCACATAACCCAGGTTGCTGTTCAGCCAGTCCCGGCTGGGAACAGCGTTGGAAGCTGTTAGAATCTCCACCTGTTGACCGGTTTTTAATGTAGTGTTGAGGGGGACAATGCGACCACCCACTTTCGCCCCACGACACTTGTTGCCTACTTCCGTATGCACACGATAGGCGAAATCCACCGACGTTGCACCCACGGGCAGATCAACCACATGCCCATCTTTAGTGAACACGTATACCCGGTCTGGCTCAACATCCAGGCGCCACTGGTCTGCCAGACCTTCCATGCCCTGGCCAATCTCTTCCTGCCAGTCCAGTACCTGGCGCAGCCAGTTAAGTTTTTCTTCGTAGCTGTCGCTTTCGCTCTTGGTATCTGTACCCTTGTACTTCCAGTGGGCACATACACCCAGCTCCGCTTCCTCATGCATTTTATGGGTGCGAATCTGCACTTCCAGGGTTTTGCCATCCGGACCGACAACTGCCGTATGTAATGACTGGTAACCATTTTCCTTGGGGGTGGCGATGTAGTCATCAAACTCCTTGGGAATATGGTTCCACAGGGAGTGGACAATACCCAGCGCCGCATAACACTGCTGCACTTCATCCACATACACCCGCATGGCGCGGATATCATACAACTCACGGAATTCCACGCCCTTGCGCTTCATTTTCCGCCAGATGCTGTAAATATGTTTTACCCGACCACTGACTTCCGCACGAATTCCTTCTGCGGCCAAAGCCTCACGGATACGGTCCATGGTGTCCTGGATATACTGCTCCCGGTCCACCCGGCGTTCATCCAGGAGACGGGCAATCTTCTTGTAGTCCTGGGGCTTGAGATAGCGGAATGCCAGGTCTTCCAGCTCCCACTTGATATAACCGATACCCAGACGGTGGGCGAGGGGGGCGTAAATCTCAAACACCTCACGGGCTACCCGCTGGCGACGTTCTTTATCCGCATGTTTTACCGCGCGAATGGCGCAGGTCCGTTCCGCCAGCTTGATTAAAGCCACCCGGACATCATCCACAATGGAGACCAGCATTTTGCGGACTTTTTCCAGCTGATCCTGCTGCTGTCCCAGTACCTGGGTACGGGAAGGGTTCTGGATAGCGCTGATAGCAGCCATACCGGTGACCCCTTTCACCAAAAGCATCACCTCTTCGCCGAACTTCTTGCGCACTGCGTCCAGGGTCAGCCTGTGTTCACGTACCGCCCGGTAAAGCACAGCTGCAATCAACGACGCCTGATCCAGTTTCAACTCCGCCAGGATATCCGCCATCTGCAGGCCGATAGCCAGCAGGCTCTGCTGCTGGGACCAGGTACTGGCCTTGCCCGGCAGGGTTTCCGCATTGCGGGTCATCTCACAGGCATCCAGCAGCAGTTGTTCATCCTTCAGAGTGACAAAGGTTTTCAGCTTTGCCAGCCAGGAAGGAATATCAATAGCGCCGTCCGGTGTTACCGGGTGATCATCACGCACCTTGACCATCAGGAATCCGTTTTAACCTCTGCTAAATAAAGCCATGCTTTCCACATGGCTGGTCTGGGGAAACATATCCATAACGCCGAAGCACTCCAGACGATAGCCCTGCTCCCGGAGAAAACCTGCGTCCCGGGCCAGGGTTGATGAATTGCAGGATACGTACAGTATCCGTGCCGGAAGCCGACTGGCCAGCTGTTCAAGAATTTCCAGGGCTCCTGTTCTGGGGGGATCCAGTAACAGGACATCATACTCGACATCGGCCCAGTTTCTTCGGCCGGGCTCGGCCGCCAGGTCCGCGCGGGCAAAGCGGACGTTATCCAGACCATTCAAACGGGCATTATGCTCCCCACGGGCGACCAGGGTTTCTGCGCCCTCTACCCCCATAACCTCTGCGCAGTGACGGGCAAGGGGCAGGGTAAAGTTGCCCATACCACAGAACAGGTCCAGCACTGTGTCGGTCTTCTGCAGTTCAAGCCAGGACAACGCCTGGCTGACCATCTGTCGGTTGATCTCCGGATTGACCTGGGTGAAATCCACCGGCAGGTAATCCAGACTGATATTCTGTCCAGGAAGATCATATCGTAAATGATTCTGTCCATCAGGTGCATGAATACAGGTGAGTGATTCAGACGCTGACTCAGGTTGAATATAGAGATGCAGTTTTTGTTCCCGGGCCAGGGCAAGCCAGCGTTCAAAATCCTGCTCAGGCTGTTCTTCTATAACTCTCAAGAGCAAACCGTGACCGTTTTTTGCCGCGGCCAGCTCGATATGCGACACGGCTTTTTTATTCCGGCTCTGCTCAAGGCAGGTTCTGATTTTCGGAAGCAGTTCCGCCAGAGCCGGCATAAGTACCCCGCATTCATTGACCGGTACTATATCTTTGCTGCCGGCGGCACGGAAACCAAAGTGCAGGGTTTTATTCCACCAGCGTGCCGACAGCCTTGCCCGGGAACGGTAGCCCCAGGGGGCGCTGCGCAATGGTTTGGCCAGCTGTTCGGGCTCCATCCGACCGAACTTTTTCAGCTGCCCCAGAACATTGTCCTGTTTAATGCTGATCAAGCCGTCATTGTTGATGTGCTGGAGATTACAGCCGCCACACTTACCATACCACGGACAAGGAGGCTCAACCCGATGCCCGGAAGATTCGAGCACCTTCGTCACCACCGCTTCGGTCAGTTTGGATGTCTGTTTGGTAATACGTGCTCGAACACTGTCGCCTGGAACGGCACCTTCCACAAAAATAACCCGTCCCTTATTCCGGGCAACGCCGCGACCATCGTGGGTCAGGGCATCAATCACAACATCAACAGGAGAATTTTCTCGGCCCTGAGGGGAAACTGGCTTACGCTTTCTTTGCATTCGGAGGGGGAACTGTGAAAAGACCGGTATTGTATAACCAGAACCCCATCTCAGCCATGCCTTAATTCGTTAAAACCACTTTCAACTCTACGATTTATACCTGTTGCTGGTTGTGAGTGGATTTACAGGCATTGCAGTTCCTGAACCTTGGCGATGTACTCTTTGTACTCGCTGGATTCGTAGTGGGCATAGTTCAGGTTCTTGAACAGGCCGGTGAGCTTCACAAAGAAGTCACGTGCCGCTTTCTTGTCGGCAAAATTCAGCTGGCTGCGGGCCATATCCAGAATCATGCCGAAGCAGAACCGCTGGCGCTCCAGAGGACAGGCGGCATCAATTTTGTCGAAGGCATCCTGCTGCAGGAACACCATATCCAGGAACAGGGCTTTCTGGTAAGTCACATAGTCTTCCAGAGTCACACCTTCTTCACCGGTTACCTGCATCATCTGGTTGATGCTTTCACCGTGAACGATCAGGCTGTGCATCTCCTTCACGTCGTTAACCCAGGTGTCAGAGATATTCTCTTTGTACCAGGGCTCCAGCTGATCCAGATAACGGGACCAGGAGATCAGCGGGTCAACCGCCGGGAAGAAACGCTTGTAGGCGCGGTCATAAGACAGCCCCAGGAAGCACTTCACTGTGGCCAGGGTGGATTGTGTCACCGGCTCTTCGAAGTTACCACCGGCGGGAGATACAGTACCGATCATGGTCATGGAACCGGTTTCGCCGTTCTCGTTGCTGATTACACCGGCACGTTCGTACAGACCCTTGATAGCGGAGTCGATGTAGGCCGGAAAACCTTCTTCACCGGGAATCTCTTCCAGGCGGTTGGAGGTTTCACGCATGGCCTGGGCCCAGCGGGAAGTTGAATCCGCCAGCAGCAGCACGTTGTAACCCATCTGACGGTAGTACTCACCCAGAGTCATGCCGGTGTAGATGGAGGCTTCACGGGCCGCCACCGGCATGGAGGAGGTGTTACAGATAATGGTGGTACGGTCCATCAGGGTACCGGAACCGGTGGGATCGGGCAGCTGGGGGAATTCGGTGATGGTTTCCACCACCTCACCTGCCCGTTCACCACAGGCGATAACGATTACGATATCAACAGCGGCGTACTTGGACAGCGTGTGCTGCATTACGGTCTTGCCCGCCCCGAAAGGCCCGGGAATACAGCCGGTGCCGCCACGGGCGATGGGGAAGAATGTGTCAACCAGGCGCTGCTGGGTGATCAACGGCTCGGACGGGAACTGCCGGGTTGTTTTGCCGCTGCGGCCCAGGGTCTCGGCGATGGACTGTTTCACCGGCCAGCGCTGGATCATATCCAGCTCAATCTCTTTGCCCTGCTCGTCACGGACACGGGCAACAACGGTGTTTACCGTAAAGGTGCCTTCCTGAATCCACTCAACGGTCACGGTGCCTTTCTGCTTGAACGGTACCATGATCTTGTGGGTAAAGCGGCCTTCCTGAACAGTACCCAGAGTTTCACCGGCCCGCAGTTTGTCGCCAACGCGGGTGGTGGCGACAAAGGACCATTCCCTGGAACGGTCCAGGGCGTCTACCTGGACGCCACGCTTGAGGAAGGTGCCGTGGATCTGGGCCAGACGCTCCAGGGGATTCTGCAGGCCATCAAAGATCTGGCTCAGGCAGCCCGGGCCCAGCTCAACGGAGAGCAGTTCGCCGGTCTGGTAAATGGCATCGCCGACGCCTACGCCACTGGTGTTTTCAAACACCTGAATGTCAGCGGTTCTGCCGTTAACACGGAGAACTTCAGACATCAGTCTTTCGTTCAGGCCTTCATTCTCTTTGCGACCGGGCTCTACATAAACCACTTCGTTCTTCACCAGCCGCACATCGGAGCTGGTGGCTTCGATGGTCAGGATGTCGCCGTTGACCGCGATGACACGGGACGTGACATTTGAATTCAGGTTTGTGCTCATACTACTTGTCAATCCTCGCCCAATTCATTCAAAAGCGTCATTCAAAAGCGTTATTTATGAACGACCGCTGGCCGTGATCTGGTCCTGGAGGCTGTTCCTGAACTCTCCAAGGCTTGTTTCTACCAGTATGCGGAAGCGGATACGGGCCTTGTCTGTGTCGTAGGCTGTCCAGCGGGCTACAAGATTCCAGCGCAGGACATAAATCACAACAGCTTCAAAATCGTGATTGTGCTTCATGCTCAGATGGTTGAGATGATCCCATACGGCCTGAAGCAAAATCTTTTCCAGTGCTGCGCATTCACCGTTGCGCAGGCACTCATTCACCTTGGGTATCCAGGGGAAGGCGCTGCCCAGGCCAAGGATCGGGGAGGACCAGTGGTTGCGGATGTACGCGTAGCGGCTTCCGTAACTCCACTTGTTTTCGACCGGAGCCTGCTGGCCTACGTGTTTTCTGCGCAGGGCCGCGATGATGGTGCGCATATCCAGACGCCAGTCGATCAGGTCCTTCAGGGCCTGACTGCCCAGTTCGGTACGGGTGCGCTCAGCCTGTTGGATCAGGATTCTTTCATCGACATCGTCGTCCAGATGATCCCAGTGCAGCAGGTTTTCGATCTTCACCAGGCGCTGCTGGTCTGCGGTGCTCAGCATGGACAGGCGTTTGTCCAGCTGGAAGCGGGAGATCGGTGTGATTCTGCTGTTAAACAGGGAATCAATATGGGGCAGTGAAGTCAGTAACGTGTAATAGGCATTTTCTGCCATAACGACTCCTTAAAAGCTGGCTCCGTAGAATGTGTGCTGAACCTGCCCGGCATCCACCGGGGAATACCGGACAGGACATGAGGCACCTTTATTTGATGATGCCTTCCAGCAGGGCACGGAAGCGCGGCTGCAGGTGTTTCAGCAGAAGATCGCTGACGGCGTTGTCGTCCAGTTCAACTTCTACGTTCTTGTCGCGGATGCGGAAAGTCACACCGGACTTCTGCTCTTCGCTGACTTTGAAGGATACACCGTCAACCAGCATTTCCTTAGCCTTGCGGGCCGTGAAGTAGGCCAGGGAGCCTTCCTGTAGCTCTTCGGGGTTGCTGCGAAGGTCATCAACACCGATGACTTTCTGGGGCAGAATAACGTCGACGTTATTTTCGCCCTGCAGGCGGCTGCGACCGGCCACTTCTACAATCATCTTCTGCAGAATTCTGGTGTCTTTCATCTCACCGGCAACGGCGTTGTGTACTTTGCGGGAGAATTGCTCCAGCAGGTAGCTCTTCAGCTCCAGAACGGCGTTGCGTCCGGCCATTTGCAGGGATTCTTCACCGACTTTTACAGTGAAGTCCGCTTCTTTTTTGGCCCTTGCGGTAATCGCATCAGCTTCTTTGCGGGCTTCGGCGATAATCTGTGCGGCTTCTTCCCTGGCCTGGTTCACCAGGCGTTCCGCTTCGGAACGGCCGGAGGACACACCTTGGCTGCGCAGCTTTTCAATCAGCTGCTGTACGCCCACAGAGATCTGTTCGTTGTTTACGCTCATCAGATTCCCTCTTGCTATTCAGTATGTTCAGGTCAGGCGATAGACTGGCCCAGAACCAGAGCGAATACGAAAGCGAATACCGCGAAGCCTTCTACGATAGCAGCCGGAGCGATAGACAGACCGAAAACTTCAGGCTTGTTCTTGGAGGCGTTGATGGAAGCCGCAACAGCCTGGCCCTGGTAGATGGCGGAGTACATCAGGGCAATACCGGTCAGCAGGCCGATACCGAACAGGCCGGCGCTGGTCTGCATGGATACGCCCAGACCGGACAGGGTGAACATGATCACGATGCCATAGATAACCTGGGAGGATGGCATCGCAGAGACACCCACGAACTTACCGTAACCGGACTCAACATCCAGCATGGCGCCACAGGCCGCCTGACCGGCTACAGAGCAGCCAATTGCAGAACCGACAGCCCCGAGAGCAACAGGTGCGAATACGCCTATCCAGCCCAGTGCGATGATCAGTTGTTCCATTTTCAGTCCTCTTGTTTACGAAATGCTTTAAACGGGTAGCCTTCGTCAGACATACTCCAGTTAACAAATTCAATTACGTTGAGACGCATGCCGTGAACCACGCCACTCATAATGCAGAGGGTAAAGTTCAGGACGTGTCCCAGGAGCAGGATGACACCGGCAAACAGTACGCCGGTGACCGGGCTGCTGTTCAGGGCATCTGTGGCCAGGGAGTTAAAGGTCATGGCCAGGGACGCGCCGGACAGACCCAGTGCGAACAGACGCATGTAACTCAGGATGTCGCCAAAGGCACTGGTGACGTTGTAAATGCCCTTCAGTCCATCGAGAATCCGCAGGATCAGGTCCTTGGCAGACTTCACTTTCCGCTCACTGGTGAACAGAAAGATCAGCAGGGTGCCAATCATCGCCGCGGGAACGACTGTATCCGCCAGATCGGCAGGCAGGGTGCCGCTCCTGGCCAGATACAGGCAGAGGCCACTGACCATCAGGATGGACCAGCCCAAAGGCGCGAGGGCACTGCTCCGGGATCGGTTGACCCATGCGCTCATCACGTTGGCGGCCACCAGGTGGGCGACACCGATAGCGATGGACAGGGACATCATGGCGCCATAGTTGTTCAGGTCGATGAACGCTATCTTGCCGAGGATGCTGTTTTCGTCCGGCGCAACACCGAAGTAACTGCCGATCAGTACACCCCAGATGACCCCGAGGAATGCCATAAAATAGCCCATGTTCATCAGGCGTTTACCGCCGGTGCTGGCCCCCAGTTTGCCGCGGTTCATAAAGATGATGCCGGCGAAAATCATGCAGTAGGCGGCATCACTCATAATCATGGCGAAGAACAGGGAGAAGGAGTAGAACACCATGTTGCCCGGGTCCCAGGAACGGTACCCCGGCATCTGGAAGAAACTGAAGGCTTCGCTGCCGCCGCCGGTGCTCTCTTCGCTTTCGAGCATGGTGGGCGGGTTGTCGTCTTCTGCCGGTTCTTCAATGGTGATGGCCGCCGGGTGACTGCCCACAAACATGCGGATATCATCTTTGCGGTCAGCGGGCATCCAGCCGGACATCAGGAAGAACTGGTCGTCTTCCAGGGTTGTACGGCTGACGTCCGCCAGGGCCTTTTCATCTTCAAAGCGGGCGATCGCCTGGGAGATGATGTAGATCCAGCGGGTCAGGCTCTCCCGTTCACCCTGGCGGTCTTCCAGGGCCATTTCCGCGGCTTCCAGCATCTCTTCCAGTTCGGAGAGGGAGTGGTAACCGACGTGGGAGCGTTTCACCGGCAGCAGTTCGGCATCCGGCTCCTCTTCCGCCAGTACAACAACGTAGCAGTCCCTGTTGTCCCGGTGGACGATTTCCCAGGGCTGGGTCAGGGCGCGTACGGCATCCATATCCTGCTGTGGGATAACGTAAAACCATAGGCGTACGTTGGCCATTTCCTCGATATCGTGGAAATGGAAGTCACCCCAGGGGCGCACTTCCTGGATACGCTTGATCAGGGAGTCGCGGGTGTCGGCAGCTTCCCGGTGGCGGTTCTTGTTGTCCAGTACACGGGCAACAATTTCGTCGGCGCTGATATCGGCTGTTCTGGCTTCCCGGCGCTTGGTTGGGCAGCTGGTGAGCCAGGTCATGGCATCTTTGGCGGACTGGGGTTCCGTCAGTTCGCCTTCCGCTCCCTGGGCTTCTGTCAGCGGAATCAGGTGCATGCAGCCGAGGGTCTGTAAACCCCGCAGCAGGGTGTCCTTTTCACTGGCCAGCCCGTAGAGCGTAATTTTCTTGAGAGTTCTTATACTCATACGCCCGCTCCTGCATTCGCCGCCGCATCCATCTTCGACTTGGAGATCTTGGCGTTTACCACGCCGGCACGATCCTGATCGGACAGGAAGATCTTGATCTTGGCGATATGCTGTTTGGTCTGTGGAATAAGCACCTTGGAAAACAGGTTGACACGCTGGGAGGTGATGCGGGTGGCAGCGCTGATTTCCTTGTAGCGCAGTTCCCGTACCTGGTTTTCCAGGTGCAGCTCGGTCATTTCCCGCAGTTTCTCAACCAGGAAATCCACCCAGTGGGGACGGGTCAGAAAGCTGTAGGGAGCGACTTCAATCTCCACCTTTTCCAGCACCGGCACGCTGGTGCCGACGATGTTCTGTTCGCCAAGAACAACATTGGTCACGGTGACCAGATCCTCGATGTTGATATCTTCGCAGGCCAGCATGGGCAGCTGAGCGGCAATATCCGCTTCGATACGCTCAATGCGGCGGCGCACTTCCTCAACGGCCTCTTCGGCCTTTTTCCGTTCAGCCATCAATTGCTGGCGCTTGAGTTCCAGCGCAGGCAGGTAACGGTTGAACGTTTTGAGGCTGCGCTTCTCCTTGTTCAGCGAGCTCTTGTTCAGAGAAATCTTGGTGGCCATGACTTAGACCTCCGCGGCTTTTTCCGGGCTCATGGCTGTTGCAGCCTCGGCATTCACCCGGGCCTGAGCGTTCCCGGGCCAGTACTTCTCAATCAGACTCTGCTTCATCAGGGTTTCTTCCGGCGTAAAGCAGTCAGCCAGGGTCTCCCAGCACTTGTCCAGAGCTTCTTCCAGAGTCATGGCGACATCCAGGGCCATGAAGTACTTCTTGAACAGGTCACCGAACTTGATAGTTTTCAGGTCATAGTCGGACAGTTCAAAGGCCATGGCCTGTTTCTGCTTGGCGTTCACGGAGTCGGAGTAGAAGCGGATCATGGTGTTCATGATCTGGCTGTGGTCTTCCCGGGTCTGTTCGCCGATAACCATCTGTTTCAGACGGGACAGGGAACCGAACGGGTCCAGCACGCCGTCGTGGAGATAGAACTGACCTTCGGTGATGTAGCCGGTGTTATCCGGAACCGGGTGGGTTACGTCGTTACCGGGCATGGTGGTGACCGCCAGGATGGTTACGGAACCGGCACCTTTATAGTCGGCAGCTTTTTCATAACGCTTGGCCAGCTGGGAGTAGAGGTCACCCATGTAACCACGGTTAGCAGGGATCTTGTCCATGGCTACACCAATCTCTTTCATGGCGTCCGCGTAGGAAGTCATGTCGGTGAGCAGAACCAGTACCTTCCTGCCTTCTTCAACGGCGAAGTGCTCGGCGGTGGCCAGGGCCAGGTCGGGCACCATCAGACGTTCTACCGTAGGGTCAGAGGCCTGGTTGGAGTACATGATGGTACGGGAAGATACACCGGCGTCTTCGAAAGCGGTCTTGAAAAAGTGGTAATCATCAAAAATCAGACCCATACCACCGAAAACTACCACGTCCGCTTCGGCCTGAATCGCGATACGGGCGAGGAACTGGTTGTAGGGTTCGCCGGATACGGAGAAGATCGGAATTTTCTGTGATTCAACCAGAGTGTTGAAGACATCGATCATAGGTATATTGGTACGCACCATGCGAGACGCCAGTACACGCTGTGCCGGATTTACGGAAGGGCCGTCGATAACAACTTTTGGGTCCTGATAGAGGGCTGGTCCGTCATCAATGGTGACACCGGCTCCGTTGAAAATACGACCCAGGATGTTTGGGGAGTAGGTGGCCTGCATAGGCTCACCCAGGAAACAGATAGCTGCGCTAGTGGAAAGGCCCTTGGTGCCGGCAAAAACCTGCAGGGAAACTTCATTCCGGTTCAGCTTGATAATCTGGGCCGTGGAGTATGGCTGGCCATCCTGTTCAATCAGGGCCAGCTCGCCATTGCGAGCCTGGGACGTGGCACCGTTCAGATTGGGAACTTCAACCCGAATAATATCACCGACGATACTGAGTATATTGGTGTAGCGTATAAGGCTTTGGGACATAGTTATTTCCTGTCCTGAGATCGGAATCACGAATAAGAAAGTCGCCATATTCACCGGGCGTATATCCACAAGAACACACTGCTCTCAGGCCGTTGCTCAGACAAAGCGATAACGCAGGGTGCCTGCTTTTGAGCGGCTGTTAACCGTACGTTTGTGGATAAACCCCGATGGGGCAGTCTGCCGAACTGACTGTTAACATCAGTTCCGCAGATAATGGATTTCCGCAGAGTATCTGATACCGTTCCGGCAACAGCGTCCAACGACATTAACGTCTGTGAGCCTTGTGATTGGGCTCGTAGACGCAGCTGAAGTTGGACTCAATACATGCCCCGATTACATAAAACATTAGTCGTAGTAGGTAATGCCCCCGGGAACATCTATCTTGACAAAGGTTCCTGAGTTGCCTGTAAGAATCGCTTCGGCCTGGTCAAGTGCACCGATAGCACCAAATTTTCCACCGGCTCTTACGAAGTGGCATACGGATTCTACCTTAGGCTTCATGCTACCGGCCGCAAAGGGGAAGGCTTCAAATTCCTGCGGTGTGCACTCCTTGATTCTGCGGGAATCCGGCTTGCCGTAATCCGTTTCCACGGCGGGAACGTCAGTCAGGAGGACTAGCCCGTCTGCTTCGATACCTTCTGCAAGTGCCCGGGAGGCCCGGTCTTTATCAATCACCGCCTCAACCCCGTGGAGTTTACCTTCGCTGTCTTTGCGTACGGGAATTCCGCCTCCGCCCCCGCAGATCAAAGTGATGTCGCCAGACGAGACAATGTGCCTCAGTGAAGGCAATTCAAGGATTTCTTCAGGCTGAGGTGAAGGAACAACCCGCCGGAAGTAGTTACCGTCTTCCTTAATGACCCATGAAGGATTTGCATTTTTTATCACCTGGGCCTCTTCGTAGGTATAAACCGGTCCGACGAATTTATCCGGATTTTCAAATGCGGGGTCTGAAGGGTTGATCAGGGTCTGGGTAGAAACCGTGCAGACTTTTCGGCCAGGCATCTCATTACGGAGCTCCTGTTCAAACATAAAGCCGATCATGCCCTGGGTCTGGGCACCGAGTACATCGAGGGGATAATTGTTCACTTCTTCATAGGCTTCATTCATCAACGCCAGCAGGCCGACCTGGGGGCCATTGCCGTGGGTAAGGACAACCTGATGATGCTTGGCAACCGAGGCGATGGATTTAGCGGCTATACGGATATTTTCCCGTTGTACGTGGGCTTCAAGGGGCTGGCCCCGTTGCAGTATGGCGTTACCGCCAAGTGCCATAACGACGAGCATGTCCCGACTCCTCCCGAATTAACAGAGCTAAGTGGATATCGTGACGGTTCAGCATCCTGCTTCACCTGTGAATTAAGGTATGTAGTGAAATTGCAATGAACAGGCTCCTAGCCTTATGGTGTAGTCGACAGTTCATTTGAGTGCCTGTTTTATAGTCAATAAAAAGAAGGGAGCCAATGCACCCTTCTTTTTTATTTAGACTGGGTTATCAGTCGCCCAGAGTGGCAACCATAATGGCCTTGATGGTATGCATACGGTTTTCGGCTTCATCGAACACGAGGGACATGTCAGATTCGAAAACATCTTCAGTCACTTCCAGGCCCTTCATGCCGTATTTCTCGGACACTTCCTTACCGATGGTGGTGTCATCGTTGTGGAAGGCCGGCAGGCAGTGCATGAACTTCACGTGGGGGTTGCCGGTCTTGCGGATGCAGTCCATGTTCACCTGATAAGGTTTCATCAGGTTTACACGCTCGTCCCAGGCTTCTGCCGGCTCACCCATAGATACCCACACGTCGGTGTACAGGAAGTCACAGTCTTTAACGGCTTCGTCAACGTTTTCGGTCAGGGTGATTTTCGCGCCGGTCTCTTCAGCGATCTTCTGGCACTCTTCTACCAGCCACTCTTCAGGCTGGTAAGCCTTGGGTGCGGCAATACGGAAATCAACACCCATCTTCACCAGGCCAACCATCAGGGAGTTACCCATGTTATTGCGGCCATCGCCCAGATAACAGAACTTCATTTCGCGCAGCTGTTTGCCACGGCCGTGTTCCAGCATGGTCAGCATGTCAGCCAGAATCTGGGTGGGGTGCCATTCGTCAGTCAGGCCGTTCCATACGGGAACACCGGAGAATTCAGCCAGTTCTTCAACGTGAACCTGCTTGGAACCACGGAACTCAATGCCATCGTACATGCGACCCAGAACCCGGGCCGTGTCTTTTACAGTTTCTTTCTTGCCCATCTGGGAGCCGCCGCTGATGTAGGTCACGTTGGCACCCTGGTCCATGGCACCAACTTCAAAGGCGCAACGGGTACGGGTAGAGGCTTTTTCAAAAATCAGGGCGATGTTTTTACCCTTCAGGTGCTGTTGCTCGGTACCTGCATACTTGGCACGCTTGAGGTCACGGGACAGATCCAGAAGGTACTGGATTTCCTGGGTGGTGAAGTCCAGCAGGCGCAGGAAGCTACGGTTGCGCAGATTGAAAGCCATGATAGTAATCCTGAATATAAATGGCGCTTTAGCTGTGTTACTACAAAAACCACTGCTATATCTATCCTGCCGACTCAAACCGGCAGGCTTTTTTAACCGCTGTGCACTAATTTGTTTTCCAAAACTAGTATACATTCAAGTGGTTAGATATCGTCACGTTCCATCGGGCAGCTCATGCATCGGGCGCCACCACGACCGCGACCGAGGTCTTCGCCGGGAATAGCCAGTACTTCGATACCGGCCTTCTGCATGTTTTCGATAGTGTAAACATTACGCTCGTAGGTGATAACCGTACCGGGCTTAACAGCCAGAACGTTGTTGGCGTCGTTCCACTGTTCACGCTCTGCTTCAAACACGTCACCGCCGGTGGGGATCATGCGCAGGGAATCCACGTCCAGGGCACGGGCGATGGAGTTGGTGAAGCCGTCCTTAACCTGGGTAAAGGCGATGTCTTCGTTGTCACCGGGAGTCAGTTCCCAGACATTGTTGCCCTTCATTATGTCGGGGTAGTAGGTGAAGCAGTCAACATCCATGTGAGTGAACACGGTGTCCAGGTGCATGCAACTGCGGGCCTTGGGCAGCTCCAGGGCGATAACTTTTTTGGCCTGACCGGTCTTGAACAGGCTGCGGGTCAGGTTTTCTACACCCTGAGCGGTGGTGCGCTCGGACATGCCGATCAGTACAGCGCCCTTACCTATAACCAGTACGTCGCCACCTTCAATGGTACCCAGGTCGTAGTTCTGGTCGGTGTCACCGTAGTAGGTGTGGAAGTCCGCATCCTTGAACATCGGGTGGAATTTGTAGATAGCGCGCATATGAACGGTTTCGCGCTTACGGGCCGGTTTGGCCATCGGATTTACAGATACACCGCCGTATACCCAGCAGGATGTGTCGCGGGTGAACAGGTGGTTGGGGATTGGGTCCAGGATGAAATCAGTCTGGGCCATCATGGCCAGGGTTGGGCTGCCACAGGCGGAACCCAGCTCGTCAACGGTCAGGCCGCCTATCAGATGGGAAGCCAGACCTTTGTCGCTCATACTTTCGCAGTAGGCGCGAACTTCACGGGCCAGGGTAGCGCCGTAACGGTTTTCGTTAATCTGACGGTCCAGAACCCATGCCTTGGCTTCCGGATTGGCCAGGGTCTCAGCCAGGGTGTCGCGTAGCAGGAAGACCTCTACCCCCTGATCACGCAGGACTTTCTGGAATGTATCGTGCTCTTCACCGGCTTTTTCTATACGCAGAACGTCATCAAACAGCAGGTCTTCGCAGTTAGTCGGGGTCAGGCGACGCAGGGACAGATCGGGACGGTGCAGCAGCACCTTGCGCAGTTGGCCAACTTCAGAACCTACGTAGAAACGGGGCATGTCAGTACTCCTGTTAAAAACTGTGAACAGGGTGGTTTATGTTCTGCAGCTCAGATGCGCTTTTCCGACCAGATCCACGAATCACTGACGTTTGATCTCGAAACCAAGGGGGCTTATTAGAGTTTCTGAACTTGCATAAGCAAACCTGTTTTGTAGCGCATAGATTATCGACCACTGTATTTTTTGGCATTCCGGACATATACGTAATTGGTTGCGTGAATGGCAAGATAATAGACTACAAAAAATCATAAATAAGCAACAGGGATATTAAAGTGTGCAGGCAGATTGCTGGTTGTATTAGCTCTGATTCTTATGAGACTGCTTTTTTTGTTGATGCAGGGCATGGTTTTTTTCAGTTATTTTACATTGATACGCTTTTTGCCTTGCACCATTCAGTGCAAACCATATACGGTTCGTCTATAACAACCGTCACTCCAACCAAGACTGGATAATACAGACGTGAGCTGACTTTCATCACGATGTCTTTGGCTTTGATCGGGTCAGATATATGCAGGGTGTTGTTTTTCTGTCTCTGTCGGGATGGTCTGTCTGTTCGGCGTTCTTCCAGGCATTGTTGCCATAGATTATTGCCATCGTCAGGAAGAGGTTTCTGATATGAAGCAGTTCAGCTTTCCCTCAGCCTATACCATTCTTGTTGGTATTATCATTCTTGTCGCAATCCTTACCTGGATAATCCCGGCCGGCCAGTACCAGACTCGCATGGATGATGCGGTGGGCAAAGAAGTACCCATTGCCGGTACTTACCATGAGGTTGATCCCAACCCCCAGGGTTTTGAAGATGTTGTACTGGCTCCAATTGCCGGTTTTTACAACCCTGATACTTATGAAGCCAACGGGATTGATGTTGCCCTGTTTGTGTTGTTTATCGGCGGGTTTCTGGCTGTAGTCACCAAAACCGGAGCGATTGACGCAGGTATAGCTGCTGCGATGAGTGGTTTAAAAGGACGAGAGAAGTGGATGATTCCTATTCTTATGTTTGTTTTCTCTCTTGGTGGAACCATTTACGGGATGGCTGAAGAGACACTGCCTTTTTACCTCTTGCTGCTGCCCGTAATGATTGCCGCCGGCTATGACGCGGTCACTGCAGTGGCCATTATTATGATTGGCGCAGGCATGGGTACCCTGGCATCCACGGTGAATCCTTTCGCTACTGTTATTGCTTCAGATGCTGCGGGAGTGTCGTTTACTGAAGGACTGAATCTGCGTTTTCTGATTTATGTGATTGGCATGCTGATCTGTATTGCCTATGTCATGCGCTATGCCGAGAAGGTACGACGTGACCCTAACCTGTCACTGGTTGCGTCCATGGGGGAAGCAAACAGGGAGCACTTTCTCAGTGGGTCGGAAGGTGAAGTGCCTGAACTTAACGGTCAGCGCAAAGTGATTCTGCTGTTATTCCTGGCTGCGTTCGGCGTAATGATATGGGGCGTATCTTCCCAGGGCTGGTGGATGGCGAGAATGTCAGCCCTGTTTCTAGTGATGTCTATTGTGGTGGGTCTGATTGGCCGGCTGAGTGAAAAAGAATTTACCGACACCTTTGTGGCCGGGGCTGCAGACCTTCTCGGGGTCGCCCTGGTGGTGGGTATAGCCAGGGGCATTGTGGTGGTGATGAACGGAGGCATGATTACCGACACCATCCTGTTCTGGGCTGAAGATGCTGTCAGTGGGCTGTCTTCTATTGCCTTTATCAATGTGATGTACTGGATTCAGGTTATCCTGTCATTTTTTGTTCCTTCAAGCTCAGGTCTGGCCGTGTTGACCATGCCTATTATGGCACCTTTGGCGGACTTCTCGAATGTTGCCAGGGACTTGGTCGTTACGGCTTATCAGTCCGCCAGTGGTGTTGTTAATCTGGTGACGCCAACATCCGGTGTGGTTATGGGGGGGCTGGCTATTGGCAGGGTGTCTTATGAAAAATGGCTGAGTTTTATCTGGCCGCTGCTGATCATTCTGAGTGTACTGATTATGGTGATGCTTAGTATCGCTACCATCATGTAGTGCATTCGTTTATAAGGCAAAGGCAGGTGCAGTCCTGCCTTGATTGAATCTGAATCTGTTGATGCATGAGGTGAACCGTCAATATCAGGTGAGCTTGCGAGCTTTGTCTGAGATAACTTTACCGGTTCTGGCGTCAACAATCATCACACGGCGCTGTTCCAGGTTGTCGAGGTAGATAATCATACGCACATCCCGGCCATCCCTGTGATCAGTGCGGGTGCGGATGATTTTCTTGATGGGATATTTTATTTTCAGCTTTACCAGCAGGGTTTCCAGGGGAATGGTCTCCTGCTTCTCGGGAATTTTGTAGGCCCGGTCATCCAGTATTTTTCCTGTGTGGGGATTGAGGGACATCACCCGGGTTTCTTTCATTTCCGGCAGGAAGTAAAAAATATTGTCCACATCCTGGCCTTTGGCGTTTGTTTCCCTGAAGGTGTTGATGATGCGCATTGTCGGTTTTTTTTCCCGGGCAATAGCAATGATCTTTTCCAGGGGCTGAATATTCTCCGCTCTGGTGGTCTCAGGGGTAGCGTGGCTCAGTGGTGAGATTGTCAGTGCCAGCCCTGTGTTGATCAACAGGATGCCAATTATACACAGGGGAGTGCGCAGGCGTGTCATGGGAGGGTCCTCGGCAGAAGGTGGCCTGAAACTTAGAAGGGGATTGGGGGAAATGCCAGCAGGTAAGGGTTTTGGTATGTATCACGGGGCAGTAGGATTTGGGTGGCGGGCACCCATAGGCTGGCAGGTATACCTGACTGGAAAGGGAAACCAGCGAAATCCGATAAAGGCTTCGCCGGCTGGTTATTTATAAAGTGCTTTTTTGTAAACAGCTATCAGGTTTCGTAAAGGCTGCGAACCTCATCGGCGATAATAGCTATGCCTTGGCGCAGGGTGTCTTCATCCCGGGTGTAGGTAACCCGCAGGCATTCATGGCGATGCTGCCAGGGTTCTTCTATACCGGGGAAGAAGTAATGCCCGGACACCACAAGAACTCCTCTCTGCTTCAGTCGCTGATAAAGCTCAAGGCTGCTGACCGGCAGATCTTTAAACCACAGCCACAGGAACATGGCCCCTTCCGGCTTATGCATGGCCCAGGGCAGGTCACCCAGCTGACGGGTAAACTCCTGGCGGGCAAAGTCCATGTGCTGTTTGTACCAGGGCCGGATAATATCCCGGCTCAGGGTCATGATGCTGTTGTCCCGCACCATCTCGTTGGCCAGCAGGCATCCGGCGCTGCTGGGGGCCAGGCTGGTAATGGCATTGATACCGGATACCGCGGCAATCACCTCTTCACTGGCGATCACGATGCCGGTTCTCAGTGCCGGCAGCCCCAGCTTGGAGAGGCTCAGGCAGAGAATAACGTGTTCATCCCAGTAAGGCGTGGCTTCGGTAAAGATCAGTTCCGGGAAGGGCAACCCGTAAGCACCGTCGATAATCAGGGGGATATCATGTTTCCTGGCCAGGGAGTCCAGTTTTTCAATCTCCTGGTCGGTCAGGACATTGCCGGTGGGATTTGTGGGGCGGGATACGCAGAAAGCTGCAGTATCATCATTGACATTAAGGTTGTTGAAATTGATGTGGTACTTGAAAGTATGGGCATCAATATTTTCGATTTCGGGCTGACCGGCAGTCAGCAGGTCTTCAACAATGCCAGTATCGGTATAACCAATATATTCCGGGGCCAGAGGCAGTTGAATACGGCGATGATGGCCTTCACTGTCAGGACCGCCAAACATATTAAACAGCATAAAGAAGGCGGTCTGGCTGCCATGGGTCAGGCAGATATTTCTTTCGGTCAGCTTCCAGCCGAAGCGTTTTTTCAGCATGGCCGCCAGGTTTCGGCAAAAGGCTCGGTCACCTGAGGGTGGGTCATAGGTGCCAATCAGGCGGGTGAACTCGGTCTGGGAATCCAGGATACACTGAAGCCGCAGTCGGAATATCTCCTCAACTTCAGGAATATGGGCTGGATTTCCCCCTCCCATCATAATCATGTGGTCATTGTCGGCCAGCGCATTGCCGAGGTCGTCCATTAAGGACAGGATTCCGGAATGGCTGGTGAATTTATCCCCAAACTTCGACAGTCGCATCTTGTACTCTGTATGTGTGGACGCTCTTTTGGCGCTGATAATTCCGGGCACAATGCCGAAATGGACCCTTCTATATTACTGTTTTACAAGACTTCTGGGGAAGCCCTGCGAATATGCCATGAAACTTGTCTATCTTTGTTGGCCTGTCTGGACAAGGTAGAGCGTAGATGAATCTGTTCTGGGTAATTCCGGTAGCTGTTCTGGTGTACGGGTTGATGAGAAGGGGGGATAGGGGGAAGGCCCACGACCAGTATTTCTCTGGCCTGAACTGTATGCTCAAGGAGCGCCATGAACCCGGGTATCCGGTATTGCTCATGGATATGGATCGGGTTGATCAGAACATAGAGCGGGTGAGAAAGAACCTGGGGGATACCAGCGGGGTACGCATCGCAGTGAAATCCCTGCCCTGTCTGAAGCTGATTGAGTACCTGCTGGATAAACTGGGCAGTCGGCAGGTTATGGCATTCCACTATCCTTTCGCTTTACAGGTTTTCCGACGCCTGCCCCAGGTGGATATTCTTATCGGTAAACCATTTCCAGTGGTTGCGGTGGCCCGTTTTATTGATGAACTTTCAGGGGCTGAGCGGGAACAGCTATCCCGTATCCAGTGGCTGGTGGATACCCCCCAAAGACTTAAGGCGTATCAGCAGCTGGCCGCAGAAAAACAGTTGTTGTTAAGGATTAATATTGAGCTGGATATTGGTCTGCACAGGGGCGGAGTTACGAGTTTGTCCATGCTGGATGAGATGCTGATTCTATTTTCCCGTCATGGTAGCAACATACAGGTGTCAGGGTTTATGGGCTATGACGCCCATATCGTAAAAAAACCGGCTGTGCCCGGATTCGGGGAGAGTGCCCGGCGGAGAGAAAGGGATAAAGTCAGGAACTGTTATTCCCGTTATACAAGACATCTGAAGTATAAATGGCCGGCTCTGTGGCGGAATGATCTGTGTATGAACGGGGCGGGCAGTTACACCTATGAAATGAATACCCCTGATGACTGGGGGGCATTCAATGATATTACGATTGGTTCCGCGTTTGTAAAAGGCAGTGACTTTGATGTGCCGACACTGACGGATCATGTTCCTGCGTTTTTCATTGCCACCCGTGTTTTAAAAAAACTTGAAGGGGTCACAATTCCTTTCTTGGAATCTTTATCAAGGGTATGGCCCCGGTTGAATCGTAACTGGCAAACATCTCTTTTTATTTATGGTGGCTGGTGGATGGCCAACCCCTGTTCTCCAAAAGGCTTGTCCATTAATCCTGTGTATGGGCGCAGTACCAATCAGGAACTACTGACTGGTTCCCATAATCATGGGCTGGATGTGGAAGATTATGTTTTTCTTCGTCCCTGCCAGAGTGAATTCGTAATGCTCCAGTTCGGTTCAATACGTATCCTGAGGCATGGTCAAATAGTGGATGAATGGCCAGCGCTGCAGCAGTAACAAACTGAATAGAAAAGAGTTTTTCAGGGCGAATAAAAAACTCATTTCAGCGAGAAGATTTCCTGCCATAAGCCGATAGCCTTAGTTAGCGTATGGACGGGTTGTTGCAGGGAGTGCAGAAAGATGAGTGAAAGGGGGGGCAGGGAGCGTTTTCATCCGGACTACGGGATATTCGCGGTCGGATATAAGGGAAAGTGGCTGCCATTGGATAAACTGGCAGAGCGTCGGCAGAGCAGGAAAACCATAGCCTGCCTGGAGCAGGGTTTGATCACCGAAAGGCTCAGCCTGGTAGCGGGCAGTGATGAGTGTGCCCACCGGGAGGCTGAGGCCAGGGCAGATCTGGCTCTGATAGCCATTGGACTGATTTACTTTGATGAAGCAAAGGGCATGCTCCGTACCGGTGGGATGCTAAACAAGGTTCAACACTGGCAGATTGAGCAGGCCAGGGCGCTGGTAAACCTGGCACCGGATGATTTGTGTCAGGAAGCCCTGTGGCGTGTAGATACCCTGCCCTGTGTTCTGGTTGAAGATTTTCTGGACAGAACCCTGAGGGGGATTCCCGGCGAGCCGGTAGTGTTGCCGGTTACTATTTTTGATTTCTGGAATGCCGGCCTGTTTGCCTGTGAGTTGGTTACCGCTGCCCGGTTGTTGGAATGTCGTTCCCGCACCAAGGATTGGCAGGAGAAACGTTCTGCTCGGGACCCCCGGGTAATGCTGGCTTATCTCAGAACCTTGGAAATTCGGTTAAAGGACAGGGACGACTCCGTTGTCGTAAGACAGCTGCTGCGTCGGGTGGAAGATGCCATACCTTTATGGAAAAAGGGGTATCAGCTGGGGGAAGACTTCTTCCGGTGTAATGGCCCGGTGGATGGCAGTATGCGTACGGCCCTTCAGGTCATGATTCAGCATCTTTATGAAATTCAGAAAGATCAGGATTTTCCCTGGCGGAAAATCCAGGACGAAAAATCTCTGGGAATGGTCTGGCAGAGTGGTGACCAGGGCCAGAGTTTTTCTGAATAAGGTGTAACTGTAACCATCAAACCCGAAGTGTGACTTTTAACGGACTGCGTCCCCTATCCGACAAAGCACTAACCTCTGGCGGGTGAAGCAGATACTGCAGAGGCTCTGATCCAAAAAACCGTAACACTTCACTCGAATCTGCCTAACCAAGCCCTGGTTACTAAAATTTTAAAAAAATCTATACCGTCCAGGTGAATAGTCCGGTTCATGAAACCAGTGGGCTTCTCCTTTAAGTTGTCCGGGCCGGTTGCAGAAGATGCAATCTATATTCATCAGCTTGAGTCCTACCAGGGGTGGTGCACTCGAAGAGAACTTTATAGCCCTGAGTTTATTTCGGTAAAATCGGTCCAGGCAACCAAAATGATAGCGACCGTTGCAGTCACCTGTGCATCCGAAAAGTGTGGCCTGGCCATTGTCATCTTTAGTATCGAAACATATTCCGCAATGCCGGGTATGGTCGTCTTTGGGTTCAATTCCACCGACAAGGCCACCGGCATAAAGAGGGTGCTGGAACCTTTCGTGTGCCTGGAAAGTTTCTTCCTTGAGAAATGAATCCCTGGCCTCTTCAAATGTTGCGTAGGGAACCGGATCCTGTAAACCATGGGGGCGATGTCTCCTTCTGGCGTCGGCCTTTGCGATGTCTTCTATATTTTTTCCCCTATTGAAATCATGCTGTTGTAGCAGTGCTGTCCGTCCGTACCTGTGGCCAAGAATCTCTTTACCTTCTCCCGGGTAAGGCAGGGGGGAAGTCAGCTGATAAATCTGTCTGACTGGGTAGGCTGTGTGCTGGAGGTTAGCTTGCCCTGGCTGTGCTGTTGGCTCCTGTGTTGCGTGGTGGGGCTGGCCCCGGCGGTTTCGTCGATTCCGCCTCTTTTCCCAGTCCCTGAGCATGTCGTATTTTGGAATATCTATTGCCAAGGCATCGGCCATACCGTGCAGGAGGCTCTTTGTACCAGCATAGAAGACGTTCCGGGTCGCTGAGGTGACTTCTGCGCTGGTTAAATGGCCTAACCAGGATGGAATCCAGTGCTGGATAATTGAAGAGGCGTCCTGCCGGGAAGTGCCATAAGTTATGGCGGCGAATTTTGCGGGAATAATCAGGTGGTTATCCCCGGCGAATGAGAACCCCAGGGAATAGTGGTTAACATTGTCCACAAGCTTGGGGATTATTCCTTCAAGGTAAGGCTGTTGGGTGGGCTGATAAATTTTATAAGACTCGGAAGAGTTCAGTACCAGCCCTGTTGTGCAGAGTGCCTGCCTGTTCAGACAGATCAGTGAATCGGTGATGGTGTTGAGAATTATCGGCTGGAAAACACTCAAATAGCGGTTGTTGATATAGCTGAAGCGCTTCCCCGAAAACCAGTGCTCATCAAGCAGGTTTGTTTCCAGCCAGGGGGTGTATCTGTGCTCCCCAAAGTTAATGTCAAGGTTGGCAGCCTGAACAGTCACCTGGCTACCGGAGCTCCGGTCGAGGGCCATAACCAGGCTGAGTTTGTTGCCCTGGGGCAGGCTTTGAGGGATTAACAGAAGCATATCGCTGTTAGCGTTATCCATTGCCAGGGCGAGGCGTTCCAGAGGCGTGTCGGTTGTGGGGGGAGGCTGGTTATTCAGTTTGACCCTGTGGATTTCCAGGGACTGCTGCCGGATATTGCCAACATGTAGACGGGTTTTGATGAAAAGGTGCCTGCTGGCAGGACCGGTCAACGAGATAATCTGGCTGGTATCTTTTCCAGCTATATAGTGATGAATACGCTCAAACAATGCGCCGGTCAGAATACTGGCGATATGGAAAGCGTAATAACTGAGCATCGACGGAGGCTCTTGCCCAAACAGCTGGTTGAACTGTAGATACCCTTCAGAGTACAGGGAAGGTACTGCATACCAGAGTCCGGCCTTGAATATGTTTTGAATATTGGAGATTTTTGAGGAGAGGAGAGGCAGTAGGCTCAACGCATTGAGTGACTGGTCCACGACCTCTGCCACCTCATTACCCATGGTGGCCTGGGAGGCCAGGCGGGCAAAGGGCCGGATGCCTTCCAGCCCTCCGCTTAATATCCCGCTTATGGTACTGTGCTGGATGACTCTGGCCAGCTCCTGATGTCCAAGTCCTTCCAGGAAAACAATGTGTTTTCCAATGCCCAGGAAACTGCCTGTTGCGCTGCTGCCTATGTGCACAAATCCCGGTTCTGGGGCAGGGCTGGAATTGCCCCTGCAGGAACCTGTGACGGGTATCCAGACCAGAATACAGGTAATCAGGAGCGGTAACAGAATTTTCAGGTTGCCAGGGGAGAAGACTGTGGTTTTCTGGCAATAGCGAAACCTGGTTTGCATGGCTGACTCTCCTGATTCTGCAAATCCGGGCGTGTTCATGCACCTTTATCCGTCCGGTAAAACCCGAAGCGGGGCCGCAAGCATAGACAATATCAGCAGTGGAGGGCTTGAACTTTGTGGGGCACTGGCGTACAAGGTTTTGCTTGGTTTTCTGGGATTGACGCTACCTGTCCGGAGGATAACAATACTGCACGTTTTGTGTGTTTGAGTGCGTGCATGTGTTCAAGTGGAGATACGTCTGTGAGCAGCCGGATGACTTGCCGGGAAGGCTGTGGAGCCTGTTGCATTGCTCCTTCCATTACTTCTCCGATTCCCGGTATGCCCCAGGGCAAGCCCGCCGGGGTAAGATGTTTTATGGGGTTTGAACATCCTTTCTGAAAAATGCCTATGAAAACTATGCGCTTTTCAGAAGATGTGTTTTAATACTGTTTATGCATACAGTATTTGTGTTTTGATACTGTTCTGACAGCCGAAGATCGAGGAAGCGGAGCAGTTCAGCGGATAATACCTGAATCTTTGCCCCGAAACCGAACAGGTTCAGGGGTATCGAAAAGCAACCGGGATCATTGCGAGTGAGGTGAAAGAGAATGGATGACAACAAGAAAAAGGCGCTGTCAGCAGCCTTGGGCCAGATTGAGCGACAATTCGGCAAAGGTGCGGTGATGCGCATGGGGGATCATAAAAGGGAAGCGATTCCTGCTATCTCCACCGGTTCTCTGCAGCTGGATATTGCCTTGGGCATAGGCGGCTTGCCCAAGGGACGTGTGGTGGAAATTTATGGTCCTGAGTCATCCGGTAAAACTACCTTGACCCTCAGCCTGATTGCCGAAGCCCAGAAAACCGGTAACACCTGCGCCTTTGTGGATGCAGAACACGCCCTTGACCCGGACTACGCCGGCAAGCTGGGGGTAAATGTTGATGACCTGTATGTGTCCCAGCCCGATACCGGTGAACAGGCCCTTGAGATTACGGATATGCTGGTACGATCTAATGCCGTTGACGTAATTATCGTCGACTCGGTTGCAGCCTTGGTGCCAAAAGCGGAAATCGAAGGCGATATGGGTGATTCCCATGTGGGCTTGCAGGCACGTCTGATGAGCCAGGCCCTGCGTAAGCTGACCGGCTCTATTAAGCAGGCCAACTGCCTGGTGATTTTCATCAACCAGATCCGTATGAAGATCGGGGTTATGTTTGGTAACCCGGAAACCACCACCGGTGGTAACGCCCTGAAGTTTTACTCCTCTGTTCGCCTGGACATCCGTCGTACCGGTGCGGTCAAGCAGGGGGATGAAGTGATCGGTAACGAAACCCGGGTGAAAGTGGTTAAGAACAAGGTTGCCCCTCCCTTTAAACAGGCTGAATTCCAGATTCTCTATGGTCAGGGTATTTACCATATGGGTGAAGTGATTGACCTGGGCGTGAAACTGAAACTGGTGGACAAGGCCGGTGCCTGGTACTCCTACAAGGGCGACAAGATCGGCCAGGGCAAGTCCAATGCCTCCCAGTATCTCAAGGATAACCCGAAGATCGCCGCTGAAATCGAAGGAGAAATCCGTCGTCAGTTGTTGAATCTGGAACAGGACGCGGAAACAGAAGACGGTCAGAATGAAGAACTGACCCTGGCCTGATGACAGAGGAGAAAACCCTGCTCCGGCGGTCAGCCATGGATTTGCTGGCACGCCGTGAGCACTCCCGAAAAGAGCTGATGGGCAAGCTGCGGGGAAGAGCGGAGAGTGTCGAGCACCTTGAAGACGTGCTTGACACCCTCGAAGCTGACCATCTGCTGTCCGATAAGCGCTTTGCTGAAAATTTCATCAATGTCAGAATCGGTCGCGGTTATGGCCCAGTGCGTATCCGTCAGGAACTGCAGCAGAAGGGTGTGGACAGTGATCTTGTTCGTGATGTCCTTGAGGCTATTGATATCGATTGGTACGCCCTGGCGGTAGAGAGCCGTATCCGCAAGTTTGGTGAAAGCTTCCCGGTGGATAACAGGGACAGGAACAAGCAGATGCGTTATCTGCAGTACCGGGGTTTTGATATGGACTGTATTCTCAGTGCCGTCAGTGAGTGAACAGGTTGGCCTTGCTCACTCAATTCTTTATAACAAACTTCCCAAAAAATTCAGTAGTGCTCCGTTCCAGAAAAAAGGATTTTAATGGTCCGGGCAGCATCGTCCCGTGTTTGGCAGTGGGTTAAATGTGTGTGTTAGATGTGTGTTTTGGCATAAATATCCACCCCGAATTCCACCTTGTTGTCTCTCACAGGCACCCCAGTCATCGGTATAAAAACGTTGTATACCAAAAGGTTCCAGAAGCGCTTTCAGCTTTTTGAACACGTCATCTTTTATTTTCATCAGGAATACAGGCTTTATAGCGATATGTCAGCATGAAGCTTTTGGTAGTGCGTTCTGGATTCTGGCAGCGATAGCGTTGAATGCCACGGCGGTTGAAACTGCATTTCCTAATGTTTGGACTGTTGCAGCTCGTGCGCTGACTTCTGTAAGGCATACCATATGCGAGATGGTAGGGTGAGTGCTCAATTTTCTATCCGTATTAGCCCTGAAACAAACATGTGACCCACTCTACCAATATCTGAAACTGTGGGTACTTCTTGTCGGTTTATTCACTGGAAACGGATAGAGGAATCCTTGAATACCCCATCAGCCTCCTTCTGTGGAATAGCGACGATAGATCCACCCCAGGGAATATCTCCCTGGTTTGAGAGTGAGAAGGTAATCTCACCGGTTACTGGATGCCAGCTATGGAAGTCCGTTGTTTCCATAGCGCCCCACTTAAACGGGCCTTTAGGGGAGGACGCCTGTTGATAGTACATACGGGAGCTATGGGATAGCGTCGCAAGGATAAAATGGCTTAAAGACTTCTGATTCGTTATTACAGGCGCGGAAGGATTGGCAAAGCTCTGGGCTTTTCCATCACCCCAGAGAGCTTTTACCTGTTCTGTGCTGTTGCTGGGCATGGTCCCGGCCAGCATCACGCTCTGGTCAGTGCCAGAGAGAGTAATGGCTATATTATCCGGTTGCAGGCTGGGAGCCTGTACAGGCTGCGGTGGAGAGAAATTCTTAAGGTCTGATGTCGTTGTGAAATAGGGAATATAGTTAACCACCTTAATCCCTTTGGAATTGCTCTTACCAGAGTCCACAATGGCCAACCAGTAAACGTAGTACTGTTTTGTATTAGAGTTCCAGAACATTTTGGGATCAGAAACTTTGCACAGACTCTTGCCAAGGTTTGCGGTCTCAGGGCCTATGGTTAGCAGGGGATCTGTCCACTCCTTTAGGTTCGCTGAAAAGGCTACTGAAAAGGAGGCAAAGTCACTCTGCCATATCATCCAGTACTTTTCGGGTGCCTCACGGGCTATGTACGGCAGTGGTAGTCGGTCATCCGCCCACCCTGTTTTAGGGCGGTAAAAACAGTTGTCAGGGGGATTTTCCAGCTGTTGCCAATGCTGACCGTCAGTGCTTTGAGCCAGCATCAGGCAGTTGTGATTGGTTATGGCGTTATCCTTGCCTAGCGTAGGTTTTCCAACATGATAGGTTTTGCTGTAGGCAAAAATGAGAGTATCGTCCTGTGCGTAAGCAAAGCCAGTGAGCACAATAAGAAAAGATGCGACAACAAGAGTACGCATGGTTTACCGCCTGGGGAGCAGTCATGGAAGATATTTCGTTATGGAGATTAGCAGGTTTCTTTGGGCTGTCCTGTCTATTTTATTCCGGACACTTTCTCGAAGAGTTCATACACTGCTTCCCTCGCTGGATTGTTACGCCCCACCCCTGTGCTGCGCCCTGATATTTCCCAGGAAAAGCGCATTCTAGCGAGCTGTGAAAGATGGTTGACCTTTATCTCCGGTCTTTGCAGACGTTTCAAATTACTCGGCTTCTGTACAGAAATAATACTGTTTGTTTTTGTGTATTCTATCTGGCCAGCAGCGCATATTGTTCTTCAGCTTGGAAACCGGATGCCCGTCCAGCTCTGCCAGTGATGGCCCCCTGGCCAGCCTGTGAATAGTGAACTCATAGGACTCAATAACATTGGCCAGACCTATTTTCACCATCAGCATATTGCTGTACGTCTGACAGCCTGCATCCTGACTTTCGATCAGAGTGGTGAGTGCAGCTTCCAGTGAAGCCAGCGCATGTTCGGGAGGGCCGCTCATGTGGGAATTTTTCTTCAGTTCATAAACGACGCTTTGAAGGCGTTTAAAGCCGGATTTTAGTCTGGAGTTTTGCCGCGCCCAGGACACAGCTCCGGAAAACTGGTGATTGATTTGATCCATAATTTCAAGAAATATAGCGGCAAAGGCTAGGGCACCAACATCATCCGGGTGAGCGTTGGCAATCCCCGCCTGGTAGGCCATTCGGTCCAGGCTTTCGACAAACTCTCTGACCATGCCTCGTTCAAAATCCTCCATCTGGTAATTGCCAATATGGCCAAAATTGCCCAGATCTTGCAGTTTTTCCCTGGTGATCTGTATAGCCTGATAGCGAAAGTTCCTGATTCTGGCCCCATCCGCCTGCAGAATGGGATCTGCATCTGTCAGTTGTTCCTGACGTCGGTTCAACCAATCCATTAACCCATTGATAACACGATACCTGTGTGATGAGGTGCCCGGTGCGAGGCCCACATCATAGTTATTATCCACTTCGCTTCTGAAAGGAAGCATACTTGGTGTGCTGGATACGGAACTGCTTGTCAGTATGCATGCAAGTAGAGCAACAGAGATAAATAGCCGCATGATGGACCCTGCTCAGTTCTGGTAACCACAACAGACAGAAGCCATAACCATATGTTCCCCGATCATAGGAAAGAGGGGCGGAGGGTTACAGAAGCAAACAGTCGGAGTATTCTGATGTAACATCAAGGGGGCTGTTATGACAGATGAAGAAACAAAAGGACCGGTTATTGTTATCACCTACTGTACAGGGTGTAACTGGTTATTAAGGGCTGGTTGGATGGCCCAGGAGCTGCTGCAGACCTTTTCTACCGATCTCGGGCAGGTCAGCCTGGTACCGGGCTCCGGCGGTGTGTTCCGGGTGACGGTTAACGGGGATGAAATCTGGGAGAGGAAAGCCGATGGTGGCTTTCCGGATATTCGCGAATTAAAGCGCAGAGTGCGTGACCGGATTGATCCGGAACGCTCCCTGGGCCATATCGACAGGCAATAAGCAGAGAAGAGCGAAGTGCTTATGCCCAGCCGTCGTTGGAGCGTTTACGTCCGGACTGGAACATAGGTAGAATCAACCCCAGGAACAGCCCCCCCAGCAGGGTGCCCGCGCCATAAAGATACCAGCGCTGGGTTGAGGTATCCGAGAGCTGCTGATTGGAGGTCTGTAAGGTCTGCAGTTCATTCATTAACTGCTCATTGGCGATCACCAGTTCGTGGTTACGTTTGTTCAGGTCCAGGCTTTTGGAAGAGATTGCTTTAATCCGAGTCAGTTCTGTTTGGGCCCTGGCGAGAATGTTCTTTGTGGTTTGCTGATCAGAGGCACTCTTTTTCAGGGTGCTGTCGAGGTTCTGTACCTTTTCGTTCAGGGCTTGTACTTCAGCCTTCAGGCGGGTGTTCTCATCCAGTACGGATTTCAGTTGGTTAGCGGCCGGTGTCTGGAAGAGAATGTATTGTTCGGGAATATAACCTTCCTGGCCGCTGGCGGTTTTCACCTGGTAATACTTGTTGTCCGCGTCCCTGGAGATAAGGGTTAGGGGGGTTCCGGTTTTCAGTGCCCGGTTAATTATTCGGTACTGACTGCCTGGGCCTGAACGCAGGGGAACATAGAAGACATCAGAGATATAAACGGTTTCGGCCATCGCCATGCCGGGCAGGGGGATGAGGGCCAGTAGCAGGGTCAGGTATTTCAAATCCAGGCTCCGGATCCATAGAGAATATGCAGAATTCTTAACACAGATTGGCAAAGACTACAAAAGACAGGAGACACAGTGGGTAGCTGCTGGCCACCCACAGGTATAGTGAAAGATCAGGATTCGGGGGGCGTCTGTTTGGAGGTGTCGTCTTCCTGTTCCTGGATATAGCGTCCCAGGAACATAAACTGCACAACCACAAACACCAGGGTCAGGCCCAGGTTGCCGAACACTTTAAAATCAACCCAGAAATCCCCGGGAATCATAAAGGCGACAAACCAGTTGGTGGCACCCAGCAGGGTGAAAAAAATCACCCAGCTGATATTAAGTTTGCTCCATACCGCCGCAGGCAGGGTCATGGCATGGGAGAGCATGCGCTCAATCAGGGGTTTTTTACCGATAAACTGGCTGAGGAGAAAACCTGTGGCAAAGACCCAGTTCACAATGGGGGCTTTCCATTTCAGGAAAGTTTCGTCCCGGAACAGAACCGTCAGGCCACCCAGGAGGATGACCGCGACAACAGTGAATATCTGGCCCTTTTCAAGGGATTTCTGCTTGTACCAGAGCAGGCCGTAAACCACCACGGAGGTTGCTATCAGGATCGCCGTGGCGCTGATAATCCCCCCCAGCTCAAAGGACTGGCCCAGGAATTCCACCTGGCGGGGATCCATTTTAGCCACGATAAAGAAGATGATCAGTGGTAGAAAATCAATAAACTGTTTCATGCTGAACCGGCTTATCGGCGATAATCGCCGGGGTGCTCCAAGGATTACAGACAGGCACAACAGTGTAAAGCCAGTTTCCCCCAGGATAAAGGACAGATATGTCACAGAAGGTAGACTTCCATTGCCACAGCACCGCTTCAGACGGTGTACTTTCCCCGGGCCAGCTGTTGGCAAGGGCCCTGGAGCAGGAGGTTGACTGCCTCGCTTTAACCGACCACGACACCGTGGCCGGGGTACGCTGGTTGCTGGAACAGGGGGTTCCGGACCGTATTCGATTGGTACCAGGGTGCGAACTTTCTACCCTGTGGGGCACGAGGGAGATTCATATTGTTGCCCTGAATGTACCCATGGACAGCCCGGACATGAACGCCTTTCTGGATAGCCAGTCCACTGCCCGCTGGCAGCGCTGCGAGACAATTGCCGGCAAGCTGGCCCGGCGACTGCCGGATTACACTGCGGAGCAGTGTCTTGAAGGGGCTGTGGCCCAGGCCCGCCTGGCCCAGAGCAAGGCTGATCCGGACTTTATTCTGAAGGACCGTGATATTCCTGTAGGGCGGCCCCATTTCGCTGGCTGGATGGTACAGGAAGGGCTGGTGGCTGACCGCAACAGTGCCTTTGATAAATACCTTGGAGCGAAACAGATTGGTAATGCCAAACAGCACTGGCCGGGAATGAAAGCCACGGTCGAGGAAATTCGTCGCTGGGGGGCTATACCGGTGCTGGCCCATCCCGGTCGTTATCGTATGACGGATATGAAGCTTCGGGCCATGGTCAGGGATTTTGCTGACGCTGGCGGCCTGGCCATGGAAGTGGTTGGCTGTCAGCAGCCCTGGGGTGAGCGGGAATCCATGGCAAAACTCTGCGCCACCTATGGCCTTTATGGATCCATGGGCAGCGACTTCCATGGTCCCTGGTCGGAATTTGTAGAGCTTGGACGACTGGCTCCCCTGCCGGAAGGTTGCCCTTTGGTAAATGCGCTTCTGCCTGCTGTCTGACTGATTTATACTGCTGTGGCTTTCCTCCACACCCCGTTAATCCTTTTGCAGGATTCAGACACAGGATCAGCCCGTGAGCCAGTTTTTCCAGATTCACCCGGATAATCCCCAGGCTCGCCTTATCCGGCAGGCGGTTATCATTCTTGATAAGGGCGGTGTTATTGCTTATCCCACCGACTCCGCTTATGCCCTTGGTTGTCGTATCGGTGATAAAAAAGCCATTGCCAGACTGCGCGGTATCCGTAACCTGGATGACCGCCATAACCTGACTCTGGTGTGTCGGGACTTATCGGAACTGGCGACCTATGCCAAAGTGGGCAACGCTTCCTACCGGCTTCTGAAGGCCGCTACTCCCGGCGCTTACACTTTTATTCTTTCTGCCACTACCCAGGTACCCCGGCTGGTGATGCATCCCAAGCGTCGTACAGTTGGGATACGGGTGCCGGAGCATAATATTGTCAGTGCTCTGTTGTCTGAGCTGGGTGGACCTTTGCTGAGCACAACACTGCAGATGCCCGGTGACGAATTTCCCCTGATCGACCCTTATGATATCCGTGCTACCTTGGAGCATGATCTGGATCTGGTGATTGATGGTGGCTTCTGCGGAATGGAAGCGACAACTGTTGTCAGCCTGGTGGATGATACTCCGGAAGTTTGGCGTCAAGGCAAGGGTGATCCTGGGCTTTTTGCATAAAAAACGCGAAGCGCTCCTGCCTTTTGTTTTTGTTGTTCTTACTATTTTTTTTGCGCCGATTGTATCCGGGGATATATTTCACCTCTCTGGGTATTGCCCGAGGTATTGCCTGATGCCCTTTTGGGGCTGGAATCTGGATCGTCAATTACTACTATCGGTACCTTTTCCCCGGCAACTGTTTCAGAGAGTTCTCTGATACGCAGGTTGAATGTTCCGTACTCCCTTGCTGCTGCATCTGTAAAGGTTTTGAGAGGTATAGTGGTTTCTGATGATCTGGGGGGGATGGACAGATATCGTTCGTCATTATCGGTTCTGATTCGAGTACCAGGCAGAACCAGGGCGATAACAAGAGGAGGGACAGTCGACTGAGCTGTACGTCCCATCGGTTGCCGTTGGTTGGTAAGCGTTGTTGATAGGGTTGCTATACCAGTGTGCAATTTATCAATCTCTTTTTTTTGTTGCTGTTGTATCTGCTGTAGAGTTTTCTCAATTCGATTAAGTTGTTGCTTGTCTACGCCGGCAAGTGACATGGTCACGCGGGTTAGCTGAAGGCGGGGTTTTTTGAACAGGGTTACAGAGCTATCGCCAGAAGGAATACTCGCAGTTGATGTTGAGTCAGGTTCATCTGTTGGTGTAACTTCCTGTTCCTGCCCTTGAAACAAGCTCCTCCAATCTACCAGGGGAGGACGCGTTGCTGTGTCCTCTGGGTTGTTAGTATTAATATGGGCAAAGCTGGAGATATCCGCCCACAAAATCAGCAAAGCGTTATACCAGAGCCGCAGCAGGTCATCATTTTTCTGAAGTCCCTTAAAGTGATTCAGAACCAGATCCCTGTCGTAAATACCTTTTGGGGTGAGTCTTGCGTTGCGTATTTCTTTATATTTATAGGCATCTTCTTTCAGAATATGTTCGATGCCTTCATTGAGAAATCCCTGGCACTGACGTAGCAGCTTTTTCAGTGATGCCCACTCTTCAGTGGAAATCGATTGCCCCTTCGGGGCCGCCTCTTTTAACTCGTCGAACTCCGCAGAGGCTCCTTTATGCCAGTACACAGCATTATTGAACTGTGAATAAGAGTTCCAAACGGTCTGTTCTATCCACTTGCGTTGTTTCATTATTGTGGAGTAGCTGGACAGTTGCTGAAAACCCAGCTCTTCCAGAGTATGTATTCGCTGTTTGACTTGGTCATAATTTACAGGCGTATCTTTCAAAAGAGTTCGCACTTCTGTGGTCAGTGCGTTGATCAGATCTTCCTGGGTCGATGTCTGGTTCAGGCTAAGCCGCTCAAGTCTCTGGGGGCTGGCTGATAAGGGCTGTGCAGACCACAGGGACAATAGTAGCGCCACTATTGAAAGGAATAATCTTTGCTGGCGAGCAGGTTTATTTGTTTTCATTAATTACTCTGTCTGTCATTTGTCCATAAATATTGCTGTTGCAGGTTTTGGTGTTGTATGAACTACAGTCTTTGGTTTTATTGATATGGGAGGAAATAGTAGAAGCAGAAACAGGTTCTGCCACTTGGAAATAAATATTGCTCAGTTTTTGTGGGTCAGGGGCAGGACCAGTGGTGGAGCCGGGGACATAAAACAATCCTGAGGAAGTGATGTTGGCCGATGGAGTGAATCAAAAAATGCAATACTCTCAGTGGTGTTTATCACTTCTTTGCAGGGAGGGATGAAGTGGAGCGCCCAGTATCCCCGGGGGCGCATATTATGGGGAATAAGACTCTCAATAGGCGTAATGGTATATGTCTGGGAGGGGGCTCTCAGAATATAGTATTTGTTATCGAGCTCTAGTAGGCGGGTATCTGGCAGCAGAGGGAAATTGATAGTTGGAAGCTTATCAGGTATCTGCGATAAAGAGCTGGCAAGCCTGGGGGTAGGAGGCAGATAGGACATGGTAGCCGAAGTATGTTCGGTCACTTCTTTTGGTGTGGCTTTTTCTCTGGCTCTTTCTTCTTCTCTGGGTGTTTCTTCGTGAACTGTGTGCCTCTGTTCAGAATCTGCCTGTCGAAAGCTTTCCCTTTCAGGGTTTTCGGAACGAGCTGTATCCGGGCTATGCGGGTAAGCACTACTCTCTGCAGAAGGCGGAAGCACTGGAGATTCGTTTTCCCTGCCTTCAGAATGTATAGCGAGTTTGCGCCAGTTCAGCAGTGGGGCATTATCCAGCGTAGCCTGGGTATCAGGAATATCAGCGTAGGCGAGGCTGGAGATATCTGTCCAGAGTACAAGCAGGATGTCATACCAGAGCAGCAGGAAGGAGTTATCTTTATTAAAAATTTCGCTGTTGATATTTAACCAGGAATGAAACTTCTCCGGGTCAAACAGTTCAGAAGGATTGAACCGGGATTTTCGCATTTTAACAAAATCATAATCACCCCAGTGCAGAATATTTTCGCGTTTGCCATGAAGAAATTGGCCTGAGCGTTGTAACAGGAGGTGAATGTCTTTCCAGTTTTCGGGAGTTATGTTTTCATCGGGAACAGGAGTGTTGCGCAGTTCTTCAAATTCAATGAATGAGCGATTTTTCCCACTGTGGGCTATGGCGTTATTTAAGTGGGAGAATGCCTGCCAGTGGCCGTCTGGGATCCAGCTCTTCTGTTCGTCAATCTCACAGATTTCACCGAGTTTCATAAAGCCCAGTTCTTCCAGGCGGGCAATGCGGTCTTTGATGTCCTGGTAATGCTTTGGGGGTTCTGTAAGCAGCTCGCGAGCAGAGCGGCTCAGGGAGAGAAACAGTTCTTCCTGGTGTGAGCCGGATATAAAATCTGGATGATCGGAGCTGCCCATAGCGTCAGGAATAAAAGTCACAGCCACAGGAACGGATAGCAGGCAGTAACAGGATACACCTGAAACAAATTTCAGAACCTGCTTCTTTGTTTGTCCGAATGCTGTTGCTGTCATTAAGGCCGCTGGTTTATTAATAAAGGAACGTGGCTTTTCATTCAGTGTCAGGGAGTATTGGTGAGGTCGTTAATTTGTGCCACATGGGTTGCGCAATTTCTTACTGTGATGGCCCTTATACAGCTCCAGGGTAATAATCCTGCTATTCAACGGTTCCTGAATCGTTATAAAATTTCCGGAATTCATTTTTATCGGGAGTCTATCCTTGAACGCAGACCCTCACTCGCGGGTTCTGTCCGGCATGCGCCCCACGGGGCAATTGCATCTGGGCCACTATCACGGTGTTATGAAGAACTGGCTTAAGCTTCAGCATGAATATGAATGCTTTTTCTTTGTGGCCGACTGGCACGCACTCACCACCCACTATGATGAAACAGGGCTGATTCAGGAACACGCCCTGCATATGGTAATTGACTGGCTGGCGGCAGGCATTAACCCTGGGCAGGTGACACTGTTTGTGCAATCCCGGGTGCCGGAGCATGCGGAACTTCATTTGCTGCTGTCTATGATGACGCCGCTTTCCTGGCTGGAGCGGGTACCCAGCTATAAGGACCAGCAGGACAAACGGCGGGAACGGGACCTGGCCACCTATGGTTTTCTGGGATACCCGTTGTTACAGAGTGCCGATATTCTGGCCTATCGCGCCGGGCTGGTACCCGTGGGCGGCGACCAGGAAGCCCATATCGAAATTACCCGGGAATTGGCACGACGGTTCAACCATATCTATGGTCGTGAACCGGGTTTTGAGGAGAACGCCGAACAGGCAATCGGAAAAATGGGACGGAAACAGGGCAAGCTCTATCGCAGCCTGCGGAAATCCTACCAGGAGACCGGTGATCTGGAAGCGCTGGCAACCGCCCGGGCATTGCTCCAGGAGCAGCAAAATATTACGCTGGGGGATCAGGAACGGTTACAGGGTTACCTTGAGGGCACCGGCAAAGTGATCCTGCCTGAGCCGTCGGCACTGCTCACGCCCCAGGCCAGGATGCCGGGGCTGGACGGGCAGAAGATGTCCAAATCCCTAGGCAATACCATTGCCCTGAGGGATGATACCGACACCATTGCCGGCAAAATCAAGCGTATGCCCACAGACCCGGCCCGTATTCGCCGGGATGATCCGGGAGAGCCGGACAAATGTCCGGTATGGAATTTTCATCAGGTGTATTCCGATGAGAAACAACGGCAGTGGGTATGTGATGGTTGCACAACTGCTTCCATTGGTTGTCTGGAATGTAAGGCCCCCATTATTGAAGCTGTTGAGGCTGAGGTTGCCCCCGTTCGTATGAGAATTGTGGATCTGGAAGATAACCTTGATGAAGTCAGCAATATTATTGCGGAAGGTTGTGAGAAGGCCGGGGACGAAGCCAGCGAAACCCTGAAGGACGTCAGGGAAGCCATGGGGCTCGGATGGCGTTGAAAAGGCCGACCAGAGTCCGGGGCAAAAAGACAGGGAGAGCGATGGACACAATAGACCAGGACGATGAAATTGCCGTAGCGGAAGCGACGGCTGATGACGGGGCACAGGCTTCGGAAGCTGCTGTGCCCGCCGAGTCAGCCCAGGGGGAGCAGATGCCCCTGGCTATGGTTCAGGGGGAGCCGTTCGGCAAACTTCCCGATGACCTCTATATTCCCCCGGACGCGCTGGAAGTGTTTCTGGAGGCATTCGAAGGCCCCCTTGATCTGCTGCTGTACCTGATCAAGCGCAACAATATGGATATCCTCGATATCCAGGTCGCCCAGATTACCCGTCAATACATGGATTACGTGGAGCTGATGGAAGCCAGCCAGTTTGAACTGGCGGCGGAGTATCTGGTAATGGCTGCGACCCTGGCGGAGATCAAGTCCCGTATGCTGCTGCCCCGTCAGGTGGAAGGGGTGGAAGAAGAGGAAGACCCAAGGGCCGAGCTGATTCGTCGCCTGCAGGAGTACGAGCGCTTCAAAAAAGCGGCGGAAGATATTGATGCCATGCCCCGTATGGGCCGGGAGATACATAAAGCCAGTGTTGAGCCTCCGGTACTGGAGCGTGGCACTGTGCATCCGGATGTGGACCTGCGGGAAGTGCTGGTGGCTTTAGGGGAGGTGATCAAACGGGCAGAAATGTTTGAGAGCCACCATATCCAGGCGGAATCCCTGTCCACCCGTGAGCGTATGACCATGGTGCTGGAAAAACTGCGGGACAGTGACAGCTTCGTACCCTTTGTCACCCTGTTTACCCTGGAAGAAGGACGGCTGGGGGTTGTGGTGACCTTCCTGGCCATTATGGAACTGATTAAAGAATCTCTGGTCGAGCTGGTTCAGACCGAATCCTATGGACCCATTCATGTAAAGGCACGATCAGAATGAGTGAGACGGTGGAAGACGCAGTTGAAGATACAGCAGTTGAAAGCATCGCAGTTGAAGAAGCTGACGTTGAGGGCGCTGAGGTTGAAGCAACCGTTGATGACACCTCTGAACCAGTAACAGACAGTAGTACAGAAAGCAGTAGTGCAGATGACAGTGATGAACAACAGGTTCCGGTTTTGACAGAGCAACCGGAACTGGATGATATCCCCCTGCTGGCGGTAATAGAAGCGGCCCTGATGGCCTCAGGCAAGCCCCTGACCCTGGAACAGATTGCAGGTTTGTTTGACGACAATGCCCGTCCGGATAAACCTGCCCTCAAGCAGGCCATGGCCGAACTTGCTGAAAAATGCGAAGGCCATGGCTTTGAGTTGAAGGAAGTGGCCAGTGGCTGGCGCTTTCAGGTACGTCAGGACCTGGTGCACTGGGTCGGCCGTCTCTGGGAAGAGAAGCCTCCCCGTTACACCCGTGCTCTGCTGGAAACCCTGGCACTGGTGGCTTATCGCCAGCCTATAACCCGGGGTGAGATTGAAGATATTCGTGGGGTCAGCGTCAGCACCAATATCATCCGTACCCTGCAGGAACGGGAGTGGGTGCGGATTGTTGGCCACCGGGATGTGCCCGGCCGCCCGGCCATGTACGCCACCACACGACAGTTTCTGGATTATTTCAACCTGAACAATCTCGATGAGTTGCCGCCGCTTTCTGAGCTGCGGGACCTGGATGCCATGGCCGAGAAACTGGAAGCTGCTGGCATTCAGCCAGAGATGATTGAAGGTGAAGAGGGTGAAGAGGGGGCTGAAGGTGGAGAGGCCAGTGCAGAGGAAGCCTCTGCCGATGCACTGGTGTCCGTCGAAGAAGCCCAGGCTTTTCAGGAAGAAGGCGAGCAGAATATTGAGAAACTGTTTGCTGAGCTGAATGAGATGGAAGGTGATCTTCCGACCACCTATACCGATTATAACCCCCTGACTGCTGCAGACTCGGAGGACGCGGATGAACCGGACGCCGATAGGGCAGATACAGATACCACTGATACCGGTATTACTGAGATAATGAGCGATTCTGACAATAGCGGCGACGGTGATACAGGTCTATCTGGTCAGAATACAGAACCTGACAATGATAATAATTAAAGTGTGACAGGGCTGATATTGTTGCGTAAATAGTCCATAGTACTGCCGTAGAATTCCCCAGGCCCGGGGTGAGCTCCGGGCCAAAAGTCATGGCAACCGTGTCTGTAGACAGCCGTTGTCATGGCTTCTTCACCGTTTGGGAAAACCGTGAATCCTTTAGAGTAAAACATCATGACTGAAGTAATAAACGAAGCGTCCGCCGAGACCGAAACGAAAAAAGTCACGCCGGACGGTGAGCGCCTGCAAAAAGCACTGGCCCGTCAGGGACTGGGTTCCCGCCGCCAGATTGAAGGCTGGATTGGTGAAGGCCGTATTCATGTCAATGGCGTGAAAGCCACACTGGGCATCCGTATCGTGCCCGGTGACCAGGTGGCCCTGGACGGTCGTCCGGTACACCTGAAAGAACAAACCTCCCGTCGTGTGATCGCCTACAACAAGCCGGAAGGGGAAGTGTGTACCCGTGTGGACCCGGAAGGGCGCCCGACTGTGTTTGACCGCCTGCCCAAGCTGCCGGGAGAGCGCTGGATTGCTATTGGTCGCCTGGATATCAACACCTCCGGTCTGCTGTTGTTTACCACTGACGGTGAACTGGCTAACCGTTTGATGCATCCGTCCCACCAGATTGAGCGGGAGTACGCGGTGCGGGTATTTGGTGACGTCACTGAGCAGAAGGTGAAAAACCTGTTTGAAGGGGTTGAGCTGGAAGATGGCATGGCCCGCTTTACTGATATCGTCGATAGCCGGAACGAAGGCATTAACCGCTGGTTCCATGTCTGTATTCTGGAAGGCCGTAACCGGGAAGTGCGTCGGCTGTGGGAATCCCAGGACTTAAGTGTCAGCCGCCTGAAGCGTGTCCGTTACGGCAGCACTATTATTCCGGATCACCTGCGTCAGGGGCGCTGGCTGGAGCTGGAACAGGCTGATGTGGATGCACTGGCCGATCTGGTGGAACTGCCCCGTGTTGCTGCCGGCCCCCAGAGCCGGGAAGATAAAATGAAAATTGAACGACAGCAACGCAAGAGTGCCGGCCCCAACCCTGGTCGTAAAACCGGTGGCCGTCGTGGTGTGCGTCCTGTGGGTGCTCGTCGGGCGCGGTAATTCTGTGCTGGAGTATGTTTGACTGAAATGCCGGGTATTTCCGGCATTTTTTATGGCTGGGGTTTATTTTGCAAATCCCAGTCGGGCTGTCAGCTCTTTTACATAACTCAGGCTAATGGCTGCTCTTTTCATAATCCACAGTCGTATACGTTCACGGACACTTGAGTTTTTATCCGGCTCAAAGACATTTCTCAGCTGGCGACGAAGGGCCTGAAGATGTTGCACGCTGCGCTGGCTTGAAGTCAGCCCTTTGGCCCGTTCTTCAAGAGAAAAAGTCCCCCTGTTTTTCCCCCTGACCAGCAGTGCCGACTCCGGATTGCCAATTTTACCTGCGCTGGCGGCCACATAACGAATGGCAAAACCAATACGGCGGTCGGAAGAGGTGTTGGCATCAGAACCGTGGACCAGCATAAAGTGGTGCAGTGACATCTGCCCCGGTTCAAGTTCCATATACACCTGATTATCCGGATTCAGGTTCTGTGTTGGAATTTCCTGTCCACGGGTCAGCAGATTGTTTTTTGCGTAGGTATTGATTTGCTGAAGCTGTTTCCTGTGGCTGCCGGGTTCTACTTTCATCACGCCAGACTCTGCGGTTGCCGGGCTAAGGGCGACCCAGGCGGTCACCACATCATCGGCATCTACACCCCAGTAAGCGGCATCCTGATGCATGGAAACATAACTGGATGAACCGGCTTCCTTGATAAACAGGTTGGTCATATAGCAGAGAATATCCGGGCCAATCAGTTGCTTAACGGCATCCAGAATTATCGGGTGGTGCACAAGCTCATCGGCCCAGTCATATAACAGATAGCTTTTATTGCACTGGGCTCGGTCCATTGGGTGGCCCTGTTTGTGTTCAATGGATTCCAGCTGGCTGCGGATATTCTTTGCCTGTTCAGCTGTAAGAACAGAAACCGGACAGATAAAACCCTGTTGCTGGTAGTGGTCCAGCTGCTGTTGCGTAAGTACTTGTTGTAAAGCGTTTTCCCGGGAATGGGGATAAGAAGTAATCATAGGTGCACTGCTCCTGCTGTAGCCGGCATTTGTTGTTTTTATTTTATTGGGGCGGCATCAGGCAGTGTAACCTGTTTAATAGCCTTTGTCGGAATCTACGGGAATCCTGTGATTGTCGCTTGAGAACAGCAATCTGTCGGCAGAGCGTCTCAAAATCATAAACGGCCGGCTCTCTGGATCAGGTCTCTCGAACGGGACAGGTGTCCATGGGCAAGGGCTGTAGTGGCCAGCAGGTAGTCTGCATTTTTTTCAGAATCTTTTGGAGAAATCTTTATCCCTCCACTATTGTCCAAGTTGGCAGTTGTTGGAGGGTAATACTATGAAAAAGCTTATTAGTGCTGCATTGGTTGCCGTAGTTATTTCCATACCGTGGTTGTCGACCAGAGCGTTTGCACAAGCGTTTGCACAAGAAATGAACGCAGGAAAAACACAGCGTTTCATAGAAATCAGCTACGAGTTTGTATGGAGCGCGTCGCACCTGGATTCCATTACTGTCTCTGTAGGTCACATGGTCAACGGGGTGTGCAATCTGGACTATGACCAAGAGAAATGGCCTCCTGGGAAAAAAGGCACACCCAGTGTTAATATTTCCTTGTTGTCCCTGCCAACATCGGGTTCATTTCGGATCACATCATTCGGGATGCGGGGGATGTTCAACGATGGTGTGAACTGTATGCAGGTGCGCCTTTCAGACTGGTTGGATAATTACGCATTGACTGACATTATACGCTTTCAGTGGGATCCGCACTTCAGGCACTATGAATTTCCAAAAGGGGCTTCTGTGCATGTGCGTATCCCCGGTTAACAATTACGCCACACATAATGCTGGCCTGAGAGTTCCCCTGACTGCGTTACAGCAACTCGCAAGTCCCCGATATTCCTTCGTTGCTGTGCCTTGTCAGGACCCTCTCGCTCTGGCTGAACAGGTCAAATGCACTGAAGAGATATTCATGCAGTTGCAGGGTGTGCCAGTAATCTCTGTACTCATGATATATCTCTACTGCTTATTCGATTGCTCAACAGGAGCATCATATGAGCCCACTGTTCTTTGGTTGAATAAGTACACCTGCGCAGCGCTGATAACTTGATGAGGATTTTTCTCATTACTACCTTGTCCAGCATAACTTCACAATGACAGGATGGGAGTATTTCACATGCTGGTACGAGACATGGGTTTGAGGGTGATCTTTGCAGCTTTATGTCTGGGTATGGCGTTTAAAGCCGTTGCGGGTGTCAGCATGGAGAAGCCGGCGGTGAACGCATGGATATTACTGGAGGGAATGACCCAGGCCCCTTTGCTGTATGCAGAGATAGAAGGTGGAGAGAGGGTGACCAGCCACGATGAAGAAAAGCGGCTTTATCGGGTCGCAGCAACCAGCACTCACATACTGGATGAGCTTTATTATCAGCTGCGTAATAGCTGGCTTGCGGAAAAATACCTGAACTCTGAGGAGTTTGATTCAACAGCCATGCCTCAACTGTGGCAAGAAAGCTTCCAAGTGTTTGCAACAAACCAGAGGCAAGCCAGAGATAAAGTTTTTCCGGGTAATCCTGGTACATATTCGAGCGTTCGGGAGTTCCAGGAAAAAATGTTGGAATGGACTGAGCAGAATTTTTTTATTTACTGTAAAAATGTTCTTGTCTGCCCGGCAGGGGAGCATCACCAGAGAGCTGTGAAAATCCTGGCCAGAAAACTGGTGGTATTAGATGTGGTTCTGAATATTCTGGAACCTTTGGAACGGGCTGTTCAGAACGATAACCCGGAGGATGCCAGTGCTGCTTACGAAGAATTAAGGGGGCTTGCCAGTAGCCCGGTAACAAAGCACTTTATTCCCCTTGCACATGCACAACTCAATGAATTGATAAATGGCGCTCAGCTGGTCAACAGAGAAACCAGTCATGAATTAAAAACGACCCTTGAATCCGTCAGGGAGAAGAATGAGCCCCCTCTGCCTGTACACAAGTTGTCGATGGAGGATTTCTCCCATAAAGAGTTAAGAAAGCGCTGGAGTGTAAGAACAATGGCCCGTATGTCTTTGCAGGAGCTTGAGGTTCTGCGGCAGGAGACAGGTAAGCGTAGAGAGGTGTTGCAGGAACAAAATATGTCCCCGGCAAAGTTTAAGACGCTTTATGGTGCTAACGCATTGGAGCGTATGGAGAAACTGCAGGAGACATTGATGCAGGAATCTGAATCCCAGTAAACTTCTATTCATAAAAGAAAGGCAGCAGGATAAAAAAGGCGGGCTAAAAAGCCCGCCTGCTGCACCTGAGAGAAAATACTGAACAATAGTGCAAGCAGGAACTTAGTCAGAAGATAAACGCCCGTGTTCATGGCAAGGGTGTTAATGTTAACCTCCCTTACAGGCGTAACGTCGGGGTTATGTGTTGGGGTTATGTAAAGTCCTGCATCAATGTTGCAATTTTTCTGTAGCCATGTGATTTGTGTCAATTGGTGTTTTTTTCACTGACATAGGATATTTTCTAAGCAGGTTTTATCCGGGGGGTTCTTGTATGCCAGATGAACAGGTCGCGCTGCGGCAGAATGTACACCTGATGGGAAAACTGCTGGGGCAGTCCATATCTTCTCATCTTGGCCCAGCGTTTCTGGAAAAAATCGAACAGATCAGGCAGCTCTCCAAAGCCGCCCGCAATGGTAATGAAGAAGCCCATCAACAGTTGCTGGACCTGCTCCACAGCCTGTCAGATCATGAATTGCTACCGGTAACAAGGGCGTTCACCCAGTTCCTGAACTTTGCCAATCTTGCTGAACAGTACGACACCGTCTCCCGGCACCGGGAACAGCTGGGTGAGGCAGTTGACTCCCTGGAAGAGCTGTTTACCCGGCTGAGGGAGAAGGGCGTAGAGGCGGACACTATTCATCAACATGTGCAGGCCATGGGCGTGGAACTGGTTTTGACCGCACATCCCACAGAAGTGACCCGGCGCACCATTATTCAGAAGTTCAACAGTATGATCCGTGAGCTGGCGGAGCTGGATCGTGAAGATCTTCTGCCCGCTGAGCGTGACAGGGCGGTTAACCGGTTGCATCAGCTGGTCAGCCAGATCTGGCATACCAGAGAGATCCGTAACCGGCGGCCAACCCCGGAAGATGAAGCCCGCTGGGGCTTTGCCACGGTGGAGCACTCCCTGTGGGAAGCGGTGCCCGGTTTTCTTCGTCAACTGGATAACAGACTGATAGAAAACACGGGGCAGGGACTGCCCGTGACCGTTGTGCCTGTACGCTTTTCCTCCTGGATGGGGGGAGACCGGGACGGAAACCCTAATGTGACCGCCGAAGTGACAGAGAGAGTTTTGCTTAATGGCCGCTGGATGGCCGCAGATCTGTTCCAGCGTGACCTTAAGCAGCTGGCCTCCGAGCTTTCCATGCCGGAATGCTCCGAAGCATTGGCGGCCATTGCCGGTGGCGTCATTGATGAGCCTTACCGACAGGTTCTTAAAGGGCTGCGTAAGCGCCTGCAGCTCACCCGGGACTGGTGCGGAGACAAGCTTGGTGAAAGGCCTGCAAGAGATGCCGGAATTATGCACCGGGATGAAGAACTGATTGAGCCTCTGCAAATCTGTTACGACTCTTTGTGCCAGTGTGGCATGGAGTTGATTGCCAACGGTTCTCTCCGGGATACTCTGTGGCGGGCCCGCTGTTTTGGTTTGGGCCTGGTGCGGCTGGATATTCGCCAGGAATCGTCCCGTCATACCCGGGTTCTGTCTGAAGTGACTCGATATCTGGAACTGCCCGATTACGAGACCTGTACAGAGAGAGAGCGTCAAACTTTTCTGCTGGCGGAACTGGATAATCCCCGCCCACTGCTGCCGCCCCGGTGGCAGCCATCCGGTGAATCTCTGGAAGTGCTGGATACCTGCCGGGTTATTGCTAACCAGGAACCGGAACGCCTGGGGCCTTACATTATCTCCATGGCCAGCACGCCATCCGATGTGCTGGCGGTGATCCTGCTGTTAAGGGAGTGTGGCTGTCCCTTCGATATGCCGGTAGCGCCCCTGTTTGAAACCCTGGCCGACCTTGACCAGGCCAAAGACAGTATTGAAAGCCTGCTGAATGTACCCTGGTACCGGAGCTATGCCGCTGGTCGGCAGATGGTGATGGTGGGTTATTCGGATTCAGCCAAGGATGCCGGTCAGATGGCCGCTGCCTGGGGGCAGTACCGTGCAATGGAAGGGGTAACGGATGTTTGCCGTGAAAAAGGTGTTGAGCTGACCCTGTTCCATGGCCGCGGTGGCACAGTTGGCCGTGGTGGTGGCCCGGCCCATCAGGCGATTCTTTCCCAGCCCCCCGGTTCTGTTGCCGGTCATCTGCGGGTGACGGAGCAGGGGGAGATGATCCGCTTCAAGTTTGGTTTTCCCCGCATCGCCGTGGAGAGTCTGGCTCTGTACACCAGTGCCACCCTGGAAGCGACCCTGTTGCCGCCGCCGGCACCTGAACCTGAATGGCGGGAGATGATGGATGTCTTGTCCAGCGATTCTCTGAAAGTTTACCGGGGTATGGTGCGGGAAGAACCCGAGTTTGTTCCTTACTTCCGGGCTGCAACCCCTGAACAGGAGCTTGGACTATTGCCTCTTGGCAGTCGTCCCACCAAACGTCGCCCCAATGGTGGGGTGGAAAGCCTGCGGGCTATTCCCTGGATATTTGCCTGGAGCCAGAACCGGCTAATGCTGCCGGCCTGGCTGGGCAGTGGTGTTGCCCTGAAACAGGCCGTTGACCGGGGACAGGAACCCCTGCTGCAGGAGATGCTGGCCCGGTGGCCATTTTTCCGGACCCGTCTGGAACTGCTGGAAATGGTGTACCTCAAAACCGATGAAGATATTGCCCGCTATTATGATACCCGTCTGGTACCGGAAGAGTTGCGGCATCTTGGGGATGAGCTGCGGGCCATGTTGCAGGAGGCGGTGCAGGTAACCATTGCCCTGAAAGGTGGCTCCCTGCTGGGTGACCAGCCCTGGGTACGCAAGGCGATTGAGTTAAGGAACCCCTACTCGGACCCGTTGCACTTTTTACAGGCAGAACTGCTGCACCGCAGTCGGCATACACCGGAGTGTGCCAGTGAAGATTTATGCCAGGCGTTGATGGTGACCATTACCGGTATTGCGGCAGGTATGCGTAATACCGGCTGATGGTACCGGCAGGCATGTGTCTTAACACAGGTTAAGGTTTCGGGAGCGAACGCTGTTATTGATATATCTGTGGCGGTTGCGCATGAGCTGAAGAACATAATGCCGCCGGATTTGGGTAGTCAGTACCATAGTATTTCACCGGGGTGCCCAGGGTGCAGTCATGGTCAGTGGCCTCTTCCTGGGATGTGTCACTATCCAGCCACAGGGGGCCGGGAGCACAGCAATAGACTACCTCGGATGACTGTCCAAATTTGTTGGGGCCGCAGCCTGCTACTGAACTGGCAAAAGCCCCGTTGCAGCCAAATACACTCAGTAGAACAGCGCTTAGAATTAAGCTGGTACGTTTAATCTGTTGCAGATGAGGCATGGTTTATACCCTGGCGATACAGTGTTGATCAGGGTATTCCAGTATAGAAGCTTTGTGGGACTGCGATTTTCTGTATTTTCTGCCTGGTAATAGCGGGACACGTGGTTTCCATGGGGCCACAAAAATGTTCGTTACTTGAGTTGACACAAGGTCATGTGTATTGTTGCGCGTCTTAGCCCTGTCAACTTCAGGTTATTAACTCCAAGAGAATGCCTGGGTGACGGAAAGGATTTGAATTCAGGAGCATATGTCCATGCGTGTCATTCTGCTGGGCGCCCCGGGCGCAGGTAAAGGAACACAGGCTCGTTTTATTACTGAGCAATACGGCATTCCCCAGATTTCTACCGGTGATATGCTGCGTGCAGCGATCAAGAATGAAACCCCCCTGGGCCTGAAGGTCAAGGCAGTTATGGATGCCGGCCACCTGGTATCCGACGACATAATTATTGATCTGGTTAAGGAACGTATCGCACAGGACGACTGCGCCAAAGGTTTCCTGTTTGATGGTTTCCCCCGCACTATTCCCCAGGCTCAGGCCCTGATTGATGCCGATGTTACCATTGATCACGTGCTGGAAATTGCTGTCGAAGACGAAGAGATCGTTAAGCGTATGAGCGGTCGTCGTGTACATCCCGGCAGTGGTCGTACATACCACGTCGTTTTTCATCCCCCCAAGCAGGAAGGTATCGACGACGAAACCGGCGAACCCCTGATCCAGCGTGACGACGACCAGGAAGAGACTGTGCGTAACCGTCTGTCTGTTTACCACGAGCAGACCAAGCCCCTGGTTGGCTTCTACACCGAAATGGCCGAGAAACAGGGTAACGTCAAGTACCACGCCGTTGAAGGTGTTGGCTCCGTTGAGAGCATTACCAAGACTGTTCTGGCTTCTCTGAGTGAGTAATCTGCCCACTGCCCCTTTTTGAGTATGAAAAGCGGACATGAAAACCGCTGCGGGTGTGTCCTGTGAATGGATAATGCCCTCAGCGGTTTTTTCGTGTACAAATACTCCACTTTGTTCTGACCCTGACAGTTGTTTTCCCATGGCACTGATTCTTTCCCTTGATACAGCTACTGAAGCTTGCTCCGCCGCGATTCTCGACACAGAAACGCAACAGGTACAGGAGATCTACGAAGTCATCCCCCGCGAGCACAGCCAGCGACTGTTGCCGATGATTGATGAGCTGTTATCAGGTGGAGGTATTGCCCGCAGCCAGATTGATGCTGTCGCTTTTGGCCGTGGTCCCGGCGCTTTCACCGGTGTGCGTATCGCTACGGGCATTGCCCAGGGGCTGGGCTGGGCCCTGGGTCGTCCGGTGGTACCGGTGTCTACCCTGGCGGCACTGGCCCAGCAGGGGTTGCGGGAACATAAAGCTGAACGGGTGCTGACCGCCATTGATGCCCGTATGGATGAAATCTACTGGGGCATGTACAGTGCCGTGGATGGTGTGATGCAACCGGTGATTGTTGAGCGTGTCTGTAGGCCGGAACAGGCCGCGGAAGCCTGGAAGGAAAGTGGTTTGACGGATAAGTGGAACGGACAGGCCCTGGCTATTGGCAGTGGCTGGATATTCCGGGACCGGATTAATATTCCGGTGGCGGACTGTATTCAGGACACCTTTCCCCATGCGGCGGATATTGCCGTTCTGGCTGCACCGGAACTGGCAGCCGGACACGTTGTTTCGGCGGAGCAGGCACTTCCCGTTTATTTGCGCGACAATGTTGCGTTGAAGAAGAGTGAACGTTAATGGATGCTATTCAACTCTTTATTTTGGCCCTGATCCAGGGCATTACAGAATTTCTGCCAATCTCAAGTTCGGCTCATTTGATTCTGCCTTCCCAGTTGCTGGGGTGGCAGGATCAGGGACTGGTGTTTGATGTGGCTGTGCATGTGGGCACACTGAGTGCGATACTGATTTATTTTCGCAAAGACCTGATGGGCATTACCCAGGACTGGTGCCTGAACCTTGTCGGAAAGCGTGAAGCGACCCTTCACAGTCGGCAGGGCTGGATGCTGATCTGGGCAACTATTCCCGCTGTCGTATTCGGTGGCATAGTCAGTGTGACCGGTGTGGACGATATGATGCGCACCACGGCGGTGATTGCAGCCACCACTTTGATCTTCGGTACACTGCTGGGGTTGGCGGATCGACGCAAGAACCTGAACCAGACACTGGAGACGCTGACCCTGAAGCAAGCCATGGTTATAGGGTTTGCCCAGGCCCTGGCCATTATTCCGGGCACCTCCCGTTCCGGTATTACCATGACTGCCGGCCTGATGATGGGGCTGACCCGGGAAGCGGCGTCCCGGTTCTCCTTCCTGATGTCCATTCCCATTATTCTGGCGGCTAATGTCCTGATCTTTTTGAAACTGATGACATCCAGTATCGTTGTGGACTGGAGCATGCTGATTATGGGTATAGTGGTATCCGGTATCAGCGCCTATATCTGCGTACATTATTTCCTGGCGTTTATTAATCGCATTGGCATGATGCCGTTTGTTATTTATCGCCTTATCCTTGGTTTTGTTCTGGTGGCCCTCTTGTGGGTTTAATGCTGTGGGTGTAGACCCTGTCTCCATAAAAATTCTTGCGACGCCAGCCTGTGATACTGAGAAGCTGGAACAATTGGCTGCTGCCACAGGTTTGTCCATCCTTGAAGGGGATGTTCCGAAGTTTATCCGGGAACCGGGATTGGTGCTCTGGTTCAGTCCGGCCGGTCTGGCTCTGCAGCAAACCGGCAAGGGCGCTCCTGGCCCGGTTGTGGTGGACTTTGTCGGTGGCGCTGCTGGACATCGTCGTAAATATGGTGGTGGAAAGAGTCAGTCAATAGTCAAAGCCGTTGGTGTTTCCGATACCGGGCGACAGTTGTCAGTTCTTGATGCCACGGCTGGCCTTGGCCGTGACGCTTTTGTGCTGGCGACTATGGGCTGCCGGGTTACTATGATTGAACGTTCCCCGGTTGTCCGTGCCCTGCTGGCTGATGGGCTGGCCCGGGCAGGAGATGATCCGGAAGCTGGAAAGATTGTAGTCCGGATGTTATTGGCTTCCGGTCATGCCCCTGAATTGATGCAGGGATTTATCGACAATAAGCAATTATTTGATGTCGTTTATCTTGATCCTATGTTTCCCCACCGGGAAAAGTCCGCTGCGGTAAAAAAAGAGATGGTATTGTTCCAGTCCCTGCTGGGGCCGGATATGGATGCCGATGACTTGCTGGTTCCGGCCCTGGAGCTGGCGCAACACCGGGTTGTAGTAAAACGTCCGAAAAAAGCCCCGAATCTGGCCGGGAAAGAGCCAGCTTACCGGTTAGAAGGGAAGTCAGGGCGGTTTGATATTTATTCCCTCAAACGCTTCTGAGTGGTTGTTGAAAAGTTATTCGGTTTCCACCTGTTATTATGGCTGAATAATGGGGGCCGGATGACCCTTCCACCATATATATATGCTGAGAGCTGAACGTCAGTTGCACCGACGGATATATTTCTGTTAGCTGCAAACCAGCCATGCTTACAGTGAAAAATATTATAACTACTACCTGTTCAGATCAGGCAGCTTGATTTTGAATGATCACGCTGGATAAATTTAAGCTTTTCTGGGTATTCACTGTGAAGTTTTCGCCACTGATCATTAGAAATAAATCTCCAAGAATCATCTCCATATTCTTTTACCATAACTTGATCTCTAAGAAGAATTAATTCACGGTCAATGTGCACGGTAAAGTCATATTTTAGTGCATCTCTACTTGTTTCAAAAACACACATGCTATCAAAGCACCCCATAGGGAAAATGTCTTCTACACCTAAACTTTTTAGGTGCCATACAAAACGGGACAGAAGTGGCCACAACAAGGACCAGCCCTGGCAGCCATCGAAATAAAATCATGCCTCCTGAAACTCCACCACACTCCTGCACAGGGTACAGGAGTGTGGTGGACAGGATGATAGTAACGCCTATTGACCCTATTCGCATTTATGTGTCCACTTCCAGTACCCGGAAACCCAGGTTTGACAACGGAGACCAGGACAACAGTTGTAGCACTCATGCTCGTTACTATCAGTGTATTGATGACCAGAAGGGACACAGGTTTCTGCCGCCAGTTCAAGCAAGTGATTATTAAAAGAAGTGGCTGGATTTATACTTGCATCAATACTATCCGATGCTGTAGCTATGCTGAGTGCGCCAGTTAGGATTGGCATCCAGACGAAAACCGCTATACGGGAAAAGGAAATCATAAGAAGCTCTTTATTTTCATGTCACAAGGAAGTGCAAGTATGGTTGCCTTTTCGGCACTTGAGGCCCTGATTTCACTATATTCTTATTCGCAATAATTATGAAAATTTCCATGCAAACACAAATGCACATTTCTGTACAGAAAGAGCCAATACAGTTACCATGAGCCGCCGATGGACGGGGTTATTTAACCGCTGATAACCCGCCCACCCAGACACCAGCGCACATCAGAACATTTCACCCAAATAAGAACAATGAAAGGCTTTTATCTGATGACAGGCATGACCGAAGCAGCATTTTCTACCGTGAACGCTGCTCTTGAGCAATACAAAGATCAACCAGGCAGCCTGCTTCCTATCCTTCATGCCATTCAAGGGAAGCTGGGCTATATCCCTTCTGGTGCCGCCGAACTGATCGCGCCGGCACTGCAACAGACCAAAGCCGAAATCCACGGCGTTATCAGCTTTTACCACCATTTCCGTACATCACCACCCGGCAATAACAGAATACAGGTCTGCCGCGCGGAAGCCTGCCAGGCCCGGGGCTCAAGAACCCTGGAAAAGCATGTGAAGGAGTCACTGGGTATCGACTATCATCAGACGACGCTCGACCAGGAGTTCAGCCTGGATGCCGTTTACTGTCTCGGTAACTGTGCCTGCGGACCCAATATTCAGGTCAATGACGATGTTGTCGGCCGTGTCACACCGGAACGCTTTGATGGTCTGGTCAATCAACTGACCACCAAGACCCTGGAGCTGCAATGAGCCAGACCACCCTTTTTGTACCGAGAGATACCACCTCCCTCTCTCTTGGGGCTGGTACTGTGGCTGACAGTCTCGCAGCACAGTTCTCAGAAAAGAATGTACCTCTGAATCTTATTCGCAACAGCTCCCGGGGTCTGTTCTGGCTGGAACCTTTGGTGGAGCTGGAAACAGAGCAGGGGCGGGTGGCCTTTGGACCGGTGAATCCAGAAGATACTCCGTCACTGGCAGAGAGTATTGCTGCAGGAGCCTACGACCAGCATCCGTTATTTCTGGGGCTGACCGAAGAAATCCCTTATCTGAAAAAACAGATACGGGTCACCTTTTCCCGCCTCGGCATTACCGACCCGGTCTCTGTCGAAGACTATGTACAACATAATGGTTTTGCCGGGCTGCAGGCGGCGCTGAAAGTCGATAGTCAGCAGATTATTGATGAAGTGAAAACCTCCGGCCTGCGAGGTCGTGGTGGCGCAGCCTTCCCTACTGCAATCAAGTGGCAGACCGTTCACGATGCGCCTGCTACACCCAAATATATTGTCTGCAATGCCGATGAAGGTGACTCTGGCACCTTTGCCGACCGTCTGGTGATGGAAGGCGACCCGTATATGCTGATTGAAGGCATGACCATTGCCGGTCTGGCGGTGGGAGCAGAACAGGGTTATATCTATGTGCGCTCCGAGTACCAGCTCTCTTTCGATATTCTTCAGGAAGCCATTACCAAAGCGGAACAGGCCAATTACCTGGGTGCAAATATTCTTGGCAGCGGCAAGAACTTCCATCTGCAAGTACGGCTGGGTGCCGGTGCTTATATCTGCGGTGAAGAAACCTCCCTGCTGGAAAGTCTGGAAGGCAAACGCGGGCTGGTACGGGCCAAACCGCCTCTTCCGGCATTGGAAGGGCTGTTTGGATGTCCGACAGTGGTCAACAATGTCCTCAGCCTTGCCGCCGTGCCCTCGATTATGGCCGATGGCGGCCAGGCCTACAGCGAATATGGTGTGAACCGTTCCAAAGGCACCCTGCCTTTCCAGCTGGCGGGCAATATTCAACAGGGCGGGCTGATTGAACTTCCCTTTGGCCATACCCTGCGGGAACTTATTGAAGATTTTGGCCAGGGCACGGCGTCCGGCAGACCGATGCGGGCCATTCAGGTCGGCGGCCCCCTGGGCGCTTATCTGCCAGAATCCCAGTGGGACCTGCCCCTGGATTACGAAGCCTTTGCCAGTGTTGGCGCAGTGCTCGGCCATGGTGGTGTGGTGGTATTTGACGACACGGTTGATATGTCGGAACAGGCCCGTTTCTCCATGGAGTTCTGCGTGGAAGAGTCCTGCGGCAAGTGCACTCCCTGTCGTATTGGTTCCACCCGGGGTGTGGAAGTGATTGACCGTATCCGCAATGGCGACAATCCAGACGCCAACCTGGAGCTGCTGGATGATCTGTGCGACACCATGGAACTGGGTTCCCTGTGCGCCATGGGCGGTATGACCCCTTTCCCGGTACGCAGTGCCACCAAACACTTCCCTGAAGATTTCAAAAACAAGAGCAACAAGAAAAATAACAAGGATGAGAGCAGTACTGACTCTCTCACATCAGGAGAGATTGCCCATGCTTGAGTATTTCGATCCGAAAACCGATGCCCTGAAAGATTACGGTACGCCGGTTGTCCATTCCGACGTTATGGTGACTTTGGAAATTGATGGCGTGGAAGTGACCGTGCCGGAAGGCACTTCGGTGATGCGCGCCGCAGCCCTGAACAATATTAATATTCCCAGACTCTGCGCCACCGACAATCTGGAGTCCTTTGGTTCCTGTCGTTTGTGTGCGGTTCAGGTGGAAGGCCGTCGTGGCCTGCCTGCTTCCTGCACCACACCGGCGGAAAACGGTATGAAGGTCACCACCCAGAATGTCGCTATCGCCAAATTGCGCCGCAATATTATGGAGCTGTATATCTCCGACCACCCCCTGGACTGCCTCACCTGCCCCAGCAATGGTGACTGCGAGTTGCAGGATATGGCCGGAGCTGTGGGTTTGCGGGATGTGCGTTATGGCTTTCAGGGTGAGAACCATCTGGATGCAAAAAAAGATGAGTCCAACCCCTACTTCACCTTTGATCCATCCAAGTGCATTGTCTGTTCCCGCTGCGTACGGGCCTGCGAAGAAGTGCAGGGCACCTTTGCCCTGACCATTGAAGGGCGGGGCTTTGATTCCAAAGTGGCTGCCGGACAGAGCGAACAGTTTCTGGATTCCGACTGTGTTTCCTGTGGCGCCTGTGTCCAGGCATGCCCTACGTCCACGCTGATGGAAAAGAGCGTCATTGAACAGGGACAGCCGGAACATTCTGTGGTCACCACCTGCGCTTACTGCGGTGTGGGTTGTTCATTCAAGGCCGAAATGAAGGGCGACCAGTTGATCCGCATGGTGCCTTACAAAGGCGGTGAAGCCAACCAGGGGCACTCCTGCGTCAAAGGCCGTTTTGCCTTTGGCTATGCCACCCATAAAGACCGTATTAAAGAACCGAAAATCCGGGATTCTATCGACCAGCCCTGGCGCACAGTGTCCTGGGAAGAAGCCATTCAGTTTGCCGCAGACAAGATCAAAGGCATTCAGGCCAGATATGGCCGGGAAAGTGTGGGCGGTATTACCTCATCCCGTTGTACGAATGAGGAAGTCTATCTGGTACAGAAACTGATTCGGGCGGCATTCGGCAACAACAACACCGATACCTGTGCCCGGGTCTGCCATTCCCCCACCGGCTACGGCCTGAAAACCACCCTGGGGGAATCCGCCGGCACCCAGACCTTTAACTCGGTGATGCAAGCCGATGTAGTAATTGTTATTGGTGCCAACCCCACCGATGCCCACCCGGTATTTGGCTCACTGCTCCGCCGTCGTCTGCGTCAGGGTGCTTCCCTGATCGTCGCCGACCCTCGGGATATTGATCTGCTGAAAACACCTCATATGAAAGAGGGTCATCACCTGCCGGTTCGTCCGGGCACCAATGTTGCCCTGATCAACTCCCTGGCCCATGTGATTATTTCTGAGGGGCTGGAAGATACCGCCTTTATTGCCGAACGCTGCGATACCGAAGCCCTGAACAAGTGGCGCACATTTATTCTGGAAGAGAAAAACGCACCAGAGCATAACGAAGCTATTACCGGCGTATCCGCAGAAGCTGTGCGCAAAGCGGCCCGGCTCTATGCCACTGCGGGCAATGGCGCGATTTACTATGGACTTGGCGTGACCGAACACAGTCAGGGTTCCAGCACTGTGATGGGCATTGCCAATCTGGCGATGATTACCGGCAATATTGGCAGGGAAGGTGTGGGCGTAAACCCGCTGCGGGGCCAGAACAATGTGCAGGGTTCCTGTGATATGGGTTCTTTCCCCCATGAATTACCCGGCTACCAGCCTGTGGCTGACAACACCATTCGTGCACGGTTTGAACAGAGCTGGAATGTCACCCTGGATAATGAACCCGGCCTGCGTATTCCCAATATGTTCGATGCCGCCATTGAAGGCACCTTTAAAGCCATGTATGTGCAGGGTGAAGATATTGCCCAGTCCGACCCTAATACCCAGCATGTGCAGGCGGCCCTGGAATCCCTGGAATGCCTGATTGTGCAGGATATTTTCCTGAACGAAACGGCAAAGTACGCCCATGTGCTGCTGCCGGGTTCTTCTTTCCTGGAAAAGAACGGCACCTTTACCAATGCCGAACGTCGTATAAACCGGGTGCGTAAGGTTATGCCTGCAATTGCCGGCAAAGAGGACTGGGAAGTGACCCAGGAACTCTCCACCGCCCTGGGTTATCCGATGAATTACAGCCATCCATCGGAAATTATGGATGAGATCGCCAGCCTGACACCGTCATTTACCGGAGTCAGCTACGACAAGCTGGAACAACTTGGCAGCATCCAGTGGCCCTGTAATGACGAGAACCCGGAAGGTATGCCCACCATGCATACCGAAGAATTCCCCATTGGCAAAGGCCAGCTGGCTATTACTGAGTATGTACCCACCGAAGAACGCAGCACCCGCAAGTTCCCGTTGCTGCTCACCACCGGCCGGATTCTCAGCCAGTACAATGTCGGTGCCCAGACCCGCCGTACCGATAACCAGGTCTGGCATGATGAGGATGTGCTGGAGCTCCATACTGTGGATGCTGAGGATCGGGGTATTAAGAATGGCGACTGGCTGGGTATCAGCAGCCGGGCTGGTGATACGGTGATGCGAGCCAGGGTCAGCGACCGCATGCAGCCGGGAATTGTCTATACCACCTTCCACCATCCGGGCAGTGGTGCCAATGTAATTACTACCGATAACTCCGACTGGGCCACCAACTGCCCGGAATACAAGGTCACTGCCGTACAGGTGGAAAAGGTTCAGCAGCCTTCCAACTGGCAGCAGCGTTACCAGGAATTTAACCAGCAACAGGAAGGCTTCCTGAAAACCTCAAAGAACAAGGTCAGCGAGCCAATTCGTTGAGCAACAATAAAAACCGGGTAACAGTCTGACAGACCTGTTACTCCGGAATTTGGATGAGCGATATAATTAACATCCGTGGTTCATCAGGGATTTACCATGATTTATACGACACAGCGCGAGCGCTTGGTCACCATGATGCAACAGATTGTCGATAATAACCGACACCATGGCAGCCCGGAGAAGAATGCCGAGAAAATTGCCGGTCATATTATCCGGTTTTGGGCACGACCTATGAAGCGGGATATTCTTGAGTATTACCGGGAAGAAAAAGAAGCGCTTGCAGAAGATATTCAGCTGACACTGCAAAAAGTGGCGCAGTATTGCGAGGGAGATTCCTCTTTATGCAGATGACGACCTTCGCTTTTCCGGCGACAATAGCCACTATAGTAAACACAAAAAATCAGTTCTGATGTACGACCTTGACTATATAGAGCCGGTGTTCCGTCCGCCCAGTGAATGGCAGTCCCTGATTTTGCAGGTGACCAATGGCTGCTCCTGGAATAAATGTACGTTCTGCGAAATGTACACCCTGCCCCAGAAGAAATTCCGTCCAAAGCCCATTGCCGAAATTGAAAAGGAGCTGCAAACTATTATTGCCACCGGTATGCCGGTAAGACGGGTATTCCTGGCCGATGGTGATGTTATGACCCTCTCTTTCCGCCGTCTAAAAGAAATTGTCGAAACGGTGAATCGTTACCTGCCCGGTATTCAGCGTATATCCTCCTACTGCCTGCCCCGGAATTTGAATAACAAAACCGTGGAAGAACTGGCAGAGCTGCGGGAGATGGGCCTGAACCTGATGTATGTGGGCTGCGAATCCGGTGACAACCTGGTGCTGGAGCGTATCAAGAAAGGGGAAACCTACGAAACCTCTCTGGTGGCCCTGCAGAAAATCCGTGCGGCGGGCATGAAAAGCTCGGTAATGATTCTTAACGGCCTGGGTGGTACCAAATACCTGGAACAGCATGCACTGAACTCCGCACGGCTGATGAACGAATCCCAGCCGGAGTATCTGTCCACCCTGGTAGTGAGCTTCCCGGCCGGCGAAGAACATTTCCGGGAAAACTTCCAGGGGGAATTTGAACCTCTGCAACAGATGGATTTATTTCGGGAAATGGAGATTCTTCTGGAAAACCTGGAACTGGAGAAAACAGTATTCCGCAGTGACCATGCCTCCAACTACCTGGTTCTGAAGGGCATTCTCGGGCGGGATAAACTACAGCTGCTTAATAAAGTCAAAACCGCCATCAACCGGCCAGGCGAGATTCCCCTGCGCCAGGAATGGCAGCGGGGGTTATAAACACCTTTTTCCACTCTTGCCAATATTCCGATCTCTGCTTAACTCAGGATACACTTCCGTATCCTGAGTTAGTAGTTAGTTATGTCTCCCCTGATTAAAGCCCTTCCGGCAGCCCTGCTGGCACTTCTTCCGGTCGACCTGCGTGCCGCATTTGATGAAGATGCCTGCGGCCAAATGCCCTACGTTCTCACCTATTCAACCGGTTATGTGCTACCCGTTTGCGAACCCGGCGGTTTAGATACCTGGGTAACCCTCGCCAGGGACCCAGAGACCTTTAAAATCGTTGAGTGCAATATGATCGCAGACAATGAAATGGATCTTCGATGTGGGCTGTTTAAGAAAATGATAGATAACACCGGTAAATACTATGCAGCGCCAGTACTCCGGATATTACCCGAGGATAATTTTCTCTTAAGCAATAGAGAAGGAGGTTATGAAATACACTATAAAGGCGCTGTTTATAACTGCGCAAATGTACCCGACAAAATAAAAGAGGCTGAAAGTAACTGGAACCGTGTTCTTGAGAGCGAAAACCGGAGCAATATCCGGTTTGATGGTACGGTAGGCGTGGGAATCTGATCTGCCCCCCTCCCCAAAAAGCCGAAGAAAAAGAGCGCCTGTCTACACAGAACAATACCGAAATGAGTGTCCTTACCAGACACGACTATTCCCCTGTGGCCATTATGATAAAGAAGTCAGATCCAGACGCATGACTGGCGAAGCACAAAGAGCTGGTTCACTCCGAAGCCCAAAAGGTTATCTCCCGTGTCGGCTCATCGCCCCCTTCCATGGAGGGGGCTTACGAACGTGGTTCGTTTAGTTTTCCGGTTTTCTGTTTTTACTGTTCAGCCAGGCAAACCCGGTCTGGAAAGCCTGCTCCTGGAATTTTTTCAGGCCGGCGTCCCGGGCGTCAAGCAGCAGGGGGGTATGCTTGAGCTGTTCCTTTGCGGCGGAGGCTGACATCAGCTCAACACAGATACCGTCAATCAGTTGGATGGCAGTTTCAATCTTGAAACTGTCGGGGCCACCGGCGAACTTGCCTTTTTTCAGCCGCTCACGAATAACGACAGTGTTCACCTTATAATCTTCCAGCAATTTACGGAAAATATTCTGGAAAGCCCGCATCCTGGTGGTGTCCGCACCGTTCAACAGGGGAATACGGATTTGGCGGCAGTCATGGACGCTTATCATGCCGTCGTTCAGGGATATAAGGCAGAGCAGGGCTTCACTGCCCTGAATATCAACACTGCAGATTTTCATGGTTATTTCACTTGTATCGCGGACAGAGCCGCAATCTGGTCAGATTCAAAATCTGGCCATTATAGCTGTTCCTCACCTGTGATTGGAAAAGATAGTCCATATTGATCGGCATTACAGGCAGGAATTTATGGCATATCTGTATTTGGCCGCAGGCTGTCGATAAATTCTGCCAGGCTCGCGGCTATACGGTGGTGGGGTTTCTGTCCGACCCGTTCGACCCAGACTTCTCCAGTCTCATTCTGGACCGAAAGAATAGTCTCATCATCGTCTGTTACCGCGAAGAAAAGAGTTTCCGGCTGGCGACGTTTCCGCTTCATCATAATATGGCCGATCAGGTTTTCCTGCAGGCGTTCAAAGTCCTGCAGATTCCATACCTGCAGCAGTTCCAGATTGTCCCCTGCGCTGATGGCCGGCAGGTTGTTGCTGTAAAAACCGGTGAAATAGCTTTTGAAATCCCCGTGGAGCTCCATTTCAAGGGCCTTTTCTACATTAGCAAAGTCGAGTTGATCCGGACAGGACACTGGTTTCCAGCTCACCCTGCCGTCTGCATCAGATTCCCCCTGTTCGCAGGGGGAAGGCCAGCTGTCGTCATGCCTGGTCTGTGGCAGGCTGTTGTGAGTGTTCTGGTACTGTTGCAGCCAGTTCTGCTGGAAAGATCCAAGAGCTTGAATCACCGTGTGAACGTTGTCAGGTATATCAGACATAAAGGGTATAATCCAAAAGGCATTATTATTGCCTGGTTTTCCCCGCTGCCGGTACCGGTAAAGCAGAACATCAGGAAAGCGGCAGGCAGGGTATTGTTTGTAGGGTTAGCCAGAATCATCCAGTGTTGGCACATACAGCTCCATAGCAGTATGTTGACGTTTATTGTCGGAGTTGGACGGTTTTACTATGGTAATCATTTCTTTGCTTTGAAGCTGAACCATGAAAACTCTGAGTATGCTCATATTCTGTGCGCTGTTTATGGCTCCTGCCTCTGCAAATTTTGAAATGTCCTTGTCATATATAAAAGATTTGCTGGCCAACAACAAGAAAGTTGTCATTATGGTGATCGACATGCAGGAAAATGAACTCCTTGGTGTTGATATAAAAGAAGCCGCAGAAGTGCTGCAGCAGCAGATCCATTTCCTTGAGGGACTTCCGGAAGACGACAGACTTATCTTTGTCAGCACCACTCTGTCTGTGATGGGCAGAGACAAAGCCAGCCCAACAATAGATGCAATTACTTCAACCCTGAAGAGGAAATTCGTTTACAGGCGATTTTTCAAAAGCACTATGGATGCCTTCGAGGAAAGAGAGGTTCAATATTCAGAAAAGGTCACGGCACCTGCAGATGTTATTACCCAGACTTTGGGTGATTATCTGCGCCAGAATCAGGTGACAGATATCATGCCTCTGGGCTGTATGGACGGTCAATGTGTCCGGGACACAGCCCTTGGTGGGGAAAAAGAAGGCTTTAATATTCATATTGATTCAGACCTCAATATTATGCTGTCCAATCTGGAGAAATACAGCCTTCCTGGTACGAAATCTTTGGACGTCAGTAAAAATTTAGAAGACTGGGAAAAACTTTTTGCCTCCCATGACAGAATTCACCGTGTCTCAGTCCCCAACCCCTGTCTGCATGACTGAAGATATGGAGAAAGAGCAGGCACCCTGGGGAAGGATGCCACTGAAACCGAAGATCATTGATCGGCAGGGAAGGATTGCCCCGCAGGCTGCTGGCTGAAGGGAACCGACCAGTGGGCATGGTGGATATACCAGGTGCCGTTGTCCTCCTCCAGATAGAGGGTGGTTCTGACCCTGGGAATATTCTGCCATTCTGAAGATTTGGGCAGCTGAAAGTGAACATCCCACTCGGCCAGTACTACGCCGGCATCATCCTTTATAAAGGTATGCAGGTTTTTCACCTGGATACGTGTTGTGGCCTGGGAGAAGTCCCGTTTCATGGCCTCCCGGAACTCAGCCACAGAAGTGATATGTTCATCCACGCCTGTACCCCAGAAATCTATACGACCATTTTTGGGCAACAGCTTCACCAGCGCCTCGGTATTTTTGCCCATATAGGCATTGACGTATTTATGCATCATGGCCTCGGCCTGGCCTGGATCGCCCGCCAGGCAGAGTGCTGAGGCCAGAGCCAGGGCCAGAAAGGAGCCAGCCTGTACCAAGGCTTTCAGAGCGGGTGTCTTCATGATATGTCCCCCATAGGATATGTCCCCCATGGTGAATTAAACCTACAGAGTAGACCATGGTTGCTTCAATTTGTTTCAAATGATCTGAAACATGCTTATTCGGCGGAGTGGAAATGTCATTCTTCTGCAATTGAACAGATGACTGGCTTGCCTATATACTCCGCCGGTTTTGCAGGATGGTCCGGGAGAGGTGGTTTGCCGAATCTGATCGTACACTGTGATAAGTGGCTAATAATTATCTGGCCCTGTTCCGTAATCCCCCTGTTATGGGCAGAGGCTGCATTCAGGAGTGCTCTCTTTTGTTTGATCTTCATGCCAGTAAGGCATCCAGTATTAAAAATGACCTTCTCTCGGGTCTGACCGTTGCGCTGGCACTGGTTCCCGAAGCTGTGGCATTTGCGTTTGTCGCGGGGGTTGAACCTCTGGTGGGCCTGTACGCGGCCTTTATGGTGGGCCTGATTACCGCAGCTATCGGTGGCCGTCCGGGGATGATTTCCGGTGCTACCGGTGCCCTGGCTGTGGTGATGGTGGCTCTGGTGGCCGACCATGGTGTTCAGTATTTGTTCGCCACTGTTATATTGATGGGGATTCTGCAGGTTCTGGCGGGAATATTCCGGCTGGGTAAGTTTATCCGGATGGTGCCCCATCCGGTGATGCTGGGCTTTGTAAATGGTCTGGCCATTGTTATTTTCCTGGCCCAGCTTGGCCAGTTCGGGGTATCCGGTGAAGCCGGCTGGCTGGCGGGCACTTCCTTTGAGGGCAGCGTCATTGACGTGGCCTGGATGGAAGGCAGCTCCCTGTACACCATGCTGGGGCTGGTGGCGCTGACCATGGCTATTATTCATTTCCTTCCCAGGCTGACCACCGCTGTGCCTTCCTCCCTGGCGGCGATTATTGTGGTCACGGTTCTGGTGATAGGTTTTGGCCTGGATACCCGTTCCGTAGGTGAGGTGGCCGGTATTGCCGGTGGCCTGCCGGAGTTCAGTATTCCCATGGTGCCGTTTACCTGGGAAACCCTGACCATTATATTCCCTTACTCCCTGGTGCTGGCAGCCATTGGCCTGATTGAGTCTCTGCTGACCCTGCGTATGGTGGATGAGATCACCGAGACCCACGGCAGTAGTAATCGTGAGTGTATGGGTCAGGGCATGGCTAATGTGGTGACCGGTTTCTTTGGTGGTATGGGCGGTTGCGCCATGATCGGCCAGAGTATGATTAATGTGAATTCCGGTGGTCGTGGTCGTTTGTCCGGTATTTCCGCAGCGCTGTTCCTGCTGTGCTTTATCCTGTTCGCGTCGTCTTTGATTGAGATGATTCCCGTGGCCGCGCTGGTGGGCGTTATGTTTATCGTGGTGCTGGGTACCTTTGAGTGGAGTAGCTTCCGGATTCTCCGAAAGGTGCCGAAAGGGGATGCCTTTGTATTGGTGCTAGTCTCTGTTGTGACAGTACTCACTGACCTGGCCATGGCGGTGGTGATTGGCGTGATTGTTTCCGCGCTGATTTTCGCCTGGGAACATGCCAAGCATATCCGGGTGGAAAAGCAGGAAGACCGGGAAGGTTCAACTGTTTACAAGGTTCACGGCCCCCTGTTCTTTGGCTGCACCAGCGCGTTTCTGGAGCAGTTCACGCCCCGGGATGATAACCCCAATGTGATGATTGATTTTGCTGACTCCCGTGTGAGCGATCACTCTGGCCTGGAAGCGATTGATACATTGGCGGAACGTTACCTGAACGCTGGTAAAACCCTTCATCTGCTGCATCTCAGTCCGGATTGCCGCCAGCTTCTGAAGAAAGCGGGTTCTCTGGTGGAAGTGAATGTGATTGAAGATCCGAAGTATTTTGTCGCGACTAATGCCTGAGATTTGAGTAGCGGTTGTTTGAAGGCCAGTCGGGTAATTCAGACTGGCCTTTTTTGTGAGACCCTGGTTAAACAATATCATCCAGGGAATATTGGGATGCAGGGATATTCTGCCTCCTGGCATGTAATCCGACAGCTAATGATGCCATCGCCCCCATTAAGAATAAGTTAGGAAGCTGAATGGCTGCCCAGCTGGATGTATAGCCCGATGATATACTGTCTGCCAGTGTGAAACCGCCAATAATAGTCGTGGGTCCCAGGATAAAGCCCGTAACTCCTCCGATAATTGAACATGGATTTCGTTTGTTCCATGTACTCTTTCGTGCAGAATGGCCCGGTGCTTCTGCATGAGTGCTGGATTTACAGGATTTCCGGTCATTGTCCACAGTATGACCAATCTGAGCTCCCAAATAACTGTTCAAAGAGGCGTTAGCCAGTAAATATACGCCGATAAACATCAGTCCTAATAATTCGTCATTTGTTAGGAACGCGATAACGGGAACCGCTCCAGTGACCGTTGCAAGGCTCAGTGCCGACCCAACAAGGAAACCGATTGTCATAGTGCAGACTACAGGGTTACTTTTAATATGTCTGAATACCTGAGCAATAAAATAACAGGTTCTTTTACCTGTTCTTTTACCTGTAGGTGTTGAGTCAGTAATATTCTTTATGGCTGCTATAAAAGTGCGTGTTTCTCTGCAGGTCTTAGAATAGATTTTTCGTGCTGTTTTGGCTGGTTGCGGTATCCAGAAGACAGTTTTTCTTATACCAGAGGTGACATGATTCATTATTTGCTATCCCTGTCTTCAAAATCCACATGCTTTGACAGTGTTCAGGGGGATAAGTTTCATATTTGGTGTTGCCTCTTGTTCAGAACAGGACAGTTATAAAAATTTAAAAGCTTTTACCGCAACCCATGTGAACCGGGCCAGCCTGGCCTTTCCCCGTTAGTTATTCCGGGTAATCTTCAGCAGAACAACCTGGTACATCACAGGCTCAAGCAGCACGGGCTCAGGTAGTGTCCACATGTAAAAATATCAGATGTGCTGGCTGCTCTTGCTTTTGCGCTTGATGTGGCAAGGCAAGAACAGCCAATGCTAGAACCTCAACAGGCCCTAACCCGGATATTTCATAAACATGCTCCCGATCTCGCTTGTTCCTTGTCACTCTAAGGAGATTTGGCTCAGTCGACCGTACGCCCCGGTACGACACTTCTTCGCCAAACACCTTAGAGCCACAAGCCCCGGCGCGATCTTCGGGGCAATTTATGAAATATCCGGGCTAATGGGTACGGTTTATTCCAGGGTATCAATAGAAATACTGGGGCTCACTGTGTGGGCACAGCATGAGGGTGGTACAGGTTTTTGAGGGGTCTAGAGAAGCGATTTCACTTTGTGACATGTTCTCTACATAATGCGTTATCTTTTCACAATCGTTGGCATATCGTTCCCCTATCTTTTTACAGGCATAATCTGCCACTTTCTTTATATCCCCTGAGAAATGTTTGGAGCCGAACTTGATGGCCTCAACACCAAGCTTGCAGATATGACACCCAACATATCCCCCAACCGCTTTTTCGGCAGCGACATCGGTCGAAGCAATGGTCGGGCTACTGATAGAGGCGGCGAGAAGAAGGCTGGTTACAGTGAGTGAAAGAGCTTTTTTCATGTTGATACCTCATTAATGAAAGCAGCTGTTGCAAGAAGCACAGCACAGCCAATATAGTCTTGCCTGTGGGTCTTGCCTGTCTGATGCCGGATGTTTTATAGCACAGGACAGGAATGATAGAACGAGTGGTGCGGTGTGCTTAAAGAAACTGCGAGGCATACAGTGGAGCTGTTCAGTACCCCTGTCCAATATCCCTGTCGGTTCTGCGCCCCGGGTCAAAGGCCAAAGGCAGAGTGTGGACTCAAGGGTGACTGTAATATGTGATTGAGGCCTGCACTCTGTACAGTGATCATTTTATATGCTCAGTGAGTAAGAGCATTATATAAACACTCTAAATAGCCTGGCTGATCTTCTGTCGTATACATTTCTACAGGTGTGTCACCTGGGTTCATATACTGATTTCTGGTGAAGCCCAGTAACTCCAGAACATTCCTCGTTTCCATAGTCAGGTGTCTGTATTTATGCAGGCAGGCTATGGAGAATTTATCGGATTGGAGACCTTCACGGACTTCATCTGAGGTAAGTGGAGGCAGATTCTTTTTCTCCAGTAACCTGTTAACTTTATCCAGTGCCCACTGGGGATATTCTGTTTGGTCTGGATTTTCATAACCCCACAGCGCCTGCATGAGCAGATTTCTTGAATCGAACAGCTTTCCGTTTCCCTCAATCATTTCAGACTGCGCAATCAGGTGCAAAGGAGCGATCACAGAAAGAGCCTGGTCATACCACTGATAAACGGGTTGCCCCTGCTCTTTATACAGGGGCTGCGCCAGATCGTTCAGCCTGATTTCAAAATCATCATTGCCAAGTGGGTGTATTTCCCAGTTGTTACCAACGATATCTACAGTGATAGGGTTTTCCGGATTTGCGTTGTTATGGTTAATCAGCTGTTCGGCAACCTTTACCTGTTTCTCCAGCAGCTGTTCTTTTAAACGTATGTTCCCCTCCTCCAGTACTGTTTTGGCGAGCTGTGCTTTTTTCAGAAAAGGCTGGATAACATAGACAACACCGTAACCATTATGGGTTTCAAGGGCTATCAGTTGAGTGTCTGTCGTAGATATACCCAGCTGATGAAGGCGCTCCCTGAAACGTTTAATAATTGAGATATGCCGCTTTGCTGAGGTGTAATCATAAAAACCTGGCAGCCTTCGTACCAGCCGCCTTTCGAGCCCGGGAATCTGCAAGCCCAGGGTGCTTGAGCCACTGCCAATGATTTTGGGTGGAATTTCGCTCTCTTCAGGTTGATATGTATTTAACCCCTGCTCGAAAGTAAATATTCTATCCAATATATGTTTTCGACTCTTTTGAATATTTCTGTCCTGTTCATTTTCATTTATTTGATAGCCTGGTTTGCTGTCAGTACAGTTTTCACAGAAATAGGCATCCATTCCCATGGGGAAAGTGTATCTGGCTTGTAATAGCAAAAATCCTGTAAAAAGAATTAATGAACTTTTTATTATCTTTATTAATAGTCGTGAGATGAAAAAATCTAAGGTTTTCATGGGAACCATTACTCCAGAGTTATATTTAATGAATGCCTGTAATATGACTTTCCTTGCTGTGATAGGACAGATTTGCTGGGGGTTCGTTGATAACGAATGGGGAAGAAAATATAACAAGTGTGTTGGAGTGGGGCTGGATTCAGGCAATAATCCTTCGGCCAGCGCTGAGCTGTCAGTTAACCCAGTGGATAACGTGTTCTTCCCAGTCTTCTTCCGGAATACTGTTATCGGGAATCACCCGGTCTTTCACAGAAATACCCGCCATGTGAACGGTTTCAGTTGTACCGGAAACCAGGGGGTGCCACTCAGGCAGGTCTTTCCCCTCGGAGATCAGCCGGTAGGCACAGGTATCTGGCAGCCAGTGAAACTGTGGCACATGCTCCGGCTTCAGCCAGATGCAGTTAGGAACTTTCTTATTGCGGCTTTCATAGATGGTGCAGCGGCACTCATCATCTTTCAGGTAATGGCAGACCAGCTCGGTGTAATAAACTTCGCCGGTATCCTCATCTTCCAGTTTCTGCAGGCAGCAGCGGGCACAGCCATCACAGAGGGATTCCCATTCATCGCGGGTCATCTGGTCCAGAGTTTTGCTTTTCCAGAAAGGCTTTTCCGGTTGATCTTGGGTCATTCGCTTTTCGCAGTGGTTAAAACAGTTCAGACCCGGACAGTGTAATCATCCGGGTTCTGATGTTACAGAGGCTAATGTTACAGAGCCTGATGTTACAGAGCCTGGTAAACCGGAAGATTATTGAGGATCGTTAAAGCCCAGCAACTCTTCGGGAAGGCTAATAGCGTAATCATCCTTCTGGTCCGGGGGCGGCATCTGCAGATAATAGCCCTGCTCCTGGATTCTGCTGAGCACTTCCGCAGTATCGGCATTGGCGAGTGTCCGCTCTTTGGTCAGCAGGAAATCCATCACATGTTCTGGTTCACCCATCAGCTGACGCAGCTGTTCGGGAATGCTGTCCAACCCTTTCAGTTTGTTGATATACAGATATAGCCCCTCTTTACGGGCGGTTTTGTAAACTGAGGTGACAATTTTCATAACACTACATCCTGCTGGGCGGCCACCCGGCACATTTTATTATTTCTGGGCAGACGTGAAATCGAGTTGATTGAGGTGGTTAACCAACGGCTCAAGAACCTCAGTTACCCGCCAGCCGGAGAGTCCCGGTGGCATGGTGAACGTATCGTTGGCCAGCCAGCCCCGCAGTAATTTTCCGGTCCAGGCCTTGGCGGGCACCAGCTCTGGCATTATCCCAAGTTCGGTAGCTCGCTGGCGGCAGAAGCTTTTAATCGCATCCACACAGGGCTGTACCTTCTTTGGCAGAGGCCCCGCCGGCGGTTTTGGATACTGGGAGGGTGGGACTTTTTTCCCACGGGCAATATTCTGCAGAATCTCTTCACCGGATTGACGGATAGTCTGGGGCTTCATGGTCTTGATCCGGCGCAGGTCATTCATGGATTCCGGCTGAAAGCGGGCCAGATCCCACAAAGCACTTGCTGGAGCCAGACGATTGCGGGATAGGTTCCTGGCCCGGGCCTGGGTTTCCCGCCAGTGGCACAGCACTTTTAAAACCGCCAGCTGCTGTGGCTTCAGCTGCCAGGCCATTTTGACATCCTGCCAGGCCTGTTCGGGATCAGTATCGGTATCGGCAGCGGCAGCGGCGATCTGGCGCTCGCAATCTTCCCGGTGCCATTGGGTAAAGTCCTTGTCTTCAAGGGCTTTCAGTAGTTGCGGGTAGACCTTGCCCAGATAAAATACATCCAGCGCCGCATACTGCACCTGTGAAGGTGTGAGCGGTCTGACCAGCCAGTCGGACCGGGTTTCCCCCTTGGAGACGGTAATATCAAGCAGGGTGCTGATAAGTCGCTGGTAACCGATGGAGAAGTCCAGCCCCGCATAGGCGGCAGCAATCTGGGTGTCGAACACGGCGACCGGCAGCTCACCCAGAAGGTGGCGGAACAGTTCCAGGTCTTCCCCCATGGCATGCATGACTTTAGTAATGCCGGGGTTGGTCAGAAGGGCACGCAGGGGTTCCCAGTCGGTAATGGTGACCGGGTCAATCAGCCAGACATCGTCCCCGTAGCCCACCTGAATCAGACCGGGAATCGGCCAGAAGGTTCTGGTACGAACAAACTCCGTGTCCAGGGTCAGCCAGGTCAGGTTCTGCCACTCTTGAGCGGCCTGGCTTAGCTGATTGTTATCGGTCAGCCAGTGGATACGGGGTTGTGACATGCAGGTTCCGGGTCTGGATAAAACCGGGATTATACGGTGGCAGAGACGTTACCGCCACGACTTATCATTACCGGCCGTGAGTGTGATTCAAACTTTTGCTAACGCGAGACATAAGTAAAGTACGGACTTCATAGCGTTGTGCGGTAAATTCATGCAAACCCGATAAACGCCTAACAAGATCAGCCAAATGACGCCTGTGGCGCATTTGATTTTCATGGGGCCGTCGACGTTTATGTTTTCCAGGGCTTTATCAACGGACCACGATGATTTCTAAGGGTTCAGTTATTTTTGAGGGCCTTTATGCTCTGTTGCCAGTGGTGGATAAACTCTGGCAATTCAGGAGATGGGCCAAGTATCTTATTAGGAGATACGATCTTTCCTGCCTTCAGGCAGGCTTCCTTTACCAGCCCGACAGCTTTCAGGGATTGTCCGCAGTAAAACTCTTGCCGGTAATAAACATATTTTTTGTCCCATCCCGCAATCCGGGAGTGAACTTCAAAAGGTTGAAAATAGCCTATGGACTTCAGGTAAATCAGTTCCTGGGCTGCAATCAGACGACCAGAATACAGGCCCTTTCGAGCCAGTCGACTGCGGTGCCAGATGGCCATCCTCCCCAATTCCATAAAGTTGCAGTAACGCTGATTGGGTAGGTGATCCCTCAGGCGAAGGTCGTGGGGCCAGGTCCGAAAGCGGGTGATATGGGCTGCGTCAAAGCGAGTTGCAGGAGAGCGATACCAGGACAGCATCAGCAGCAGTATGCGGAAAACAAGGTTCATTATTGTTATTTCTTAGACTTCAATATCCGGAACGGCATTGTCTGCGACTGACGACGGTGGAGCAAGGGCTGTTTAATGATAAACAGCCCCCTGCCATGAATTCAGCAATAGTATTTTCAGACAAGGGGCTGATATTGAACAATCAGTGATAAAGCAGCTCTACCTGGTGATCCCAGTTTTTCAGGGTGAATCGGTCTCCATATTTTTGTTCTCCATCAATACTGAAAAGTACACTGTCCTCTCCCTGGGATCGATTTTCGATTGTGACTTTTTTATTGCTTACCAGCCTTTTCACCGCAGGCATGCTGATATAGCTGCCATTTCCGGTGCTCAGCAGGGCTGCCAGTCTTACACCAGGTGTAGCCTCAGATTTAGGGATATAAATGACATGCATGTTATGGGAATCCAGGGTTTTTCCGGGGGCAAGAATAAAGTCATCAGCAGCATGGGAAATATTCATAAGCACCAGAAAACTGAAATCATTCACGTCTACGGAGATTGTTTTATCTGTATCCATATCAACTTCTTCTACAAATTCATTATGGGGGCCTGTGGCAGAGGCAGGCCCCGGGTTTATAGAGTGCATTGGATCTTCGACGCTCAGGTGCAAAAAGTGGCTGCGGTTCTGAACGGTTTCTTTCAGGGCGTAAAGTATTATCCGGGCTGAGCCCAGTTTTCGAAGCCAGTCACTGCGCAGGTCTATATCTGAGACAATGCCCGTATGGAACCCCAGAAAGCTGAGGCCGGACTCCTTAAGAACTACGTTCCCGGCATGCAGTGTGTGAATCCCATAGGTCAACAGGTTGAGTTTTAACGGTGGGGGAGGGGCTGACTTCAGGGCTCTGATAATCCCCAGGGCAGCACGCCTGGTGTTGCGAATGCCGAGGGAAGCTGTCAGGCCATTACCCGTACCGGCGGGAATGGCCATAACTGGTACAGGGGGAGGCCGCATACCATTTTGGGTCATGCCATTAATCACTTCATGGAGAGTGCCGTCACCGCCAACAGTTATTACCCCGGCATAATCTGAGAAATCTGCAGACTGAGTGATTTCCAGGGCTTGCTTTGGCCTGGATGTTATGTATTGGTCAAGCTTTATTCCCGTACTTTCCAGTAACTGTCCAGCATCCCTCCAGATCTTTTCGGCGTTACCGGTCCCGCTGACAGGGTTGATAATCACCAGTAGTTTTTTATCTTCCAGTCCATTTTCGTTGCCGAATACCTGGAACTGCAGCAGCTTGAGCGCCTGATCTCTATTGGCCCAGGATTCAAAGTACAGCGTTGTGTTATGGACAGGAATTCTTGTGGGGTGTCTGTCCAGCTGTTCCGGGGTGTGGACAATATCAAGTGCAAAGGTGTCAGGAGCATCCTTTTTTACTCCGAAGACATGGCTTTTTGGAATGATCTGTGTTTTTCCACCATGATTGATCATCAGGCTGTCTTCTGAAGCTGATACACTGCAGCTCCTGTCTCCTGGCAGGCAGGAGAGCAGGGGGGATAGAAGGCTGTGGAATAGATGGGTTTTCCCGGCCTTAACAGGTAGGCCGATACTGAATAGTACAAGGATCAGGAAAAAAGGTTGGGCCGTTTTCATTGTCATCCTCCCTAAAACAGCCCAACAGGTTAGAACAGTTTTCATTTATTGACGTCGTCTATGGCTGAACAGGCTCTTGAATACCCTGGCTCAACGTATTTATCCGAGAGAGTACGATTTTTTAACGGGGGTAACGGGGCTTTTCTGGTTTGGTCGGGTTACAAAAAGACACTTGGTGACCAGGCAGGTAGCCGTAGAATAAGGAAATTATGGAGAAAAAATTCAGTTATTGATTTTCTTCGCAGGTATTGCGCTTCAAGATGGTTGCAAAAGTCATTGGAGAATCGTCACAATGACGAAATGACGTGCTATGCAACAGGCCAAGTATTAACCTCAATGAATGAACTTCACTATCCAAGAAAGAACCTCGGTCGTCATATTTCCGAGGCTGCAGAGACATTTCCAGGCAGGTCTGCACTCTGGGTTGACGGGCAGGTCTATAGCTACAGCGCACTTTTAACATCTTCTCAAAAGCTGGCCGGGGTCATGCATGCCTTCGACTGTGGCAAAGACAATGTCGCCATTTACAGTTATCGCTCCGCTTCGGCCTACATCAGTATGCTGGCCACGCTCCTGGCTGGAAAAACCTATGTTCCGCTCACGCCAAAATTCCCGGTTGATCGTAACCGGAAAATAGCGTCTCTGGCAGATGTGAAAATATTCTGCATCGATAAGCGTTGCGAAAAGCAGGCCCGTGAATGGATTCCTTCAGTGCCCGCCGGGGCGCTGGTTATATTTCCAGAACATGACTCAGTACCGGAATGGTGTCAGCAAAATACCACGCACAAGTATCTGTGTGCTGTGGATGTAGAATGTGCATCGTCGTTCTGGGCTCAGCCTGAAGAGCTGGGTGAGACAGATAATGCTTATCTTCTGTTTACCTCCGGTACAACAGGGGAACCAAAGGGTATTGCTGTTTCCCATGGCAATATTCTGGCCTATCTCCGACATTTTCAGCAGAACTGGCCAGTGAGCCCTGAAGACCGCTGTACCCAGATTTACGAGCAGACGTTTGATGTTTCAGTGCATGATGTCTTCACCTGCTGGCAGAGCGGTGCCTGTCTTTATGTTATCCCTGAGTCAGCTCAACTGTGCCCGGTGGCCTTTACCCAGGAGCACCAGCTGACGCGCTGGGGGTCAGTGCCGTCCCTGCTGACCTTTATCAAACGCTTTGGCAGGATGACACCGAACTCTCTGCCATCCGTAACCTTCTCTGTCTTCAGTGGTGAGCCACTGTCCCAGGATATGGCCAGGGAGTGGTCTGAAGTATGCCCTAACAGTCGTATTTTTAATATGTATGGCCCTACGGAAGGGACAATTCACTTTACCGCCTTTGAGTGGAACAGTGCCGACTGTAACGGCCCCAATCTGCCCATCGGCAAGCCCTATCCCAATCAGGAAGTGGCCATTGTGGATGACCAGGGTAAGTCGGTTTCCCTGGGGGGTAAGGGCGAACTTCTCCTGGCTGGCAATCAGATCACGCAGGGTTACTGGAACGATCCGGAGCGAACTGTTGAGCAGTTTGTTGAACTGTCTATTCCGGGGAAATCAGCTCAACGCTGGTACCGTACCGGTGATCTTGTGTCAGAGCGGGAGGATCAACACCTGCTGATCCACGGTCGTAAAGACTTCCAGGTGAAGGTCAATGGTTACCGTATTGAGCTGGATGAAATTGCCAGTACGTTAAGGAAGAAAGTCTCCTGCCTCTGGGCGGTCGCGGTACCCTGGCCCATTGATGAAAACACCGGCCTGGCTACCGGAATTGTTGCTTGGCTGGGGGGAGATAATGGGGATGCTCACTCAGAGATTGATATCAAACGGCTGTGTGGCGAGAGCCTGCCAGCTTACATGGTGCCTGCCCGGGTCTATTGGTCGAACGAACTGCCACGAAATACCAATGGCAAAATTGATGTTCGCTGCCTGCAGCAGATGAGTGCCGACGTACAGAGCAACCGTTCTTCTTCAGCGGTTTAACCATATTTTTTATCACACTATTTGAGTTTTATTGCGTTTTAGATTTGGAGTAAAGCGTGGATTCTAATCACACCAGTCAGTCTGATATTCAAAAAGCGATTCTTGCCTTTTTGCAGGAAAAAGGGGCAGATACCAGTGGAATTACAGAGCAAAGCTCATTACTGGAATATATCCAGTCTATGGATTTTGTTGAGTTGATCGTGCATATCGAAGGTTTTATTGGTAAGCCATTGAATATGGAAACTGCTGATATAGAAACTTTTGTTACCCTCGGCGGTTTTTCCCAGTGGGCAGCTAACGCGGAAGCCTGATGAGCCGGAAAACAAGTGCTGCGGCTATAAAAAAGGCCGCCCTGAAAAAATGGCTGGCCCATCAGTTCGCCTTACTGGTACCTAAAATAAAGCCTTGCTGGCGCACGCCTGTGCTCAATACCTTAGCGGCCCTTGTATGGCGGCTGGATAAGCGAGGGCGGAAGTTTTCGGCAAAAAGTCTGGCCTTTGCCTATCCGGAACAGTCCGAACAGTGGCGGAGAAACCTGGCTTTAAGCAGTTATAAAAAGACACTTCTCAGCGGCGCTGATCTGCTGTGGCTGAACGAACTCAATCCCATTGTCCATAACGAGCAGCTTTTACGAGAAGCCACAGATGCAGGGAAGGGTGTTTGCCTGATGAGCCTGCACCTTGGCAGCTGGGAGGCCATTCCCCTGGCCCTGCGCAAGAAGAACTACAGGGCCCATGTGCTGACCAATGTCCCCAAGAGTTTTTCGTTACTTCACCAGTGCTACCAGACAGCTGAGATCCCCTATATCTGTCGGGGCGATTCCCGCAGTATGATTGAGCTTATGCAGGCGGTACGCGCCGGTGAGATCGTTTGTTTTTACTCGGACCAGTTCGCCAGGGAAGTGGATGTTACTCTCTTTGGCCAGGAGACCCAGGCTCCCTCCGGTGGGTTGAGCCTTGCAACAATGCTGGGGGCGAAGGTTATTATTTCCTGGTGCTGGAGGGATGGTAAAGGGCAGCATCATATTGATTTCGAAGCCTTTGACATGGAAGCGAAAGAGAACCGGCCAGAAACCCTTCAGCATAATATGCAGCGTATTATGACCCGCTACGAGCAACTGATTCGCCAGTATCCTGATCAGTGGGTCTGGAGCTACAACCGGTTCAAGCGGATTAAGAAAAAGGACTGACAGATAAATACAGGAACTTACTGTAAATGATAATGATTATCACCGGCTGCGGAGTAAGACTGGAAGAAAATCCCCCGCAAATGACAGTAACTCCAGATGGATTTTTTGTGTACAGAGCCTTTGTCGTTTTAATCCCACTGTATATTTGCCGTCAGATCATATTGTTCTGTTCCCTGTTTTGTAGTCATTACCTGTAACATTCTGGAAGCTTAAACCCCGGCTCGATATTAGCTGGGGTCAAAGGTGCTTAATAATTCTCTTTGATATAAGCATACGCCTTGTTGAAAAGCTCCTGCTCTTTAGCCAGGCCGTACTTATGCAAAGTCTTCCGCAATGCTTGCTGCACCTGCCGTTCCCCCTTCTTGGTGGACTGCCAGCCATCAAACCGGGTTGCTTTCACAATATCGTCGATATCTTCCACAATCCGGCCAATGATCTCTGGCGTTGCATCCTGCTTGAGCTCTTTGAATAACCGGCTCAGTGCTTTCACATTGTCCTCAGAAACGACTTGAACCTCAGTGGTATTCTCTGCCTTCACTGCTTCCTTGGCTGCTTCCAGTAGCTCCTGCAACCACTCCAGACTGCTTAACACACCAGCTTCATAATCCGCCCGCAGTTTCTCCAGCCGTTCACCCAGGGCTTTAAACTCAGGTTCATCCCGGTTGGAGATACGGCCAATCAAACTGATTTCCAGCTTCTTGGCGTTTTTGGCCCGTTCTTCATCGGTGAGGTCGAGCATGGCTTTATCATCAATCACCAGTTCATCAAGATCATCCCGAATCCGGTTAACCGTCACGTTCTCATGAATCAGTTTGATGGTTTCTGCACCGAGGGCTTCCCACAACAAACGGCCTCCGCCGCTGGGCGGACGCAGGGATTCAAACACCTGAGCCAGCCACTTGTAGTCGTTTTTGTAGGGGGTAAGGAACTCGTCCGGGTGCAGAGCATCCCACATACGTCGCAGTACATTGAACTGGGCCGCAAAAGCGTCGCGTTGCTCCTGTGTGGGGACGCAGTCCTGAGCAGCAATCAAACCTTCAAAGCCACCAATGGAACGATTCACATTGGGAAAGAAGTCCAGGCAGAGTTTCATCGCTTCCGGGAACAGCTTCTTCATGGCTTCCAGGGCTTCAATCACCCCGTCGATCTCCTTAGGGTCATAATCCAGCGCCTTGGCGACATTCTCAAACACACCCAGATAATCCAGCACCAGACCATTGCGCTTATTGGGGCCGTATAAACGGTTGGTGCGGCACATGGCCTGCAACAGAGTGTGGTCCCGCAGGGGCTTGTCCAGATACATGGCGTAGCAGATCGGCGCATCAAACCCGGTGAGCAGTTTGGCGGTGACGATAATCAGCTTTAACGGGTGGTTAGCAGCTTTGTACTTTTCCAGCAGTTGTTCCTGAACGCCGGTTTCCTGATCAATGGTCTGCCAGCGTTTAAAATCTTCCTTGGTGATGGGGTACTCTTTGCGATTCCACTCCAGCCAGTCCTTGGATTTCTTTTTCGGTTGCCCGTTATCGTCTTTCTCATCCTCGACCGTACCACCGCTGACGTTCATCACCACATCAACAGCACCCTCACCCAGTCGTTTACTGAGCAGGTCGTACATCAGCACACAGGCGTCGCGGTTATACACCACTACCATGCCTTTGAGGTTTTTCGGCTCAACGTGGGAAGTGAAGTGCTCAACAATATCGTCGGCCACTGCTTCCAGCCGATCCGGTGCAGTCAGCAGGTGCGCCAGCTTGCCGCCTTTTTCAGAGAGTAGGGCTTTCTGTTCTTCGTCGAGATTATTGGCTTCGGCCAGTTTATCCAGCTCGGCATCAATCTGGTCCCGGTCTACCCGCAGTTCCACCAGCCTTGGGTCAAACTTCACCGGCAACGTGGCTTCATCCCGAATGGACTGTTTGTAGGAATAACGGTTGAGATAACGGCCAGGGTCCTGCTCGGCACCAAACAGTTTATAGGTGTTCTTTTCCAGCCCGGAAATGGGCGTACCGGTTAAACCAAAGAAGAACGCATTGGGCAGCGCCCAGCGCATTTGTCCGCCCAGGTTACCTTCCTGGGTTCGGTGGGCTTCATCCACCAGCACAATAATATTGTCCCGTGGGTTCAAGCCGTTTTCGTTGGTTTCATCAATCACCACTTCCTGAAACTTGAACACGGTGGTAACCAGCACATTGCGAGTATCCTGCCGCAGCAGTCTTTCAAGATCGTTACAGCTTTTCGCCTGGGTGACGTTTTTGATATCCGCATTGTCGAACACGGCATTGATCTGGGAATCCAGATCTTTCCGGTCCACCACCACAATCACCGTGGGGTTGCCGATATCCTGCCGGGCTTTCAGCATTCGGGCGGCAAACAGCATTAGCAGGGATTTACCAGAACCCTGAAAATGCCAGATCAAACCCTGACGCACTTCGCCCCCCACCACACGTTCCACAATCTGGTTAGCGGCTTCAAACTGCGGGTAACGGGCCAGAATCTTGATTTTTCTGCCCGGCTTGCCATCTTCGGTTTTGGTGGTGGAGAACACTGCAAAAGAACGCAGCATGGTCAGCAGCGTGTTCGGGTTCAGCAGCCCTTTTGCGCTTTTGGTGACACTGCTCAGGGATTTGGGAATCTGCCCTTCATCCTTGGTGCTGTGCCAGGGCATCCAGTTTTTATAGCCAGCACCAATCGAGGCATAGGCAAAGGTTTTGCCCTCACTGGCAAAGCAGAGCAGGTTGGGCACAAAAAAGGTCTGGCAGTATTCCCAGTAACGTTTTTTACCGCCGATAAAATCCGCCGCGCCATCCTGCCAGCTGATGGCACCACGCACCGGGGTTTTTACTTCGCCTACCGCCAGTGGAATACCATTGACGTATAACACCAGATCAAAAAACGCCTGGCTCTGGCCAATAAATTCCACCTGTTGAGAAATGACATAGTGATTATTCTCCGGCTGATCAAAATCGATCAGCCGAATGGTAATATGCTCGCCATCTTCACCGAAAGGCAACGACTTTTCCGCCAACAGCCATTCCATAAACTGCTCATTGGCCCGCACCAGTCCGCTGTTTCTGGCTTCCAGCAGTACACCCTTGAGTTTGTAGATCACTTCGTCGGCCTTCTCTCCTGAAGAGTCTGACGACAGATCTGGGTTGAGCTTGCACAGGGCATCGTGCAGGTACTCACCAATCAGCACATCACCGGCCTGTTTGGGGAGTTGTTCGCCGTGGACAAAGTTCCACTTCAGGCTCCGGCCGGTGGTGAGTTTGTCGATCAGGGCGGCTTCTATGGTGTTGGCTTCGTTGAAGGGCATTAGCAAACTTCCTTGATATGGGCCTATGCAGCGAGTTCAGAGTTAATAGCTTTATGCAAAGAATTGAGTCTTATTGATTTGCTATTGACTACATTCTTTAACGTGAATAGTGAATCAGTAACATCAATAATTCTGTCTTGAATATCAATATCCGGCAGCATGATTTTAAGTTTCTTCAATTTATCTTGAGAAATATTTTTTTGACCACTGCTACCACTAAATAACTTTGTTATTTGTTTTCTACCAAAAGGAGAGTTCAGGTAGAGATAAAGGAATTTGGGTCTGATTTTTGTTTCATCGAGACGTAGGCGCAGAGTTTTATCTGAGAGCATAAGTGGCTGCTCAGGTAACTTATCAACTATCGCACAGCGCCCAACTAAGTCAGGATTTCCATTTGCCCGTGCTAAAAGAAAATCTCCCTCATTTACCTGAATATCTGTAAACGTATATGTTTCAGGTAATGTTTTTGACTCAGTTGCGTTAAAGAATCTAGAGGTTACAGCGCTGACTTTTAAAACACCCTTTTCAGCTTTCTGTGGTGGCCTGTCAATGGCCTTGGGGCTTTTTCCTGCATCAATACTGGTAAGTACTGATCCAAGCAGTACAGGAGATTTACCTTTACAGAATTTATCTGTTTCATGCTGGAAAAGCATATAGGCTAGTATTTCAGCAGTTTCACAAACATCTTCAGAGCTTTCTTTAGAAGAAGTCAGAGCAGAAAAAATTGCAATAAGCTCTCTCTGCCGCTCCACCGGCGGCAGCGGAAACTCCTGGTTGGCCAGTGCTTTCCACTTAATAGTCGGCGACAGTGAACCTTCAGAAATCGCCACCGCTCGATTCATAAACAGATCAGACTGCATAAAGAACGGCAGAAACTCAGGAATAACCGTTTCCGGTCTGGCTTCCAGAACCATCGCATGGGCAGAGCAGATAGCATCACACTCAGTCACACCAACCTTGCGCTGATAAGCACGACGCTTGCCAAAGATAATCTGCCCGGCGTGCACCAGCAGTTTTTGACCTTTTACATCAGAAGGATGACCGTGACGTTTAATACGCAGGCTGCCGCTATCCAGGTGTTCCAGCCCGATATAGACTTCCAGATCGGTTTCTAAGGGTTCTACCCGTTTGGAAATCTGGTTAGCCATCTCCCCAAACTTCACCACGCGCCAGCCTTCAGCGATTTGCTTCTCTGTTAACTGCTTATTTGAAGAACTGGCCATTACTCGACTCCGTACCCAATCTCTTTCAGTGCCTTAAACAATCCGTCCGTTTGCTTTTTCAGCAGGGTACGGCTGACCTTCCAGTCTTCAATGGCGCCTTCAATATCATGCTCATGGTGGCCGTTGCTGACCTGGATATAGAGCGGAATACTCAGGTTGTAGCTGTTGTCGGCGATTTCACTCAGGTCCACCAGACGGGCAACATCGCTGTGTTGCTCCGGCTCAAAGTAACTACCGACCAGCTTTTCCAGATCATCATCCGACAAACGACTGTGGGCCCGTTCACGGGTGACCAGATCAACCCCGTTAATAAACAGAATCTTGTTTTTTCGTTCCGCAGGCTTATTGCGGCGCAGCACCACCACACAGGATTCCATCGGCGAGTTGTAAAACAGGTTCGGCCCCAGACCAAACACGGCTTCTACCAAGTCGGCTTCAATAATCTTCTGGCGAATACTGGCTTCAGAATCCCGGAACAACACCCCATGGGGCCAGAGCATGGCGGCCCGGCCAGTATCGGGTTTCAGGCTCTGGATAATATGCTGGTAAAAGGCGTAGTCGGCACAGCCCTGTGGCGGTGTGCCGTATTCGGCCCGGCCGAATGGGTCCTGAGAGAACTTGCTGCGGTTCCACTTTTTAATGGAGTACGGCGGGTTGGCAAAGATGCAGTCAAACTGTTTCAGCCGGTCCTGTTCAATAAACTTGGGTTCGCCAAGGGTATCGCCCCGCTGGATATCAAAGTCTTCAATATCGTGCAGGAACATATTGATACGGGCAATGGCGGAGGTGAGCAGGTTCACTTCCTGACCGTAGAGTTTCACGGTGCGCCACTCGTTATGGCCTTCCTTCAAATCCATCACGGCATTCAGCAGCATACCGCCGGTGCCGCAGGTGGGGTCGTAGGCAGACTCACCGGGTTTGAGTTCCATAATCCGGGTCATCAGATGCACTACAGTACGGTTGGTATAGAACTCTGCCGCCGTATGACCAGAATCGTCGGCAAACTTCTTGATCAGGTATTCGTAAGCGGCACCCAGATCATCCTGAGACACCGCAGACAGCCCTAATGGGATTTTACTGAAATGGTCGATCAGAGAGATCAACAGATGATCGGGCAAACGCTCTTTGTTGGTCCAGGGCGCATCACCGAAAATACCGTACAGCTCATCGTTGGCTTTCTCGATATCCTGAAACGCCAGCTTTAACGTGCGGCCAATATCGCTGGTGGCCCGGCGAACTTCCGCCCAGCGGGCATCGTCCGGCACGGTAAAGCGGTGCTGTTCTGGTGCAAGGGCCATCTCTTCATCGCCGTCGTAGTCCTTCAGGGCGATCTGGTATTCTTCATCAAACACATCGTTAATGCGCTTAAAAAACAGCAGCGGGAAGATGTACTGCTTGTAGTCGGAGGCGTCGATCTGCCCGCGCAGGTGTTCGGCGGCTCCCCAGAGCAAGCTCTCAAGGTCTTTCTGGGTGATCAGTTTTGCTTTTGCTTCAGTGCTCATACTTCAAACCCTTCTTTAATCAGCAGGGCTTCCAGTTCGTTTTCGGCCTCTTCTAATGCTTGCAGCTTGTTCTGGAAATCTTTCAGGGCTTCTTCCACGGTAATAGTTTCTTCTTCCAGCGGCTTTTGCACATAGCGGGCGATGTTGAGGTTGAAGTCGTTATCTTTCAATTCGCTGTAGGGCACCCAGCGGGCTACGCCCTCTATCGGCTCGGCATTTTTCTTATGCTGAGCGTTGTAGATGCTGTGAATCTTGTCGGACTGTTTTTCAGACAGGGTGTTTTGCGCGCGGCCTTTAGTGAAGATTTCTTCGGCATTAATAATCAGCACCGAACGCTTGGGCTGTGCCTTGGCCCGCAACACCAGAATGCTGGCAGGAATACCGGTGCCATAGAACAGGTTGGAAGCCACACCGATAATGGCTTCGATATGCCCGTTCTCTAACAGCTGTTTACGGATTTTCGCTTCTGAGCCACCACGGAACAGAACTCCGTGGGGCAATACTACCGCCATACGACCGGTGCTTGCCTTCATGGAGGTGAACATATGCATCACCCAGGCAAAGTCGGCATTGGTTTTGGGAGCGATGCCAAATTCATTACGGCCCCAGCGATCCGACGCCCAGCTTTCATGGCCCCACTCTTTCAGGCTGAAAGGGGGATTAGCCAGTACACAATCGAACTTCTGCAGCTGGTCGTTACGGATAAAGCGTGGATGGCGAAGGGTGTCGTCACGAAGAATGGTGAAGTCTTCCTGACCATGGAGTTTGAGGTTCATACGGGCAATGGCTTCTGTGGTCAGGTTTTTCTCCTGGCCGTACAGATGCACACGACGGGCATCGCCTTCTTGCCTGCGTACATGGTGAATGGTTTCCAGCAGCATGCCGCCAGTACCACAGGCCGGGTCATACACTGTTTCACCTTCCTGTGGATCAAGAATATTCACCATTAGCCGGACAATGGTGCGCGGGGTATAGAACTCACCGGCTTTCTTGTTGGCTTTGTCGGCAAACTTCTTGATCAGAAATTCATAGGCCAGGCCCATATCATCCACACGGACTTCACTGAGCCCCATATGAACTTTGTTGAAGTGATCCAGCAGCTGGTGGATTAAGTGATCTGGCAGGCGTTCTTTGTTGGTCCACTGGGCATCGCCGAAGATACCGTAGAGATCGTCGTTTTCTGTCTCGATGGTACGGAAAGCGGTTTTCAGTGCTTCGCCGATATCCTGGCTGCGGAAGAACACATCTTTCCAGTGTGAACCTTGCGGGATATATACTGTGAAGTTCTCACGCATAGTGCGAGCGAGTGCTTCGTCATTGTACTCTTCTACCGTCGTGTTCAGTTCTTCATCGAAGACATCGCTGACCCGTTTGAAGAACAGGATTGGGAATATGTAGGTTTTGTAGTCTGAGGCATCAATGGGGCCGGTGACAATGTGGGCCGCCATCCAGAGGTGATGTTCCAGTTGATCCAGGGTGAGTTTGGTCATAGATACTCAGTTGCTACCTTTGGAGTGATCCTGATGCTGCAATGTTCAGGGGGGGCTCGGCAGGTGCTTAAGAAAACATAATGAGGGGATTGTACCTTTAGATATCGGGGGTGGGTATGGGCAGAATCAGCAGCTGCAGGACGAAAGTCACAAGAAGGGGTAGTAGGCCAAATGTGTGTTTTGGCATAAACATCCACCCCGAATTCCACCTTGTTGATCAGTAACCTAATGGCAAAAACAGGGAGCTTAACCAGAGATTGGTAAAGCTCCCTGTTTACGGCTTGTCTGTTGTTTTCTCTGGTAAGGCCGTGCTGGGGCTGCAGATATCCGGCTGGCTTCCCAATACCTGGCTGGAAGGCTGGCCGACAATAAGCGGGCTGGAGGTGTTCCCGACGGTAGAATCCCTGAGCACTCAGACCTGTATGGGGATAATGCCGCTGCTGGCAGGGCTTTTTGTGAAGTTACGCACCAGAAAAGCGCAATCCAGCTTCGTCCGGGGGTTTTAAACGTTAACTTGTGCCAGCCACAGGTCATGTTTGTTACAGATGCTGGTGATAAATAGCAGCCCCTGGTAATTCTGCAGAGTAAATGTTGAAAGGGGTACTTTGTCCTTTTCCGGGTTAAACATATGTTCATCCAGTAGCTTCAGGTTCCGGTCAAACAGCTGATGTTTGATGATGTAGTGTTCCCAGGCCCGCATTTCATGGTTGGTGCGAACCTGTACCTGTGCAGCTGCTCCTGAGTGGGTAACTGTCACTTCGGGTACATGGGATTTTGCCTTGGAACTGAAACGCCCGGGCTGATCTGCGGTGAAATAGATATGTCCGGCCAGAGGTGTGTCAGGCAGTTCATTAAAAGCCAGTGTTGGCAATACCAGCCCGGTGGAGACACCAGCCAGGCTTCCGGCGATAAAAGCGCGTCTGTTCATTATTGACCCTTTCGTCAGTTTCCGGATTATCTTTAGGCACAATTACGGATCCCTATGGAACAATAGCTGAAGTATTGTGCTTCAACCGCTAATTGCCGGTTTTACAACTCTTGAAAGCATACATAGAGGCAGGTATGAGCCAATCTGTACACGGTCGTAATATTCTTAAGCTGGTTCTGGAGGCTGAGTACGACTGGCCCAGGGAAGAGCTATTGGCGACACTGGCTGAACAGTTTGGCGCAGACGCGCAATTCCATACCTGTTCTGTAAGTGAACTCAGTGCCAATGGCATCATTGACCTTTTTCTGGGTAAGGGCAAGCTGGTAGAAACTGAAAGCGGCCTGTCTGCCGATGCTTCAAAAATGTGCAGCCATCACTGATTGTCAAAACTGATCTGCTCATGGACCGGATCAATACCTTCGTACGAAAGATCATGAACAGGCTCTAACCCGGATATTTCATAAACATGCTCCCGATCTCGCTTGTTCCCTGCCGCTCTAAGGCGATTTGACTCAGTCGACCGTACACCCCGGTACGGCGCTTCTTCGCCAAACACCTTAGAGCAACAAGGCCCGACGCGATCTTCGGGGCAATTTATGAAATATCCGGGCTAACAGTTATAAACAAGTCTGAAAAGTGACTTTTATTTTCCAGGGGTAATAACCTGATCCACTACACTCAAGTGCCGATGACTGAGTCCAGTCAGCATCTGTAGTGGAGGCTCTTTTATGGTTTTTCCTTCCTGGCCGCGGCTTTTTCAGGCTTTTTGTTTTTTGCTCTGGGCGGGGGGCTCGTTGGCAGAAGCCCGCTGTATCAAAGTTGAGAACTGGGGCTGTCATCAGGGGATTCGAATTACCCAGAAAAATGGCGCGTCCATTGATCTGGAAAGAACCGGTTCCCTGCCCATCTTTTCGATCCTCAGTGGCTGTCATAAAAATGAACCTTGCATGGCTTACTATACCTGCGTTCATAAAGACCAGTTTCCTATCACCGTGACCACCCTGGGAGATGGCCCCAAACTTTCCAATACTTTTTCAAATCCATGGGTTGCCATGGATATTCACTGTTCCCGTCACAAGCTTTTCCATATCCCTAACCCTATTGATGATTACACATCAGACTGCATGGATAATGATGATAGGTGTGTGTGCAATGTCTTGGGTCAGCCCCAGGATATCTGCAGGATTCTGGAATAAATAGATATTCTGGAGTCGGGTGGTTTATTGGAGGTGCCCTCTGAAGTCAAGGGGGCATTCTGCGACTGTGGTCCATCGCAGCATAAATATCATCAGTACCTGAGCAGTTACTGAAAACGATTGTCCAGGTACTTAAAGATGTTGTTGGACTGGTTGTGTTTTGTTGTGCACCGAAATCGTAATAAGGATTTTTGTTTATGTTTTTAAATGGTGCGCATTTTCCATTGCAGTTATGGGTTTTATATTGTGATTTTTATTTAACTTCTTGAAATATAATTGTTTTTCCTTCCCGGGCACGGCATCTGCAGTAAAAGGCACAAAGGCAAAAACATCTGATGTTTTATCAGAATAAAAATGCAGAAAGTTCTGGGGCCGTGAATGAATAAGAAAGAGACACTGGTTGTTGTCGGAAATGGCATGGTGGGGCACCGCTTTGTTGAACAGTTGATTCAGTCCGGCGGTCTGGAGTCATATCAGGTAATTGTTTTTGGTGAGGAATCCCGGCCAGCTTACGACAGAGTTCATTTAACTTCCTGGTTTACCGGCACTGCCGCCGATGAGCTGTCCATGGTACCTGAAGGTTTTTATGACCAGGAGGGTGTTGAGCTGGTGTTGTCTGACAAGGTCGACACTATTGATCGCGAGCTCTGTGAAGTTACCTCTGCTTCTGGTCGCAGGGTGCGCTACGACAAGCTGGTGCTGGCCACCGGTTCCTATCCTTTTGTTCCTCCTGTGCCCGGGCATGACCGGGATGGTTGCCTGGTGTATCGAACGATTGAAGACCTGGAAGCCATTACCGAAGCCGCCCGTACCGCTAAAGTAGGCACGGTTGTGGGCGGTGGTCTGCTGGGTCTGGAAGCGGCCAAGGCCCTGAAAGACCTTGGACTGGACACCCATGTGGTGGAATTTGCCCCCCGCCTGATGGCGGTGCAAGTGGATGAAGGTGGTGGTGCCATGCTGCGCCACAAGATTGAAAGTCTGGGGGTGAATATTCATACCTCCAGAAATACCCGGCTGATTACCGATGGAGAGGGCGCTACTCACCAGATGCAGTTTGCCGATGGTGAAGTACTGAATACTGATCTGATTGTTTTCTCCGCCGGTATCCGCCCCCGTGATGAACTGGCCCGCCAGAGTGGTCTGGAGGTCGGCGAGCGGGGCGGTATCGTGATTAACGACAATTGCCAGACATCCGATGCCAATATCTATTCCATCGGTGAATGTGCCCTGTGGGATGGCAGGATTTTTGGTCTGGTGGCTCCTGGTTACCAGATGGGGCAGGCGACTGTTGACCATCTGCTGGGTCAGGACACGATTGGCTTTAACGGCGCGGATATGAGCACCAAGCTCAAGCTGATGGGTGTGGATGTGGCCAGTGTGGGTGATGCCCAGGCTCGCACTCCCGGTGCCTTGAGCTACCGCTTTATTGATGAAGAGAAAGAAGTTTACAAGTCGCTGGTAGTGTCCGGCGACAAAAAGAAAGTAGTGGGTGCGGTACTGGTGGGGGATGCGGAAGAGTATGGTTCCCTGCTGCAGATGATGTTGAATGATATTCGCCCTCCGGCTGATCCGGCGGGTTTGATTCTTCCTCAAGGGACTGGTGATGAGCCCGCTGGCCTGGGCGTGGCGGCACTGCCGGATACGGCCCAGATATGTTCCTGCTTTAATGTAACCAAAGGCGATTTGACCGGCACTGTGGCCGGTGGCTGTCAGGATATGGCCAGTCTGAAAGACGCGACTTCAGCCAGTACCGGTTGTGGTGGTTGTACGGCACTGGTCAAGCAGGTGCTGGACTATGAACTGGAACAGCTGGGCGTGGAAGTTAAGAAAGATATCTGTGAGCACTTCCCTTATTCCCGCCAGGAGTTGTATCACCTGGTGCGTGTCGGTGAGATCAAGTCCTTCGGTGAGATGATTGAGAAACATGGTACCGGCAAGGGCTGTGATATCTGTAAGCCGACTGTTGGTTCCATTCTTGCCTCCTGCTGGAATGAGTATGTCCTTAAGCCGGAGCATGCGCCTCTGCAGGACACGAACGACTATTTCCTCGGCAATATGCAGAAGGATGGAACTTATTCTGTTGTGCCCCGTGTGCCCGGTGGTGAAATCACTCCTGAGAAGCTGATTGTGATTGGCGAGGTGGCCCGGGATTACGACCTTTATACCAAGATTACCGGTGGCCAGCGTATTGATCTGTTTGGTGTGCGGGTGGATCAGTTGCCGGCGGTCTGGAAGCGTCTGGTGGATGCCGGTTTTGAGACGGGCCACGCTTACGGCAAATCTCTGCGAACGGTGAAGTCCTGTGTGGGCCAGACATGGTGCCGTTACGGTGTGCTGGACAGTGCCGGTATGGCGATCAAGATTGAGGAGCGTTATCGCGGTCTGCGCTCTCCCCATAAAATCAAGATGGCGGTTTCCGGTTGTACCCGTGAGTGCGCGGAAGCCCAGAGCAAGGATGTGGGTGTTATCGCGACAGAGAAGGGCTGGAACCTGTATGTATGCGGCAATGGTGGTATGAAACCCCGTCATGCGGATCTGTTTGCCACGGAACTGAATGCTGAACAGTTGATTCAGACCATTGACCGTTTCCTGATGTTTTACCTGCGTACTGCTGATCGTCTGCAGCGGACCTCTGTATGGCTGGATAACCTGGAGGGTGGGCTGGACTACCTGAAAGAGGTGATTCTGGAAGACAGCCTGGGTCTGTGTGAGCAGTTTGACCAGGAGATGGCAGCCAATATTGATGCTTACCAGTGTGAATGGAAGACCACTCTTGAAGACCCGGAGAAGCTGAAGCGTTTCCGCCACTATGTGAATTCCGATGAGCAGGACAGCAATGTCGTGTTTGTTAAAGAGCGCGGCCAGATTCGCCCGGCATCGGAGGAAGAGAAAATTATCGCCAGAAGTGCCTGATGATGTAGGTGATAGAAGAGATTTGGTGCATGGATCGGTGTCTGATTGTGTATTTCCGCTCCATCGATACCTCCATGTATCAAGTCGCTAGCGCGCCATCCTGGCGCTTGAAATACACAATCAGACTCCGGCCCTTCGGTAATGGAGTCCACTTCTGGGATTTTGGAGAACATTATGAATTGGGAAACTATCTGCTCTTTCAGTGACCTGCCGGAGAACCTGGGTGCAGGTGCGCTTGTAGAAGGCCATCAGGTCGCTATTTTCCTGCTTGAAGGCGAACTGTACGCCATTGATAACCATGATCCCTTCAGCGGTGCCAATGTACTGGCCCGGGGTATTACCGGTGATTTGAAGGGAGAGCTTGTGGTGGCTTCTCCTGTTTATAAACAGCACTTTTCTATGACCACTGGTCAATGTATTGAGGACGACGGTGTATCGATTGCTGTCCATAGTGTCCGTGTTGAAGGTGGAAGGGTGCAGGTGGCACTGAATAAAGCTTCAGGCCAGCAGGCCGCCTGATTATGAATGTGAAGCAGCCAGAGAAGTTGCTGGTAGTGGGCAATGGTATGGCCAGTGTCCGGCTGCTGGAGCATTTAGCGGCGGAGTCCCATGATTATCAGATTACAGTACTGTCCGGTGAGTCTGTGCCCGGTTATAACCGGATTATGTTGTCGCCACTGTTGGCCGGGGATATAAGTGCGAACAGTATTGTTCTGCGTCCGGCTGAGTGGTATTCGGATAACGCCATCAAATTGTTCTCCGGTGAAAACTATCGGGTCACCCGTATTGACCGGGAGTTACAGCAGGTGACAACGGCTGGTGGTGAAGTGTTCTCCTATGATCGCCTTGTTCTGGCAACAGGTTCCCGCCCCTTTATTATTCCGCTTCCCGGTCATGACCTTGATGGAGTGATGGGCTTCCGTACTTTGGATGATGTGGGGTGGATGCTTTCCGCGGCAGCGGGGGGCGGTCATGCTGTAGTTATTGGTGGCGGCCTGTTGGGTCTTGAAGCGGCCTGTGCTTTGCAGAGCCGGGGTATGAATACGACTGTTGTCCATAACTGTCCGGTGCTGATGAATCGCCAGCTGGATAAAGATACCGGTGGTCTGCTGGCCACTCATCTGAAAAACCAGAGACTGACCCTTGAGCTGGGCGTGAATACCAAAGCTATTCAGGGAAAAGATGGTCGTGTATCGGCTGTTGAGTTTGCTGATGGCCGGGTGGTTCCTGCGGATCTGGTTATCTTTGCCGCTGGGGTACAGCCCAATATTGATTTAATGAAAGCCTGTGACCTTCCCTGTGAGCGGGGCGTGCTGGTGGACGCTTACCTGCAGACTGATGATCCTCATATTTATGGCCTTGGGGAATGCATTCAGCTTGATAGCGAAGTCTTTGGCCTGGTTGAACCGGTGTACCGGCAGGCGCGAATTCTGGCGGATGTGTTACTGGGTAAAGCTGGTGATGGGTTCGTTTCTGAAGTGACTCCAACCCGCCTGAAAGTCACAGGTATTGAGCTTTTCTCCCTGGGTGACTTTGCCGGAGAGAGCAGTGATGATCTGCGGATTGTCAGTATGCCGTCCCAGGGTTTGTATCGAAAGCTGACCTTTCAGGGGAATTGTCTTGTTGGAGCCTTGTTCTACGGCGATGCCTCCGATGCCCTGTGGTATCAGGAACTGATTGAGACCGGTCAGGATATTTCCGGAATACGGGATATGATGATTTTCGGCCAGGGCTATGTGGCTAAAGACGGACAGGCTGCCTGACGGCAATAAGCGTAATAATAAAGCGGGAATGACGTGACGGATACCTGTATAAAAACGACGTGCGCCTATTGTGGTGTGGGCTGTGGTATTGAAGCCACTGTAGAGGATATAGCAGCCCATAAGGTCAGGATTATTGGTGATTCGGAGCATCCGGCCAATTTCGGGCGCTTATGCTCCAAAGGTTCGGCCCTTGGGGAAACCGTTGGTCTGGAAGGACGGTTACTGCACCCCCAAGTGGATGGGCAGCAGGTTCCCTGGGAACAGGCTCTGGATGTTGTTGCCAAGCGTATGCAGTCGGTGATTCGTCAGTACGGGCCGGACAGTGTCGCGATATACGGCTCCGGTCAGCTGTTAACTGAAGATTATTATGTAGCCAACAAGCTGATGAAAGGCTTTGTTGGCAGTGCCAATATGGATACCAACTCCCGTTTATGTATGGCCTCTACGGTGGCAGGCCATAAGCGGGCTTTCGGGGAAGATATTGTTCCCGGCTGTTATGAAGATCTGGAGCTGGCAGACCTGATTATACTAGTGGGTTCCAATACCGCCTGGTGCCATCCAGTGATCTATCAGCGTATTCAGGCGGCCAAGTCCGGGCGAGTAGTGGTGATTGACCCCCGGGGAACAGCCACCAGTGAAACCGCTGATCTTCATCTGCCGTTAAAGCCTGGCACCGATACCGTTCTGTTTGCCGGCCTGCTGGTATGGTTGTTTGATAATGGTTTTGCTGCCCATTCCTGGATTGATGCCCATACGGAGAATTTTGAACAGGCTCTGGCCAATGCCCGTGGGTTGGCACCAAGTATTCAGGCGACAGCGGAAGTTTGTGGTCAGGATGTAGAGCGTCTGGAAACATTTTACCGATGGTTTGCTGAAACCGATAAAACCGTAACCGCCTGGTCCCAGGGTTCCAATCAGGGTTTTGATGGCACAGATCGTGTGAATGCCATGATTAATGTGCATCTGGCCACCGGACGTATCGGTAAGCCGGGTTGTGGGCCGTTGTCGTTAACTGGCCAACCCAATGCTATGGGTGGACGGGAAGTGGGAGGGCTGGCAAACCAGCTGGCGGCCCACATGGATTTCAGCAATCCGGATGATATGGATCGTGTCCGACGATTCTGGAAAGCCGCCAGTATGGTTCAAAAGCCGGGTTTGACAGCTGTAGACCTGTTTGAGGCCACTGGTCGTGGCGAGATTCGTTTTCTCTGGGTAATGGGAACCAATCCTGCAGTCACTATGCCAGATGCGGATAAAGTGCGTCAGGCTCTGGAAAATTGCGAACATGTGGTGTTATCGGACTGTATGGCTGGCACTGATACTGCGGCTTTCGCCGATATTCTGCTGCCAGCTGCGCCCTGGAGTGAGAAGGACGGTACCGTCACAAACTCCGAGCGTCGTATATCCCGTCAACGGGCGTTGTTTCCTATGTCTGGTGAAGCAAAGCCGGATTGGTGGATTTTATCCCGGGTAGGGCAAAGACTCGGCCATGGTGAAGCTTTTGACTATCACCATGCGTCCGATATATTTCGTGAGCATGCTGCACTATCGGCTTTTGAAAACAGACCGGAGCAAAGTTTCCGCATGTTTAATATTGGAGCATTAAAATCTGTTACCCGTGAGCAGTATGATGCCCTTTCGCCTCAACAGTGGCCGATGCCAGAAAATGGCGAAGATAACAGCTCCCGTCTTTTTGTCTGTGGCGGTTTTTCAACAGTGTCTGGCAAAGCCCGGTTTATAGTGCCTGATCAGGTGGAAGGTATTACCCGGGATTCTGAATATCCTCTTGTATTAAACACCGGTCGTATTCGTGACCAGTGGCATACTATGACCCGGACATCCCTTTCCCCAAGATTAAATCGTCATATTGATGAGCCGTTTGTACAGTTGCATCCCGGTGATGCCGGCAGCTATGGCATTGAAGACGGTAAACTAGCTGTGCTTGAGTCCCGTCAGGGGCTTGCCCTGGCCCGGGTGAAGGTTGATAAGGCTATGGTTCCCGGGCAGGTATTTATGCCCATGCACTGGACTCGGGAGCTCTGTCAGGGCGGATTGATGGGGCCCCTTGTCCACTCCCGTACAGATCCTGTCTCCCGGCAGCCGGACAGCAAGGCAACACCCGTACGCATTAAGGCTTACGAGGCCCAATGGTATGGGGTTCTGCTCACCCGTAAACCTGTTGCTATGCCGAATGTGGATTATTGTGTTGCCGTCAGGGAAGAGGGGGGCTGGCGCTATGAACTCGCTTACCAGGGTAGCCAGCCTGTTCTGGAGTCTTTGATGCCCGAGGGTGACAGGGTGCAACTGTCGGATAGCCAAGGCATACAACGTCAGGCTGTTGTCGTGAATAATGGGGTTGAGGGTGTGCTTTTGGTGTCTGATAAGCCCTTGAATATCGACCGCTCATGGCTGCGTGAACAGTTTGTCCAGGAAAAAGCAGACTGGCGTATTCTTGCAGGTTTCAGTGGCTCCGGAGAGTCCCGGGGGGCGGTGGTCTGTGCCTGTTTTGGAGTTTCGGAAGGGGCTATCTGCGGAAAGATTGCCGAAGGCTGTGAGTCGGTAGAAGCGCTGGGTGTTGAGTTAAAAGCAGGAACCAATTGTGGTTCCTGTATACCGGAGTTAAAGCGTTATCTGGCTGAAGAGCGCCTGGGTGAGAATAAATTTGAATTGGCAGGCTGATCATCCAGTTCAATAATATCCGCCTGCATCGGCCGTGACAGACTGGTGATCTCCACTTGCCACAGGCTTTGGCAACAGGGACATCGTAAGCGAAAGTTTCCGAGCTTTTGTTGCCAGAGCCGTGCCATGGGCACAAACAATTCACCATTGCAGCCTTCGTGGCAGGGCCAGTGAATGGCGTACTCCTCCTGGGTCACTTCAAAATAGCGGCCGTTATGGTAGAGCCCGTCAAAGTACGCTGGGTTCACCGGGCGTTCCAGCTAACAGAGCGCAAATGGCTCAGGCGTTTGATATGAGTGACTGCCAGTTCAAACTCTGTGCGGACTATCCGTGCCAGGGTATGCTGGAACTCATTATTAAACGTTGCGCAATTCTGTGATTTGTCGCTGGTCTGACAGTTTACAGCATAAGTTTCCAGTCGCTTTACCGAGGCTTCCACCTCGCTCCAGCTGGAGAAGGCATGGGGCGGGGAATAGGGGGCATATTTGAAGGGATATGAGCTGCAGCCTGAAACAGCTGACAGGGCGAATCCAATCGCCAGTATTTGGCATCCTTTCCAGAACATCTTGAACCTCACTGCTATCTGGTACTTCAGGAGTCACTCTGTTTTTCAGGGTGATATATCCAGTGTAGGCGGAGGCTCCCTGTTTGAGGTGGGAAAGGCCGGGGTTGTCAAAACCTCGGCATTTTCTCTTTTCACGAAAGATCATGAACAGGTTCTAAGAGAGATGCCTAAAAGATAAATGAACTGCCAATGACAGCAAGAATGGAACCCAGTATGCGGTGCATGTTGGTATTTGAAATCATTGCCGTAGATTTGGCTCCCAGATACACTCCGGGCAGTGAGCCCATCAACAGAAACAGCAGCAGTTTTACGTCGCTGTTTCCAATCAGCAAATGGCCAAGTCCTGCGATAGTTGTCAAAGTCATGGCGTGGCCAATGTCTGTACCAACGATATGGGCTGCTTTCCAGCCGGGGAATATCAGAAACAGGATAACTGTGCCCAGGGTTCCTGTGCCCACAGAAAACAGAGTGACAAGAATACCCAGCAGGCAGCCGCACAGGATGATGTATAAGGACTTGGTCCTTAATGGCGGAGCTGCTGTCAGAGTACTGTTGTTTGTGACAGGGGGGGGCGCTTTCTCCTTGAAAGCATGAATCGAGTCAATAGAGAAGAGAATCAGGGCTGTGAGCAGGAGTAAAACCCCCAGTGTCGGTCTTATGATGTGGGGCAGGTAGAAGCCTACTCCGAATTTCTTCAGAAATAATGTAGTGCCCAGGGTTGCTGGAATACTTCCTATGCACAGAAGCTTGACTACCTGCAGGTTGATATTGTTGTTTACGTGGTGAACGCAGACACCCAGGGCTTTGGTGAAGGCCGCGAACAAAAGGTCTGTACCTATGGCCACACCTATTGGCACATTCATCATTATTAAGGAGGGGGTCATCAGAGCGCCTCCTCCCATGCCGGTCATTCCGACCAGGAAGCCGACCAGCATGCCTATACCGATAAAACCGAATTGTTCAATCATTGGGAGGAAACTTACTTCTCAACGGGTTCCAATGGGGATGAGAATATGGTGTTCAAGCAGCCACTGGTAAACGATCCGGGCTGACTCTTCCGGACTTTGCTGCAGGGTATGGAGGGTCAGTTCTGGTTGTTTTGGTGGTTCATAGGGGGAATCCAGGCCGGTGAACATGGGAATTTTCCCGGAATGGGCATCCTTATAATGTCCTTTGGGGTCCCTGTTGGCTGCAACGTTGAGAGGGGTGTCTACATAAATCTCAATAAACTCTTTTGTACCAAAATGTGATCTTGCCATCTGTCGGCCGCCCCTGAACGGGGAAATAAATGTCGCAAGAACAATCAGGCCGGCATCTACCAGCAGCGCGGCCACTTCTGCGGCGCGGCGAATATTTTCCTGCCGGTCTTTTTCGCTGAAACCCAGGTCGTCACTGAGTCCGTTACGAAGCTCGTCTCCGTCGAGGATGAAAGTATGAAGCCCGTGCTTGTGCAGCAGTATTTCCAGATGTCTGGCTATAGTCGTCTTTCCCGCACCGGATAAACCGGTAAACCAGAGTACACAGGGCTTTTGGTGTTTCAGGGCGCTTCGGGTACTTTTATTGACTATGTTTTTATCGTTTATGGATGGAAGAGGTGCTGTCTCTGGCTGCCTGGGGGAAAGAATGGTTTCTACCATTCCGGCTGCTACAGTGTGACAGCTGATGCGGTCTATCAAAATAAAGCTGCCGGTTTCACGGCTGTTTTTATAGGTATCCAGAAGAACCGGGCTGTTAAGGCTCAGGTGACACATGGCAATATCGTTTTTTTCAAGTGTGCTCCGCCCGGGGCCGTTGCTGAGGGTGCCCATATTGATAACGGATTTAACGGAGGTTATCCGGGCATTCTGGCTGTGGCAGCCACACTGAATAATATAATCCTGATTAAGTGTCAGGGCGGTTTCACCCATCCAGACGCAATACGCATTGAAGCTGTCTGAGAGGATATTGTTATCCTCCGGTTTTACCAGCCAGTCTCCGCGGGAGACATCAAGATCCCGGTCCAACTCTATTATCCCGGACTCGCCGGAAATTAAACGGGTTTTGTCATCGTGCCAGAAAATAATACTTTTCACCCGGGCTTTGGTATTTCTCGGAAGAATAAGAATATTGTCGTTTATTGAAATTTCACCGTCAGTCACCGCGCCGGCAAGTCCGCGAAAATGGGAGCCTGTATGGCATATCCATTGCACAGGCATACGAAAGGTGTGGTTGCGGTTATCGGGAGGTGTTGTTTCCAGTATTGCAGGGAGCAGAGCTGGCCCCTCGTACCAAGGCGTGCAGGTACTGGAGCTGGTGATGTTATCGCCTTTAAGGGCAGAGATGGGGATCAGGGTCAGGTCGGAAAAGGCGAGTTTCCGATTGAAGGCTTGATAATTACTGCAGATCTCGTCGTAAATACTCCGGTTGTATTCCACGAGATCCATTTTATTGATAGCAACGATAATTTTACTGACCCCCATCAGGGAGACAATAAAGCTGTGACGCCATGTTTGCTCTGTTATACCCAGGCTGGCGTCAATCAGAATTATTGCCACGTCCGCAGTGGAGGCACCGGACACCATATTGCGGGTGTACTGTTCGTGCCCGGGCGTGTCAGCGAGAATGATCATGCGTTTGGCCGTGGCCATAAAGCGCCAGGCAACATCAATGGTAATTCCCTGTTCCCGCTCTGCGTTCAGCCCGTCCAGCAGCAGGCTGAAATCATAATCACTGGTTTGGGTGCCGTACTTTTTTGAGTCTGTAGCCAGGGCCTCCATCTGGTCCTCGTAAATCTGGCCAGAATCGTAAAGCATGCGACCGAGAAGAGTACTTTTCCCATCATCAACGCTGCCACAGGCAACGACACGGAGCTGATCCCGGTGTTCCAGCTGGTTAAGGGGGTTCATTAGAAATAGCCATCCCGTTTTTTTCTCTCCATGGCTCCGGTGCCGTCACTGTCGATAGTACGTCCCTGTCGTTCAGAGTGTTTCTCTGACAACAGCTCAAAAATAATATCGGTGACACTGGTGGCCCTGGACTCTGTAGCGACGGTCAGTGGATAGCACCCCAGGGTTCTGAAGCGAATGTTTAAATGTTCGGGATTTTCTTCCGGGTGTAGGGGGAAGCGTTTATCATCGACCATCAGCAGACCAGTGTCCCTGCGTACAACCGGACGGAGGGCTGAGAAATAGAGGGAAACGACAGGGATTTTTTCTCGACGGATGTAGAGCCAGATATCAAGTTCCGTCCAGTTGGATAACGGAAAAACCCGTATGCTCTGGCCTTTGCTTTTGTGGCAGTTGTAGGTCCACCAGACTTCTGGCCTCTGGTTTTTCGGGTCCCACTGATGGTGATGGGTTCTGAAGGAGAAAATTCGTTCTTTGGCCCTGGATTTCTCTTCATCTCTGCGTCCGCCACCAAGGGCAAAATCAAACTTGTACAGGTCAAGGGCCTGTTTCAGACTCTGGGTTTTCATAATGTCGGTATGAACTTCAGAACCGTGGGTAAAAGGGTTTATGCCTTTTTCCAGTCCGTCGGGATTTATATGCACGAGCAGCTTTACGCCGACACTGGCCGCACGGCGATCCCGGAATTCATACATCTCTCTGAATTTCCAGCCGGTATCTATGTGCAAAATCGGGAATGGGATTCTGGCGGGCCAGAAGGCTTTTTGAGCAAGATGCAGCATCACCGAAGAGTCTTTGCCCGCAGAGTAGAGCATCACCGGATTCTCTGCGCAGGCCGTAACCTCACGAAATATCCGAATACTTTCAGACTCCAGGCACTCAAGATTGGACAGGGGCTTATCACTTTCAGGATGTGCGGCTTTGGCCATGGCGGTTACTTTCCTTATAAGTGGGGCGTGATAAGGACACATTGGGAAAATCTCAGGCTGGGTTTGTTTCTGTACGACGGATACTAGTTGGCTGAGAATATATAGGCGGTTTTGAGTAAATAGCAATCCAGGTGTTTCTGCCTGGACGGATTTCAAAATGCTGGAATTTATATTTAATGCGTCGTGTACTGAAGGTTTGCGCAGATATGTCTTATGGAGGGGGGGGCATAAGCTCAAGAACGCTCTTCTTTGAGTAAAACTCCCAGTAAGCACCGTTGAAGTTCAGCAGGTGCTCTCCCAGTTCCCGGACTTCTTCCGGGGAAGATGCAAGGTTCAGGTTCCTGTTCTCCAGTGGCCAGGAGGTGCCTTCCGGCAGTGGTGTGATTTTTCCAAGAACTCTGCCGGAAGAGCTTACGAGGTCTTCATAGAGAATAACCCGATCCTGTATAAGAAGGTGCAGACAGGCACGGAAGGTTTTCTCCATAAAAGCTGTCAGCCGTTCCGCCTTTGATGTCATCTTCTGCACTTTTTCGACATAATCGGGAGCCTGCCTTTTGTGACCGGCCCGGTAGGCATTTTCCCAGCCCCGCAGGGTGTTTAATGAGGCTATAACTGCCAGGGGATTTCTCAGCAGGGAAAAAACCGGGTATTTCTTTGACAGTATTTCACCATAAACCATGAACGTAAAAGGCTGTTTAATTACCAGAGTGAAATCTTCGCTAAGGGGTTTATCTATGGTAATTTTCCCATATTCAACCTGTCTGTTCCGCAGGTTGTCCTCCTTCCCATGCTTCTTCCCATGATCATAGTGCTGCTCAATGCGACCCTGGTGCTGGATAGAGAAAGCAGTGCGCTTATGAATAAGTGAGGTCCTCCATTCCTCAACTTTACGGTCAAGAAAACCTGTAAATTTTTCTGCCTCAGTGTCCATACTGTCGTAGTCGCCCTCCAGGGGTTCATCAAGGGCTACGACATTGGGAAGGGTGTTCAGGAGTTGGCAGGTAAGCGTTGAACCTGACCTTGGTGTGCCGGCCAGAAGAATGGTGTTCATAGAAGTGTGCTTCAGGTTATCAGATGCCCCAGTGTAGTAGTATTCGAACGTTGCCTGTTGGAAAAACAGAACCTCCGTTGTGTTGGCAGGCTAAGATTATGGCACAGTTGTAGAGGAGCCGGGGAATGGGCTTTGAGATAACGCAGCAGGACATGCTCCATCGCCTTGCGGTTATACTTCCTTTGGCGGTGGCTTCGACAGTACGTTCTACGTTCGGTTTCGGCGGTGCCATACTGGCTATGCCGATGCTGGCTTTATCCATGCCTATGATGCAGTGTGTAGGCGTTTTATCGATTAACTCTATAAGTCTGGGTGGGTTTCTGGCTTACCGGGAGAGGGAGCAGATATTCAGCGATATACGCGGCCATGTGATAACATGCCTCAGCCTGCTCGGGGGAGGAGGGCTGGGTTTTCTGTTCCTGTCATACTTGAGAAATGATTTTCTGCTGGTGGCCCTGGCGGGATTTATGATTTTCTTCCCGTTTATCTGCACAGTTATATCCCGGTTGCTGAAGCCCGGGAAGGCATCGCATGTGTTGGCGGCCTGTGGGGGAATATCCGGGTTTGTCTTTGGAGCCCCAGGCCCGTTTCTTCTGGCGTTTTTCCGGGTTAACCATTATCCGGTAGAACGGTATTTTGCTGCCCTCCAGATGGCCTTTATTGTTCTCGCCAGTGAGCGTTTTATTCTTCTCGGTTTTTCTGGCGTGATTACGAAAAACCTGTTGGTTGATTATCTTCTGTTTCTACCTTTGCTGGCTGTTGCAGTACCTCTGGGAACATACATGCGTAGTCGCATTCCTGAAAGTCGCCATAGAAAATGCGCCAATACCATGATTTTTATTGCTGGCTGGGGATTGCTCTTTCATCTGCTCTGGAAATGAGGTTTGGGAAAAAGGGCTGGTTGTGATTACATGGTTTTGTTACTTCTGCGGGCACTGTGGATGTTCAGGATTTCCACACCCAGGGAGAAGGCCATGGCGAAGTAGATGTAGCCCTTGGGAATATGGAAAGACAGGCTTTCGGCAATAAGTGATACCCCTACCAGAAGCAGGAAGCTCAGGGCAAGCATTTTCAGGGTGGGGTGGCGATCAACAAAATCTCCGATAGGTTTGGCGGCACACATCATCACCACGACAGCCAGAACAATAGCAATAATCATCACCGGAAGATGTTCAGCCATACCAACAGCGGTAATAACCGAATCAAGGGAGAAAACGATATCCAGTATGGCAATCTGCGCCATTACCATGCCAAAGCTGGCTGCAGCAGTCTGGTTAGAAGAGTTGCTGCCGGTGCCTTCCATTGAATCGTGAATTTCGTGAGTGCTTTTCGCCAGCAGGAACAAGCCGCCTCCCATCAGAACCAGATCCCGTGCTGAGACATCGTGGTTGAGAAGGGTAAACAGGGTTTCTTTCAGGCCAATCACCCAGGAAATTGAAAGTAGCAGGAGGATACGGGTCACCATGGCCAGCAGCAGGCCAGCATTGCGGGCGTTATTGCGCTGGTGTTCTGGCAGGCGTCCGGCAAGGATGCTGATAAAAATAATATTGTCAATGCCCAGTACGATTTCCAGGGAGGTGAGCGTGAGCAGAGAGAGCCATGCCTGAGGGTCGCTGAGCCATTCCATAGGTGCAGTCCGTGTCTGTTATTTTTTTACTGTAATAAAAAACGCCACTGTATGCAGTGGCGTTTTGGGGTTTCAACTTAAGTGGGCTGTTGCTTAACGCTCAGACAGGGGGGTGAAATCCCTCTTGTCCGGGCCGGTGTATAGCTGACGGGGGCGACCGATACGGTAGCTGCCGCTGATCATTTCGTGCCAGTGGGCAACCCAGCCAGGGGTACGACCGGTGGCAAAGATAACGGTGAACATATCAGCCGGAATACCCAGGGCTTTCAGGATAATGCCGGAATAAAAGTCAACGTTCGGGTATAGCTGGCGCTCTATAAAGTATTCGTCTTCCAGAGCGATTTCTTCCAGACGCTTGGCGATACGCAGCTGGGGATCGTTGATGCCCAGTTCACCCAGAACCTCGTCACAGGTCTGCTTCATCACTTTGGCGCGGGGGTCAAAATTCTTGTAGACACGGTGACCGAAGCCCATCAGGCGGAACGGATCGTTCTTGTCTTTGGCTTTGGCAACGAACTCGTCGATGCGGGACTCGTCACCGATTTCGTCCAGCATCTTCAGTACCGCCTCATTGGCACCGCCGTGGGCAGGTCCCCACAGGGCCGCGATGCCGGCAGCGATACAGGCGAAGGGATTGGCACCACTGGAACCCGCCAGACGTACGGTAGAAGTAGAGGCGTTCTGTTCGTGGTCAGCGTGCAGCAGGAAGATTTTGTCCATGGCTTTGGCCAGGACAGGGTTAACTTCGTATTCCTCGCAAGGGGTGGCAAACATCATGTGCAGGAAGTTGCCGCCGTAGCTCAGGTTGTTGCGGGGATACATAAATGGCAGGCCCATGGAATAGCGATAGGCCATGGCTGCCAGGGTTGGCATTTTGGAGATCAGTCGGTAAGCGGTGATTTCACGGTGACGCGCATTCTTGATGTCCAGGGCGTCATGGTAAAAAGAAGACAGCGCGCCCACCAGACCACACATGATAGCCATGGGATGTGCGTCGCGACGGAAACCGTTCAGAAATTCCACCATCTGCTCATGCACCATGGTGTGCTTCATTATCATGCTGGAGAAGTTATCTTTCTGGGCTGTATCGGGCAGCTCTCCGTAAATCAGCAGATAACAGACTTCCAGGAAGTCGGATTTCTCGGCCAGCTGTTCAATGGGGTAGCCGCGGTGCAGCAGTACGCCTTTGTCGCCGTCAATATAGGTGATTTTTGATTCACAGGCCGCTGTAGAGACAAAGCCCGGGTCGTAAGTAAAAACGCCATTGCCTGTGAGTTTCCTTACATCAATGACATCGGGTCCAAGAGTTCCGCTGTATACCGGCAGTTCCAGGGACAGATCGCTACCTTCAATGGTTAGCCGCGCGAGCTTCTCAGCCATGGGCCCTCCTGCTTTGTACTGTCTGATTGTGTATTTACTTTTTTGGAATTTTTTATATAGAGCCGGGAGTCGTCTATGCGTACTTTATCATCTGGCTCACCAGGCTAGATTCGCCCAACTATAGAGAGATTAATGTTTTTGTCAAACATGCTTATATACCTGAAACCTTTGAAAAGCTGCGCCGGTGGAATGCAGAAGATGTATACGTATGTCCGTTTCTTGTACGACCTGTTTTGTCAATGGGTTAAAGGGTTTTTTAACGAAAAGTTATTTGCTTCATCGTGGTGTGCAGGCAATGAAAAAATGCACGCTGCCAAGGGGGGCGCTGACTTAAGTCGTTGTAATTAAAAAACGAAATGTCTATACTCCCGCCCGAAAGCTGGGGGGTAAAGGGTACATATAATTATTGTTTAATTCTTGTATGAATCCGGTGTTTTTCTCCTGAGTAGTCTAAATAACACACAATTCCAAAAGCCCGTTCGGGTTACAGGGTGTCAGACCGTGAATAGCAAGAGACCAGTCAATCTCGACCTGACAACAATAAGGTTGCCCTTACCCGCCTATACATCGATTTTGCATCGGATCTCCGGCGTGATTCTCTTTGTGGGTATTGCCTTCCTTCTTTATGGGCTTGATCTTTCTCTGGAATCCAGGGAGGGCTTTGAGCAGTTTATGGGGTATTTCACTTCACCGCTTGCCAGGTTTGTGGTCTGGGGACTGCTGACGGCGCTGGGTTACCACTTTGTTGCGGGTATCAAGCATCTCCTGATGGATGCGGGTATCGGCGAAACCAAAGAGTCTGGTAAAGTCGGCGCGGTTGTTACTCTGGTACTGGGCGTGTTGTTGAGCATCCTGGCGGGGGTCTGGGTATGGTAACAAATATAACTAACCTGTCGCGCAGTGGTCTTTACGACTGGATGGTGCAGAGGGTGACAGCCCTGGTGCTGGCGGTTTTTTCCGTCTTTATCGTGGCCTGGCTGATTTGCAATGGTCCGGTAGGTTATGAAGCCTGGAAAGAGCTTTTCAGCCAGACCTGGATGCGGGTGTTCAGCCTGCTGACGCTGATCTCCCTCGGTGCCCATGCCTGGGTCGGTATGTGGACCATTTCCGGGGATTATTTCAATGAGCGTGCCCTAGGTGGCAAGGCCATGGTAATTCGCTTTCTGTTTCAGGCACTGTGCGGCATCGTGATGTTCAGCTATGTCGTCTGGGGTGTTCAGATTCTTTGGGGGCTGTAAAACATGTCTAAGATTCGCACGCTGACTTTTGACGCGATTGTCATCGGCGGTGGGGGTGCAGGCATGCGCGCGGCTCTGCAGTTGACAGAGTCCGGCGTTAGCACAGCCTGTATTACCAAAGTTTTCCCGACCCGTTCCCATACCGTATCGGCCCAGGGTGGCATCACTTGCGCAATCGCCAGTGATGATCCTAATGATGACTGGCGCTGGCATATGTACGACACTGTTAAGGGGTCAGACTATATCGGTGACCAGGACGCTATTGAATATATGTGTTCCGTAGGCCCACAGGCGGTTTACGAGCTGGATCACATGGGTCTGCCTTTCTCCCGTACAGAAGAAGGCCGTATCTACCAGCGTCCTTTTGGTGGCCAGTCCAAGAATTTTGGTGAGGGTGGTCAGGCGGCTCGTACCTGTGCTGCTGCCGACCGTACCGGTCACGCACTTCTCCACGCTCTCTACCAGGGTAACCTGAAAGGTGGTACCACCTTCTTTAACGAATGGTATGCCGTTGACCTGGTGAAGAATGCCAAGGGCCAGGTGGCCGGTGTTATTGCCATCTGCATCGAAACCGGTGAAGTGGTCTACATCAAGGCCAAGGCCACCGTTATGGCCACCGGTGGTGCCGGGCGTATTTATGCTTCCACAACCAATGCCCTGATTAATACCGGAGACGGTGTTGGCATGTCCCTGCGTGCCGGTTATATGGCCCAGGATATGGAAATGTGGCAGTTCCACCCCACGGGTATCCATGGTGCCGGTGTTCTGGTAACCGAAGGTTGCCGGGGTGAGGGTGGCTTCCTGATAAACGGTGAAGGTGAACGCTTTATGGAGCGTTACGCACCCAACGCCAAAGACCTTGCCGGTCGTGACGTTGTTGCCCGTTCCATGATTCTTGAAATTATGGAAGGCCGTGGTGCCGGCCCTAACAAGGACCACGTACTGCTCAAGCTGGATCACCTGGGCGAGAAAGAGCTGCATGCCAAGCTGCCCGGTATCTGTGAGCTGTCCAAGACGTTTGCCCACGTTGACCCCGTGGAAGAGCCTGTACCTGTTGTGCCGACCTGCCATTATATGATGGGTGGTATTCCCACCAATATCGGTGGTCAGGCGCTGACGCAGGATGCCGACGGTGAGATCGGTGTTGTCGAAGGCCTGTATGCCTGTGGTGAAGCCGCCTGTGTATCTGTGCACGGTGCCAACCGTCTGGGTGGTAACTCACTGCTTGACCTGGTGGTCTTTGGTCGTGCAGCAGGCCTGCAGATCAAGAAGAGCCTGGATGAAGGTTTTGACTCTGTCGATGCCAGCGATGAAGACATTGATCGTGCCATGGCCCGCCTGAATCGTCTGAATGATTCCACTTCCGGCGAGAAAGTGGCTGATGTCCGTAAGGATCTCCAGAACATCATGCAGCTCAACTTCGGCGTATTCCGCGAAGAGGGCAAAATGGTTGAAGGCCTCAAGCTGCTGGATGAGCTGAAAGTTCGTCTGGGTAATACTTATCTTGAAGATAAGAGCATGGCCTTCAATACAGCGCGTATTGAAGCCCTGGAGCTGGAGAACCTGTTTGAGGTGGCCTATGCCACAGCTGTGTCCGCCCTGGAACGTAAAGAGTCCCGCGGTGCCCACGCCCGCAACGACTATCAGGAACGGGATGACGAGAACTGGCTGAAGCATTCCCTGTATTTCCCGCTGGAGAAGCGTGTCGGTAAGCGTGACGTTAACTTCGCGCCCAAGACCATGGAAGCGTTCCCGCCGAAGAAGCGGACATACTGAGGAGGGGAGAAAGAATGAACTTGAAGGTCAGTGTTTATCGCTACAACCCTGAAAAGGATTCCGCTCCCTGGATGCAGGATCTGACCATCGATATTCCTGAAGGTAAAGACCTGATGGTTCTTGATGTGCTGGCCCTGATCAAAGAGCAGGATGACAGTTTTGTATATCGCCGCTCCTGCCGTGAGGGTGTGTGTGGCTCCGACGGTATGAATATCAGCGGCACTAACGGCCTGGCCTGTGTAACCCCTCTGTCTGAGGCGGTACGTAAGGGCAAGCTGGTGCTGCGCCCGCTGCCCGGTCTGCCGGTTATCCGCGATCTGGTTGTGGATATGGATCTTTTCTACAAGCAGTATGAAAAGATTCGTCCCTATCTGATCAACGACAAACCTGCACCTGCCATTGAGCGGCTGCAGAGCCCGGAAGAGCGAGCCAGGCTGGATGGCTTGTACGAATGTATCCTCTGTGCCTGCTGTTCCACGGCCTGTCCGTCTTTCTGGTGGAACCCGGACAAATTCGTGGGTCCGGCCGGTCTGCTGCAGGCATATCGCTTTCTGGCGGACAGCCGTGACACCGCGACGGAAGAGCGACTGGCGAACCTGGATGACCCGTTCAGCGTATTCCGCTGCCGGGGTATTATGAACTGTGTCAATGTCTGCCCGAAGGGTTTGAACCCGACACGGGCCATTGGTCATATCCGGAATATGCTGCTGGCCAGCGGTACCTGATGATGTGTGCCCCTGGTCCAGGGCCAGGGGCTTTCTGAATGGTTGCTCAACGCTCTGTAACAGAAAGCATACAGAATAAGAAGCAGACGACAGGTGATTTAGGTCGTCGAAAATGCCTATAATTAACTACTGATTTCCAATTACTGGAAAGTCGCTTAAGTACTTTTCATGGGTTGCGCCTATATTTGTGCTTACAAGGCATGTTCGGCGTGGACAGGATTTACTCGAGACTGTATGGGAACCGATTCCCGGTATCTCAATAAGAACAACAGTTTCGTTAAGGTTTAACCAACAGGGGCATCCGGGCACAATCCGGGCTATCTGTGGGGACCGGCAACTGGCAGGCAATCTTGTGAGCCGTGGATTATCACATTTACTGTCATTTGAATAACCAGTCATTACCTGCTGGCAGATAGCGCCCCGCAAATCTGGGGTGACATAAAAAATGCAAGATAGTGTTATGCAGCGGATGTGGCAGACGGCCCATATATCCGGGGGAAACGCTGCATACGTGGAAGAGCTTTACGAGCGCTATCTGCGTGACCCGAATGCCGTGCCTGAACAATGGCGCGACTACTTTGCCAGCCTTCCCCAGACGGAAGGTGCCCAGGCTAATGACGTTCCACATTCCACTATTCGTGAAAACTTTATTCATCTTGCCCGCAGTCGTCAGCGTCAGCAGCCGGTTTCTGCCAGCTCTGTCAGCAGTGAGCATGAGAAAAAGCAGGTTCTGGTTCTTCGCCTGATTAATGCTTATCGGGTGCGTGGCCATCAACAGGCTGCTCTTGACCCTCTTCACCTGATGAAGCGCAAGCCGGTTCCCGACCTGATGCTGGAGCATCACGGCCTGACCGAAGCTGACCTTGATACGCCTTTCCAGACAGGCTCGCTCTTTATTGGTAAAGAAGAAGCGACCCTGGGGGAAATCCGTTCAGCCCTGGAGAGTACCTACTGCAGCTCCATCGGCGCTGAGTTCATGCATATCGTCGATACCGAACAGCGTCGCTGGTTCCAGCATAAACTGGAGAGTGTCCGCGGTCGTCCGGAAATGAGCGTTGATGCCCGTATGCACCTACTTGAGCGTCTGACTGCAGCAGAAGGACTGGAAAAATATCTGGGTACTAAATATCCCGGAACCAAACGTTTTGGCCTTGAGGGTGGTGAGTCTCTGATTCCCATGCTGGACGAACTGATCCAGCGTACCGGTGCCGGCGCGGCTAAAGAGGTCGTTATTGGTATGGCTCACCGTGGCCGTCTGAATGTTCTGGTAAACATTTTCGGCAAGAATCCCGCAGACCTGTTTGATGAGTTTGAGGGCAAGATCAATCTTCACTCCGAAAACGGTTCCGGCGACGTGAAATACCACCAGGGTTTCTCATCCAATGTAATGACCCCAGGCGGTGAAGTGCATCTGGCACTGGCCTTTAACCCGTCCCATCTGGAAATTGTCAGTCCTGTAGTGGAAGGCTCTGTACGTGCCCGTCAGGAGCGCCGTGACGATAACAGCCGGGTGCAGGTGCTGCCTATTTCCATTCATGGTGATGCGGCCTTTGCCGGCCAGGGTGTAGTGATGGAAACCTTCCAGCTCTCCCAGACCCGCGCTTATGCCACCGGCGGTACTATTCACATTGTGATTAACAACCAGGTTGGCTTTACCACCAGCAAGCCGGAAGACGCCCGTTCAACAGAATACTGTACTGACGTAGCCAAGATTGTTGGTGCGCCTATTCTGCATGTGAATGGAGACGATCCCGAGGCGGTTATTTTTGCCACCAAACTGGCTGCAGACTATCGCAACGAATTCAAGAAAGACGTTGTCCTTGATCTTGTCTGTTATCGCCGTCGAGGCCATAACGAAGCTGATGAGCCGGCGGCTACTCAGCCAATAATGTATAGCCAGATCAAGGTACAGGAAACAACCCGTGCCCTGTATGCGAAGTACCTGACGGAACAAAATGTCGCCACCAGTAAGCTTGCTGATGTCATGGTGGAGGAGTACCGCAACGCTCTGGACAATGGTGAGCACGTGGCCAAGAGCCTGGTACGTGAACCCAATACCGGCCTTTATGTTGACTGGACACCTTATCTGGGTCACGAATGGACCGCTATGCACGACACTCGTGTGGCCATGGGGACCCTGCAGGAACTTGGACAGAAACTGGTGAATGTACCTGAAGGTTTTGTTCAGCAGCGCCAGGTCAGCAAGATTACTGAAGATCGTCGTAAGATGGCCGCAGGCGCGCTGCCCATCAACTGGGGTATGGCCGAGCTTCTGGCCTATGCCAGTCTGCTGATGGAAGGTCATCCGGTACGTCTGACTGGTCAGGACGTAGGCCGTGGTACCTTCTCCCACCGCCATGCGGTACTGCACAACCAGAAGAACGGTGAAACCTATGTTCCCCTGGCCCATCTTTCCGAAGATCAGCCCAGGATGCAGATTTATGATTCCGTTCTTTCCGAAGAAGCGGTTCTCGCCTTTGAGTATGGCTATGCCACAACCCAGCCTAATTCTCTGGTGATCTGGGAAGCCCAGTTTGGTGATTTCGCCAACGGTGCCCAGGTGGTGATTGATCAGTTTATTACCAGCGGTGAGTCAAAGTGGGGAAGACTGTGCGGCCTGACTATGCTGTTGCCCCACGGCTATGAAGGTCAGGGACCTGAGCACTCTTCAGCCCGTCTGGAGCGTTTTCTGCAGTTGTGTGCTGAACATAATATTCAGGTCTGCGTACCGACAACACCGGCCCAGGTATTCCATATGCTGCGTCGTCAGATTCTGCGTCCCTTGCGTAAGCCCCTGGTGGTGTTTTCACCCAAGAGTCTGCTGCGTCACAAGTCTGCTGTGTCTTCCCTGGAAGAACTGGCGGAAGGCTCCTTCCAGACGGTGATACCTGAACAGGAAGAGCAGGACAAGAGTAAAGTCACCCGGCTGGTGCTGTGCAGTGGCAAGATATACTACGATCTGGCAGAGAAACGTCAGGCGGAAGGGCTGGACCATATCGCCATCGTCAGGATCGAACAGCTTTATCCGTTCCCTGAAGGGGATCTTACGGTGGTTACCAACCAATACTCCAACCTGACCTCGGTTATCTGGTGTCAGGAAGAGCCAATGAACCAGGGTGCCTGGTACTGCAGTCAGCACCATATGCACCGGGCCATTGCCTCTCATATTAATAAAAAACTACAACTGACCTATGCCGGTCGTCCGGCATCAGCCGCGCCAGCCTGTGGTTACATGTCCATGCACGTTGAACAGCAGCAGAAGCTGGTGGCCGACGCACTGGGCCTGAACTAACAGCTTACTGGAGCACAAGGAATCAGACATTTATGGCCACTGAAATAAAAGCCCCGACATTTCCTGAGTCTGTTGCTGACGGAACTATTGCCACCTGGCACAAGCAGGTGGGTGAAAGCTGCAAACGTGATGAGCTGCTGGCGGATATTGAGACCGACAAGGTTGTTCTCGAAATTGTTGCTCCCGTTGACGGTGTGTTAGCTGAAATACTTTGCCCTGAGGGTGACACTATCCTTAGCGAGCAGCTGATTGGCCGTTTTGAGGCCGGTGCTGCCGGCGCTGAACCGGCACCGGCTGCCCAGGCTGCTGCTCCGGCCGCGACTGAAGCCGAGCCCCTGCTGAGCCCGGCTGCCCGCAGGGCTGCTGATGAATACGGTATTAACCCCGGTGATATTCCTGGTACCGGTAAAGACGGCCGGGTGACTAAGGAAGATGTGCTGGCCTTTGCCAAGTCCGGCACGCCTGCACCGGCACCCGTTGCCGAGAAACCCGCTTCGGCTCCTGCAGCGCCTAAAGTCCAGCCCGCTCCCGCTGCGCCTGTGTTTGCCGGTGATCGTGTTGAGAAGCGTGTGCCTATGACCCGTTTGCGGGCCAAGGTTGCAGAGCGTTTAGTTTCTGCCCAGCAGGAAGCGGCCATGCTGACCACCTTTAATGAGGTCAACATGAAGCCGATTATGGAGCTGCGCAAGCAGTACAAGGATCTGTTTGAGAAGCGCCACGGCGTGAAGATGGGCTTTATGTCCTTCTTCGTGAAGGCTGCGGTTGAAGCCCTGAAGCGTCAGCCTGTTGTAAATGCTTCCATCGACGGTAATGATATTGTATATCATGGCTACCAGGATATTGGTGTGGCGGTCTCCAGTGATCGTGGCCTGGTTGTGCCTGTTCTGCGCAATACCGAAGACATGAGTCTGGCGGATGTTGAGTCCACTATAAGGGAGTATGGCACCAAGGCCCGTGAGGGTAAGCTCTCTATTGATGAAATGACCGGCGGCACCTTTACCATTTCCAATGGTGGTGTGTTCGGGTCTCTGCTGTCCACGCCCATCCTGAATCCCCCCCAGGCAGCCATTCTGGGAATGCATAAGATTCAGGAACGGCCCATGGCGGTGGACGGAAAAGTTGAAATTCTGCCCATGATGTATCTGGCGCTTTCCTACGACCACCGTTTGCTGGACGGCAAAGAAGCAGTGACTTTCCTTGTCACTATTAAAGAACTGCTGGAAGACCCGGCACGTATGCTTCTGGATATCTGATGACAGTTTCACCTGTTATTAATTTTGGAATAAAGACATGACCGATAAATTTGACGTAGCCGTGATTGGGGCAGGTCCAGCCGGATATGTTTGCGCCATTCGTGCTGCGCAGCTAGGCCTGAAAACGGTTTGTATTGAGAAGTGGGTCGACGGCAGGGGAAAGCCCAAGCTCGGCGGTACCTGTCTGAATGTGGGCTGTATTCCGTCCAAGGCGCTGCTGGACAGTTCTCATAAGTTTTATGAGGCCCAGGAGCATTTCAAGCAGCATGGCATTAAAGTCAGCGATGCAGAGATAGATGTGCCGGTGATGATTGCCCGTAAGGAAAAGATCGTCACGAAGCTGACCACCGGTATCACCGGTTTATTCAAGGCGAATGGTGTCACCACTGTGCAGGGCACTGCCAAGGTGTTGGCTGGCAAGCAGATTGAGGTAACGGCCCAGGACGGTTCCGTCAGCACTATCAGCGCTGAGAACATTGTTATCGCGACCGGTTCTGCACCTATCGATATTCCCCCGGCCCGTCAGGACGGTGATCTGATCATCGACTCCACTGGTGCCCTGGAAATCAAGGAAGTGCCTGAGCGTTTGGGTGTGATCGGTGCCGGTGTAATTGGCCTCGAACTGGGCAGTGTCTGGGCCCGTCTGGGTGCCAGGGTGACCGTACTGGAAGCCCAGGACAAGTTCCTGAGCCTGGCGGATCAGCAGATTGCCCGTGAGTCCGGCAAGATCTTCAAGAAGCAGAAGCTGGATATCCGTCTGGGTGCCCGTGTGGTTGGCTCTGAAAAAACTGACACCGAAGTCACTGTGAAATACATGACCCAGGACAGTGATGAAGAGCAGACGGAAATCTTTGACAAGCTGATTGTTGCGGTTGGACGTCGCCCGTTCACTGAAAACCTGCTGGCCCAGGATTCCGGTATCAACCTTGATGAGCGCGGCTTTATCTTTGTTGATGACCAGTGTCGTACAGACGTACCCGGCGTATACGCGATCGGTGACGTGGTCCGTGGCCCCATGCTGGCCCACAAGGGTTCTGAAGAAGGCGTGATGGTGGCCGATCTGATTGCTGATCAGAAGGCTCAGGTGAACTATGACCTGATTCCTTCCGTTATCTACACCCACCCGGAAATCGCCTGGGTTGGTAAGACCGAGGAAGAACTCAAGGCCAGTGGTGAAGAGTACAAAATCGGTACTTTCCCATTCATGGCCAGTGGCCGTGCCCTGGCCGCCAACGACACTGACGGTCTGGTAAAAGTGATTGCCGACAAGGCCACTGACCGGGTACTGGGTGTTCACGTGGTCGGCCCGAGCGCTGCTGAGATTGTTCAGCAGGGCGTAATTGCCATGGAGTTTGCCGCCAGTGCGGAAGATCTGGCCCTGACCATGTTCGCTCACCCGACCATGGGTGAGTGTCTCCATGAAGCGGCCCTGGCAGTGGATGGCCACGCTATCCATATCCCTAACCGCAAATAGCCCGTAATTCGATAATGATAAAGCACCCGCTGTTCCTTGGCGGGTGCTGATAAGTGAGGGGGGCAGGTTCCAGAAGTTCCGTCCTGCCCAATAATGATAAAGGTTGTGCGTACAGCGCGCAGACAGGGTACTTGAATGAATCTGCACGAATACCAGGGCAAGCAGCTGTTTGCTGCCTATGGCCTGCCGGTGTCCACCGGTTATGCCTGTGATACGGCCGATGAAGCTGTAGAAGCCGCCGACAAAATTGGCGGCGACATGTGGGTAGTTAAAGCCCAGGTACACGCCGGTGGCCGTGGTAAGGCCGGTGGAGTAAAACTGGTAAAGACCCGCGAAGAAATTCGCGACTTTGCCGACAAGTGGCTGGGTCAGAATCTGGTGACTTATCAGACAGACGAAAAAGGTCAGCCAGTTGCTAAAATTCTGGTAGAAAGCTGCACCGATATTGCTAATGAGCTGTATCTGGGTGCCGTTATTGACCGCTCTACCCGCCGCATCGTATTTATGGCGTCTACCGAGGGTGGCGTTGAAATCGAGAAGGTTGCGGAAGAAACTCCTGAAAAGATTCTGAAAGCCGAAATCGATCCTCTTGTTGGCGCTCAGCCTTACCAGGGCCGTGATCTGGCGTTCAAGCTGGGCCTGAATGCTACTCAGGTGAAGCAGTTCACCAAGATCTTCCTGGGTCTGGCTAAATTGTTCCAGGATCATGACCTGGCACTGCTTGAAGTTAACCCGCTGGTTATCACTGATGCCGGTGATCTGCACTGCCTCGATGCCAAGCTGGGCATCGACAGCAACGCTATCTATCGTCAGCCCAAGCTGAAGGCGATGCATGACCCCAGTCAGGAAGATGCCCGTGAAGCTCACGCTGCTCAGTGGGAGCTGAACTACGTGGCTCTGGATGGCAACATCGGCTGCATGGTAAACGGCGCTGGTCTGGCCATGGGTACCATGGATATCGTTAAACTGCACGGTGGTGAGCCGGCCAACTTCCTGGACGTTGGTGGTGGCGCGACTAAAGAGCGTGTGACCGAAGCCTTTAAGATCATCCTGTCTGATCACAATGTGAAGGCGGTCCTGGTTAATATCTTCGGTGGTATCGTTCGCTGTGACCTGATTGCCGAAGGTATCATCGGTGCAGTGAAGGATGTGGGTGTTAACGTGCCGGTGGTTGTACGCCTGGAAGGTAACAACGCCGAGAACGGTTCCAAGCTCCTGGCCGAAAGTGGTCTGGATATTATTGCAGCGACCAGTCTGACCGACGCGGCGCAACAGGTAGTGAAAGCAGCGGGAGGCCAGGCATGAGCGTTCTGATCGATAAAAATACCAAGGTTATCTGCCAGGGCTTTACTGGTTCCCAGGGCACTTTCCACTCTGAGCAGGCTATCGCCTATGGTACTCAGATGGTTGGCGGCGTGACTCCGGGCAAGGGTGGTCAGACTCACCTGGGCCTGCCGGTGTTCAACACTGTAGCAGAAGCTGTAGAAGCCACTGGTGCTACTGCCAGCGTAATCTACGTACCGGCTCCCTTCTGTAAGGATTCCATCCTGGAAGCCGCTAACGGTGGCATCAAGCTGATCGTCTGCATCACCGAAGGTATCCCGACTCTGGATATGCTGGATGCCAAGGTGAAGTGCGACGAACTGGGCGTACGTCTGGTCGGCCCTAACTGCCCCGGCGTGATCACTCCCGGCGAGTGCAAGATCGGCATTATGCCCGGTCATATCCACAAGCCTGGCAAGGTGGGTATCGTATCCCGTTCCGGCACCCTGACTTACGAAGCCGTTAAGCAGACTACTGACTTCGGTTTCGGTCAGTCCACCTGTGTTGGTATCGGTGGTGACCCCATCCCGGGCTCCAACTTTATCGATATCCTGGAGCTGTTTGAAAAGGACCCTGCCACCGAAGCTATCGTGATGATCGGCGAGATCGGTGGTACTGCGGAAGAAGAAGCGGCTGCCTACATCAAGGCCAACGTGACCAAACCTGTCGTTTCCTATATCGCTGGTGTAACTGCACCTGCCGGTAAGCGTATGGGTCATGCTGGTGCCATTATCGCTGGTGGTAAGGGAACTGCAGATGAGAAGTTCGCAGCCCTGGAAGACGCCGGTGTCAAGACTGTCCGCAGTCTGGCCGATATCGGTGCTGCCCTTAAGGAAGTGGCTGGCTGGTAAGTTAAGCCGTTCTCACTTTTTCAAAGCCCCTGCTTTTGCAGGGGCTTTTTGTGTAATATATATGTCGTCTAATACCAAGAATGAGTAAAGGAGCCTGCCGGATTTTTTCTCGTTACGGTCGGTTAAGTCCGACAGTCTCCTAAACACTGGAAGTATCATAAAAAGAAGAAAGAGTAAGGAAGGATGTTCGGTTTATTTCGCAAAAAAAAAGTCAAAGAGCCTGTACGATCGTCACCTGCCAGTGCAACAAAGGGTATTGGTTACGACAGTCGTCTGATAAATCAATTCACTGAGGAACACCAGAATCTGCTGAACCTGTTCGGGCAGATGGTGACGCATGCTGAAAGCCAGCAGTGGAGCAAAGTCCAGGCTGCCTTGAAAGAGTTCACCACTATCCTGCGTGGTCATCTGCTGACTGAAAACCTGAAACTCTACGTCTATCTTACCAGCAACCTGCAGAATGATCCTGACAGCCAGGGGATGATTCGGGAGTTTCGCCAGGAGATGATGCATATTGGTCGAACAGTGAACCAGTTTGTCACTCGCTATGATAAGCCCGTATGGTCAGCCGCCATGAAGGGCGAATTCCTGCCCCAGCTGCAGGCTATCGGCGCGGTACTGGTGAAACGTATTGAGCATGAGGAACAGACACTTTATCCTCTTTATATGCCGGAGTCGTCATACGCCTGATACGGGATATAATTGATAATAAATAGGTAAGTACATGTCTGTTTTAGAACAAGATATCAAGCTGGTAGAAGAGTCTTGGCAAAAGGTTGTACCGATTGCAGATACTGCTGCCGAACTGTTTTACGGCCGCCTTTTTGAACTCGATCCTTCTTTGCGGCCACTGTTCAGCAGTGATATGAAAGAACAGGGTAAAAAACTGATGCAGATGATTGGTGTAGCCGTAAATGGTCTGCGCAATCTGGATGCCCTGATTTCACCCCTGCAGGAAATGGGGAAGCGTCATGAGGGTTATGGTGTGAAGCCCGAACATTACCAGACTGTAGCTGCGGCACTGCTGTGGACTCTGGAGCAGGGGCTGGGTGATGCCTTTACCGATGATGTGCGCAGCGCCTGGACGGCTGTTTATGGTGTGCTGGCCAGCACCATGATGAGTACTGAGGCGGAAATGGCCTGATTGTTCCGGCTGGTTCCTTTTGCCGGAGCCAGCCGCTTTCACCCTGTTGCCAGAACTGTTCAAACAGGAACTGGTCATGTCCTGCGTATGAAGATTAGCTATCTTTCGACAAGTGAATTCAGGAGTAAAACCGGATGCTTACCAACAGCCTGAAAGCATTTCTGGTCTTTTTTTTACTGACTTCAAATGTCCGGGCTGGTTTGGAAGATACAATCTTTCATATTAATCAGCTGTTAAAAGAGGGTAAGTCTGTTGCTGTTCTGCTGATAGACATGCAAGTCGGGTTCTCCAGAGATTTTGAAGAACCTGTGAATCGCCCTCTTGTCGCTCGTATGGCTGAGCTGATACGGGTATATGCAGGTAACCTGAAGGTCACTTTTATTGGCATTCGTCTTGATGATAAAACACTTCCCATGGAATCATCAGAGATCATACCCCCACTCAAAACAGAGTTGGAAAAAAGCAAGTTGTTCAAATATTTTTTGAAAGGTGAGAATGTGAATGATGCCTTTGAGGAGGTTGGCGTCACTGAGGGTTATGAGGAACTGGAAAATCTGATTCAGGGCAGACTGGGAGAATACCTGAAGAAAAGCCAGATTAGCGATGTTCTCACTATAGGTTGTTACGACACAGTATGTATAAAATCCACAGCGCAAGGGGCCTTAAAAGAAGGCTTTACTGTGCATGTCGACCCTGACTTAAATATTGAATATGGGATATTGCACAGGTTTCGCCTGAATACTCCTGATGAAGCGAAGAAGTTAGCCGTTCGTGAATGGAGACAACTGGAACGTGAACATCCAGAACTTAAAATAATCCCCAAAAAACCATCGGCCTGCACTCTTATTTAATGCCATTTCCGCCCCTGCGGATGTTATCCGCGGACTCGTAGGAGTTAGTAGTATTACTGAATTGTGTTATTGGTCAGGTAAGGGTTTGGCCAGCCCTGGATTTTCTCTATCCGCTTGCCCCGTTCCAGCTCCCAGTGTGTAACCGGATACTTTCTGTTCCATGCCTGGTAAAGTTTTTTGTCCTGCTTGCTGAGTTTGAGGTTATAGCGATCGGCCATATACAAATAGATTCTGGCAATCTTGCCCCGCTGTTTAACCGGCGGTTCAGCCCTGCGGGCCTTGAAGTCCACTTTAAAATCGCACTGACCATACATATTGCCGATATCGGGCAGCACCGCGAATTTGTAGTTGGACCTGTCACCATTCACTTCACCCACGGCGGGGACAAGATTATAGAGGTCGGCTTCCATTGTGCGGAACACCTTGTCTTTTTTGCAGTTTTTGCGTCCGCCACCCTGCCAGCACTGGCGCTGGTGGCCGAATACCCAGGCCGGTATCACATGCTCCCATTCTATACGTGAGGCCCGTTTTTTCTGTTTGCGAACCTTATAGCCGCAGGAATCGAGGTCGGGAATCAGTTTCTTTTTGCCGCTGTATTTGCAGCCGCAGTAAAAGCTGGTCTGCTTATCCCGGTAAATATCTTTGGCTACTTTTTTTGCGGCCCGGAAACTTCCGGGTACGCCCTCAGCCTGCAATGGTATGGAGAAGGGCAAGGTTAAAAGAAGAGAGAAGAATAATTTTGTTAACATAATGGTCAGGAAAACTGAATTTTGCCCTATTCAACCACTATGGATGTTTATAAGAAAGATTATTGACGTATATATGCAGATGAAAATTCTGAATGTGGAGCTATGACCTTGTTTTTTTCTTTATTTTACCCGGAATACAGATTAAGGGTAGGCATCCAAAAGCATATAAATATACTCAAGATGTCAGTTATTTTATGGCCTGTATTTTGGTTGTGTTTCCTGCTTTGTTTTATTCTGCCGTGCTTGTTTTAACAACCGGTAATGGGGAGTTTATTTATGCTGATTGGTGTGCCAAAAGAAATTAAAAATCACGAATATCGCGTTGGCCTGACACCGGCTTCCGTTATGGAACTGATTAAACATGGCCATGAGGTTGTTGTAGAAAATAATGCCGGTGCAGGTATTGGCTTTACTAATGATCTTTATAAAAAAGTGGGAGCACGTATTCTTGCCACTGCAGAAGAGGTTTTCAAGTGCAGTGAGATGATTGTTAAGGTTAAGGAACCACTGGCTGTTGAGAGGGCACTACTGAAAGAGGGACAGATTCTCTTCACATATCTCCATCTTGCGCCGGATGAAGTGCAAACCAGGGGTCTGGTCGCTTCTGGTGCAACATGTATCGCCTATGAAACCGTAACCGACGATCACGGACGTCTTCCCCTCCTGGCACCTATGTCAGAAGTGGCGGGACGTATGTCGATTCAGGCTGGTGCCAATGCCCTCGAAAAAGCCAATGGAGGTCGGGGTGTTCTTCTTGGAGGGGTTCCCGGTGTTGAACCTGGCCGGGTTGTAGTGATTGGTGGTGGTGTTGTGGGTGAAAATGCCGTTGCCATGGCCGTAGGCCTGGGTGCTGATGTTGTGGTGCTGGACCGTTCTGTCGATGTTCTGCGTCGCCTGGATGCTCGCTTCGGTAATCGTATTCGCACTGTGTTCTCTACCAGTTCAGCCCTTGAAGAGCATGTTCTGCAGGCTGACCTTGTGGTTGGCGCGGTGCTGGTACCCGGTGCTTCCGCGCCCAAGCTGGTGTCCCGTGAACTGTTATCCCGCATGAAGCCTGGAGCGGCGATTGTTGATGTAGCCATTGACCAGGGCGGCTGTTTTGAAACCTCAAAGCCGACAAGCCACGCAGAGCCGATCTACATTATTGACGGTGTTGTTCACTACTGTGTAGCTAATATGCCTGGCGCAGTTGCCCGTACATCCACCGAGGCCCTGAACAATGCGACTCTGCCTTATGCCCTGGCTCTGGCGGATAAAGGTGTTCGTCAGGCACTGGAAGATGATCGCCACCTGTTAAACGGATTGAATGTTGCCCACGGACAAGTCACCTGTCGAGAAGTAGCAGAGGCCTTGAATATGCCTTATGCCAATCCTGAAATTATGCTTGAGGATCTTTGATTCCTGTTGGATATAAGGCATGAAAACGGTTTTCTGGTGCTCTGGCAAACCGTTTTTTGTTTGTCCCTCTTTATAAAACCGGTCTTTGTGAGCGCTGTGTCTTTACTCATTACCTGTTAACATGTCAGCATGATTTCCTCCATGCTTTTGTTGGCCAATGAGTTAAAGAATATTGATGAAGACCGGGTTCATCATATCGGCACATTTACTGTAAGAGTTGGATTTTATAGCAGCAGGCTGTGTTCTTCGGATTAATGTCTGCTGTTCTCGTTTCGGCTGGAGTCCTGGCTCTCTCTGATTCTGCTGTCTTCACCCTTGTTGTTCCCTTCACTTCTGGCTATGAAAGCGCCTGTTGCTCTGCTACACAGTGTGAACGAAGAATCTCGGCGTAGGTGGTTAATCTATCTTTCACTTTTGACCGGACGCTTTTTTATGGTTTGTGGATTGGGATATATCCTACGCACTGTAGGCTGAGTTATTAATGGCTATGGCTATGGCTATGGCTATGGCTATGGCCATAAATCCAGCCTTTCACTGCCTCTATAAACTCTGAAGCATGCATTATGGCATGCATGGCTTCAGCCATGGCCACAAGGCTGTTGCCGATAGGATGGGGCGATTCTCCGTGATGATGACCATGACTGTGATGTAACAGGTCAAGCACTGTAACCGCCAGCGCGCCACCCGTGAGAGCCGTGAGAGCGGCGTGTGGGTAACCACTGGCCTGGATAAAGTCCCCCTGGAAATCCAGGTGAACGATATTGCCCAGGGCTGTTTCATCAGCGTGGGTTAGTCCTTCCAGGGTATGGTAAGTCAAAGCCAGGGTATTAAGAATCAACCCATACCAGTCCCGGCATTTGAATGCTCCAATAGTCCCCGTTGTATGTGAAATTACTTCGTAGCCGTGCCAGGCGGTTATTGCGCCGTTTAACAGGCTCAATCTGCTGCCTGATAACCATTGCCAGAGGGCAATAGGCCGTTGAAGGGATAGCATTGTTCCCAGTCCGGGCCAGTTTCGGCCCAGCTCTCCGGAGGCCGCCAGTAACTGGTTCTGGATTCCCATAAGAGAGTGAATCGTTTGCTGGTTTATGTTGACGTTATTATTGATCTTGCCGGTTAATACCATCCAGCCGTTATGCCAGGCGATATGTTTGAGTTGCCACTGGTCACGGTGCTGGAATTCAAAACTCACTGATAGCCGGGCCTGTGGGGTGGTTGAGCATGTCAGTGAAATATCCGCTTTTGAGAGCTCCAGGGCGTTCAGAATGTATTGTTTAAGGATATGACAGGAGGGCTTCTGGTTGTTATCCAGAGGTGCCAGCCTTGGGGAACCCTGAATGTGGCTGTTGAGTGTGACAGAGACTGTCTCGAATCCATTTTTATTATTGATTTCGCTGATCTGAAAAGAGCCATCTCGGGTGCTTGGTACTAGCTGCTCTGAGGAAAGGGCGAAGGTTTCACTGGTCAGTAACAGGGTAAAGAGCATCAGACAGCATGAGACGATGTACTTCTGTGGGAGAAAATTTTTCAAGAGCTTGTAGTGAATATTTCTGTTTTTCACGTATACCACTTAATAAGATTGAGAATCAATCTCAATTTCTAGCAGTTATCGCCAAAAAAACAAAAAATAATGGTGAATATTTTGTAAATCCGGGTCGAAGAGTCGACCCGGTTATGGAAGGAAGTTATTTTTCCTGGGGGGCAGGAGCAGCGTGGCTGGTACGGTCAAACAGCTTGCTGGCCTCATCGGGCATGGCACCATAGATTGGGGAACGAGCCTTGCCGTTATGGATCATGCGCAGGGTGGTGTACTTGTCCATGGTGGCTTCGTCGGAATCATCGCCTTCCCGAATAATACTGGGCTTGATAAAAAGCATCATATTCTGCTTTTCAACAATATCTTTCTTATTGGTAAACAACCGCCCCAGCAGGGGAATATCACCCAGAAGCGGAACCTTATCGGTATTGTGGGCGACGATATCCCGAAGAATCCCGCCAAGAACAATGGTTTCTTTGTTATCGACAAGTACAACGGTTTTGATTTTCCTCTGTGAGGTCACAGGATTGTTATCAATGGTGGTGGATTCATTCAGTATGCTGGATTGTTCCTGCTCAATCTCCAGACGCAGGGTGTTGCCATCACCGATATGGGGAGTAACTTTCAGGGTCAGGCCCACAGGTTTCCGCTCAGTGGTATTGAACGGGTTTTTGTTATCGGTGTTGTTCTGTTGGTAAGAACCCGTAGTGAAGGAGATTTCTTTACCCACTACGAATTCTGCTTCTTCATTATCCAGAGTCATCAGACTGGGGGTGGACATCAGGTTGACATTACTTTTCTTGCTCAGGGCATTCACCAGCACACCAAAGTTGCTGTTTCGTAGCAGTACCTGCCCAATGCTCATTTTTGCGGGGTCAAGGGGAACCCCTACAACAGAAATCGCTGTTGCTGTGCCGTCTTTTCCACCTCTCTGGGTAACAGCGTTCTTACCCTGGTAGCCCCACTGCAGGCCGAGGGTTTCATCGATATTTCCTGATATTTCTACAATCGCGGCCTCAATCAGTACCTGGGCCCGGCGTATGTCCAGTTGGCGGACAATGCTTTCCAGTTCTTTAAGGGTGTCAGGGTCGGCAATCATCACCAGGGCATTGGTGGTTTCATCGGCCTTGATAAAGGCGTTACCACCAATACCGCCTTTACCGACATTTGAACTCCTGTTGGCGGACTGCTGGGGATTTGGGCGGTTTGGCCTGTGTTTGGGGCCGGCAGATTTATCCGGGGAGTCATCCTGGATATTCTGTGAAGCTTCATTCAACAGGTCGGCAAGGTTCTTTGCGTCAGCGTGGCGAAGGAACAAAACTCGGGTGGAGGATTTGCGAATGCCTTCTTTATCAAGGGTCTGAACCAGCTTCCTGACCCTGGCTCTCTTGTTGGCATTGCCCTTGATCACCAGACGGTTACTGCGCTCATCGGCAATCACCTGCATACCACTGGGGAGCTGGCCTTTGAAGGTCGCCAGGGTGTCCTGAATAATTTTGGCTACATCGCCGACCCAGGCGTGTTCCAGGGGCAGCACTTCGTAATCGTTATCGCTGGCCTGATCCAGTTCACGTATCAGCTTGGTGATTCGCTCGACATTGTCCTTCTGGTCACTGATCACCACGGCATTGCCGGAGGCAGAAGCGGCCGCGTGGCCGTACTGGGCAATCAATGGCCGGATAATGGGGATGACCTCAATAGATGAAACACTGTGCAGGTCAATTACCCGGGTCACCATTGTCGCTTTGGCGGGTTTGTCGCGGCCATCAAAAGAAGGACTGGAGGTTTTTGCCGTTGTGCTGGGAATAATGCTGCGCACCTTGCCCTTGGGAATGACGGCATAGCCATTGGCATTAAGCACCTCCAGGAAAATATCGTAAACCTGATCCTTGGTCATGGGACGAGAGGAAATCACGCTGACGGTATTGCCTCCCTTGATACGAGGATCAATAACAAAGGTTTCCCCGGTAATAGCGGCGACCTGGGCGATAAACTCCCGAATATCGGCGTTCTGCTGATTCAGGGTCCAGCGCTTGTCTTCCGGTTTGGCAGCGTCAGCCGCTGCGGCAGGTTTGTCTGGCTGCGCGGGAGGTGTTTCTGCCTGGGTCGGTATCATCCAGGCCGCAGTCAGGGACAGGAGAATAACCTTCAGGCTGATACGGCCTGGCAGAGAAGAAATACGCATTGTCATCGTGTACCAACCTGTGAATTCTTAGTTGTTATCGACAAGTGATCAATTTCCTTTCCTGCTCTCGCCGTCTTCCATTTGCTGGCGAATTTGCTCCAGTTTTTCTTCCATTGTCCGTTTTGAAAGCTCCTCCATCTGGGTTCGGGGACTGGAGCTGTGCATCGGCCCGGGGGGCAGATCCTGTGCCCGGATGGAAGAGGCAGAGGCCTGCAGGCTCTGTTCATTTTTTTCCGCTTCCGGAAATAACAGTTTCTGCAGGCGACCGTTGTAATTAATTACGACATAGAGGCTGTGCACGCTGTTCAGCACGGCTCCTCCGGGAATGGTCTGTCCTACCTGGTAAAGGTGATCCTGCCCGTCATTGCCCTGGATAATGGCACTGGAGGCTTCATTGTCGGTACCCGCCAGCACACCCCTGAGAACCAGTTTCAGGTTGGTGGCGGGAATATCGGTGCTGCGTACTCCCCGGGGTTTGTCTTCTGCCTCACCGAAAAGGAACTGGAAATCGGTAAGAGCGAGGGGTTGGGTTCGGGGGGCTGATAAGTGGCTGCGCTCAGGCACTTCCGTCATCAGATCGTCCATAATGCGCAGGGTATGGTCGGTCAGAGAGTAAATAAGCCCGACGCAGAGAAGACCCAGCAGAAGTTGCCTGTGGTAACTGATGATCCATCGCTGGCAAGTGGCCAGTGTTTCTTTATTCATTCTGATAACAAAGCCAAAGCCTGGGTTGTCCGGACAGTTTATGGGTTTTGGTCATAGGTATTAGCCTAGCCGTGAAGCCAAGAGTCGCTTCAAAAAAAACATAAATCGGTTAATTTTTATCCATAAATGTTCGGCTTCATTATTGACCCTGCCCGGAACAATTCAAATATTCCAGGCGAAAAACCCAAAAACGATTACTTTTCCTACTGTCCCCAGAGTGATTGGGGCTGATTGGGGAGGGCAATAAAACCTCAACGGCCTCTTAAAACGGCCGATCGAAGCAATAAGAAAATCATAAGAACCATAACACTCAGCGGCCACAGGCATGATACTACGATCAGGAGTCCGGATTTGAATACACTCCCCGCAGACCTGAATACCGAAGAGGGTGTACCGGTAGCCATGCTGCCGTTCCCTTTTGCGAACCGGCACCAGGTGATTCTGACGGAAGAAAACGGTCAGCCCCTGTTGCTCAGTCATGGCCTTCCAAGGCCGGATATCTTTTCGGAAGTCCGTCGTTTTGCCGGACGTCCTCTGCAGTACCGGCATCTGGATGCGGAAGCCTTTGCCGAGTTGATGACCCAGTGTTATCACCAGAACAGTGCTGATGCCCTCCAGCATATGTCTGGTATTGGTGATGATCCGGATCTGACCAGCCTGGCGGATGCAGTACCGGAAACCGAAGACCTGCTGGAACAGTCCGATGACGCTCCGGTGATCCGCCTGATCAATGCGTTACTGACGGAAGCTATTAAGGAAGGGGCTTCTGATATTCATATCGAGACCTTTGAGAGCCGGCTGGTGGCCCGGTTCCGGGTGGATGGCGTGCTGCGGGAGATTCTCAGTCTGAAACGGGCATTGGCAGCGCTGCTGGTGTCGAGGATCAAGGTTATGGCCCGGCTGGATATTGCAGAAAAGAGAATCCCCCAGGACGGGCGCATTTCTCTGCGAGTCGCAGGCAAGGAAGTGGATGTGCGGGTATCAACCCTGCCATCCAGCAATGGTGAGCGTGTGGTGCTGCGTCTGCTGGACAAGGCCACCGGAAGGCTATGCCTTGAACATCTGGGGATGCCCGCTGAGCACATGCAGCGGGTTCAGTCCATGCTGGCCCAGCCCCATGGGATTATTCTGGTAACCGGCCCGACCGGTTCCGGTAAAACCACCTCCCTTTACTCCGGACTGTCTTCTCTAAATGATGCCAGCCGCAACATCCTGACTGTTGAAGACCCTATCGAATACAACCTGGAAGGTATTGGCCAGACCCAGGTAAACACCAAGGTGGATATGACCTTTGCCCGGGGGCTGCGTGCGATACTGCGCCAGGACCCGGATGTGGTTATGGTGGGGGAGATTCGTGATACGGAAACTGCAGAAATCGCCGTTCAGGCATCTCTGACAGGTCACCTTGTTCTGTCTACATTACACACCAACACTGCGGTGGGCGCGATTACCCGTCTGCAGGATATGGGGGTTGAACCGTTTTTGCTGTCATCCAGCCTTGTAGGTGTGCTGGCCCAGCGTCTGGTCAGGCTTTTGTGCGATAACTGTAAGGAGCCTTACTCCCCGGATGAAGCCGAATGTGAACAGCTGGGTGTATCTTCCGCAAATCCGCCTACCCTTTATCACGCCCGGGGTTGCAATGAATGCAAATCCAATGGTTACAGAGGCCGTACGGGGATTTATGAAGTCATCATCATTGATGAGCAGGTACGGCGGATGATTCACACCAACCAGAATGAACAGGACATAGTGGAATACTTGCGCAAAACCACACCGGGTATACGCATGGATGGCATGGAGAAAGTGCTGGAAGGCGTGACGACCCTTGAGGAAGTTCTGCGGGTGACCCAGGACGATTAACTATGGCTGCCTACGAATATACCGCCCTGGATGAGGGGGGGAAACAACAACGGGGCAATATGGAGGCAGACAGCCCCCGGCAGATTCGGCAAATGCTGCGGGATAAAGGCTGGACACCCCTGGTTGTAGAAACCCTTTCCGAGCAGAAAAAGCGTGAAGACAGTCCGGCAGGGGGGTTAAGTCTCGGTCGGGGGCTGTCCGCAGCTCAACTGGCTTTGATCACCCGACAGCTGGCTACCCTGGTTCAGGCTGCCATGCCCGTTGAAGAAGCTCTGCAGGCGGTGGCGGCCCAGCAGGAGAACAGAAGAACAAGGAATGCGGTACTGGCCATTCGTTCCCGGGTTCTGGAGGGTTACACGCTGGCCCAGAGTATGGATGCTTTTCCCGGGCACTTTCCCCAGATGTACCGGGCTACCGTGGCGGCGGGTGAGTATGCCGGTTATCTCGACAAGGTGTTGAACCGGCTGGCGGACTATACCGAACAGCGCATGCAGTCCCGCCAGAAGGTACAGCTGGCCATGCTCTATCCCATGATTCTGATGCTGGCGGCGGTCGGTATTGTCAGCTTTCTTCTGGGTTATGTGGTGCCGGATGTCATTAAAGTGTTTATCGATAGTGGTCAGGAGCTGCCGCTGATTACCAGAATTCTTATTGCCGCCAGTGATGGCTTCCAGGCCCGGTGGCCATGGCTGTTGCTGGGAGGCGCGGCTGCTGCCTTTGGTGCGAACTATGCCCTTAAGCAGGAAGGGGTGCGACTGGTCTGGCACCGAAGGATGCTGTCCATGCCGATAATTGGTCGTTTCAGCAGGGCGCTGAACACGTCCCAGTTCGCCAGCACCCTGAGCATACTGACCCGCAGCGGCGTTTCCCTTGTGGATGCCCTGGCGATCGCTTCCCAGGTGGTCAGCAATGATGCCATGCGTAACTCTGTAAAAGCAGTGGCCCGTAAGGTGAGTGAGGGGGCGAGTCTCCATAAATCCCTGCAGGATACCTCCCTGTTTCCGCCACTGATGCTGCATATGATCGCCAGCGGGGAAGCCACCGGTGAACTGGACAATATGCTCGAACGGACCGCCAATAACCAACAGATGGAGCTGGAAAATCGGGTGGCTATGCTGGTAGGGCTGTTTGAACCATTGATGCTGGTGGTGATGGGGGGCGTGGTGCTGACCATTGTGCTGGCGATACTGCTGCCTATTCTCAATATGAATACCCTGATCAGCTGATCTGAAAAGAGACTGGAAGACCGAAGGAGTGCAACCATGAGGAAAACTTATCGTCACCGACCCGGTCAGAGTGGTTTTACCCTGATCGAAATTATGGTTGTGGTGGTTATTCTGGGGATTCTGGCCGCTCTGGTGGTGCCCAATATTATGAGCCGCCCGGATCAGGCCAAGGTCACCGTGGCCCAGGCCGATGTGAAAGCCATTGCCAGCTCCCTTGAGATATACCGTCTGGATAACGGCTTTTATCCCAGCAGTGAACAGGGGCTGGAAGCCCTGGTGAGGGAGCCTACCGGCAATCCTGAACCCCGTAACTGGAACCCCGATGGTTACCTGAAAAAGATTCCCCAGGATCCATGGGGCAACCCTTACCAGTATGAGAACCCGGGTAACCATAACACCAATAATTACGACCTCTACTCCCTGGGAGCGGATGGCCGTGTTGGTGGCGAAGGCACCAATACGGACATAGGCAACTGGGAAGAGTGATATCTGTAGCGCCTTTGCGGTCACGGGGTCAGGGTTTTACCCTGATTGAGATTCTGGTTGTTGTCCTGATAATCGGAATTGTGATTGGTGTTGCCCTGGTGGCACCCAATGTCGGTGGTCCCGGACAAAAGCTGAAAGATGAGTCAACCCGGCTGCAGGTGCTGATCGAACAGGCCCGGGAACGAACCTTGATGGAAGACCGGGAGCTGGGACTGTCCCTGACCAGCCAGGGCTACCAGTGGTGGCACTGGTCCCGGGACAAAGAAAAGTGGAAACCGTTCAAAGAGCAGAGCTTCCGGCACTACAAGCTTCCCGAGGATATCAAACTGACGGACCTCGCGAGAAAAAACAGTTCCCGCCAACAGGATCGTTCTGAAGACCGTCCGGACTGGATTTTTTACACGGATGCTCAGGTAACGCCTTTCCGGCTGGAGTTCTCCCTGTTGGGGGACAAGCGCCGAACCGTGATTCTGGAGAGCGACGGTATTGGACCAGTTACAAGCCCATAAACAGCAGCTCTATAAACAACAGTGTGCACCTAAGCCAAAGGGAATGCACAGAAGGGGTGCCGGTTTTACTCTACTGGAGATTCTGGTGGCTCTGGCCATCTTTGCTTTAGCCGCGTCTGTACTGCTGGTTACCGATGGACGTGCTATTCGTCAGACCGCGAGGATTCAGGATAAAGTTCAGGCTTCCTGGGTAGCGGACCAGGCTTTGAACCGTTATTACGTTGAAAATCTCTTTCCCAGTGTTGGCCGCCGTTCCTCCACCATGCAGCTGGCAGGAAAGGAATGGTATGTACGGGACCAGATTTCCGCTACATCCCAGAATGGGCTGCGCCGGGTGGAAGTCAGTGTGTTTGCCGGTAGCGAACATCCTTCGGACAAGGCTGTTCCTCTCTATAAACTGACAGGTTATATCCGGAGGTATCCGGAATGACACCATCAAAGCGAAACGGTTTTACCCTGTTAGAGCTTCTGATTGCTATCGCTATTTTCGGCCTGCTGGCGGCGGGCTGTTACCGGTTGTTCCGGTCGGTCAGTGGTACCCAGGAGGTTACGGCCAGATTATGGCAGCAGACCAGCGATATACAGCGGGCCATGCTGGTTCTGCAGAAAGATTTTTTTCAATTGTCCATGCGACCGGTACGCAATGAGTTTGGTGATAAGGAAACAGCCCTTGTCGCCGCTAATGGAGCGGTCACACTGACCCGTTCCGGCTGGCGGAATTTTACCGAGGCTCCCCGCAGTGATCTTCAACGAGTACGTTACCTGTTTGAAGGAGGGCGGTTACTGCGCCGTTACTGGGAAACCCTGGATCGTGCACCGGAAACACCTTACCGGGAGCAGGTAGTGCTGGAGGACCTTCAGGACTTCATCGTACGATTCCGTGATGACAAAAAGCGCTGGCATCAGAACTGGCCCCCGACAAGTGACAAGCAGTCTGAACGGTTGATAGACATGCCGTCTGCGATAGAGGTAACTCTTGTCCATCCCCGCCTTGGTCCGGTGCAGCAGTTGATCAGTGGCATCACATATAAGAAAGAGGCGAAGAAACCTCCCGGAAATGATCGCGGTGACAGGGACAGGCGATACCCCAATAATCCGTATGGGTCAATACCTGGCTCCGGTGGAGGGAGTGTACCTGTTTTTCCGGATGAGGGGGGCTGGTGATGCGTCGGGAGAAAGGTGTCGCGCTGATTTTTGTATTGCTGATCTTCGCCATGATCACGGTTATGGCGACCCGTATCGTTACGGATCTGCAGTTTAATACCGAGAAGAATGCACGCTATCTCCAGCATATGCAGGCACGTCACTATGCACTGGGGGCTGAGCAGTATATTGCCGTTTTGCTGGAAGAAGATGGCATTAAAGACAGGCAGTCCCCCAGGCCTGTTGACCACTGGAATGAAGAGTGGGCCGCCAACGATATCACCCTGGAAACCGATGATGGTGAGATTGACATTATGGTTCTGGACGACCAGGGTCGTTTCAACCTGAATCTGCTGGCGGGTAAAGGCGACAAAGAAAAACTGAAAATGCTGGAGCGGTTGCTGGTGGCCAACGGGCTGGACGCCGAGCTGGCCCACCGTCTGCAGGACTGGGTTGATGAGAATCAGGATCCATTGCCCGGTGGTGCGGAAGATGATACCTATCTGCTGCTGGATCAGCCCTACCGCACCGGCGACTTCCCCCTGGCCTCGGTTTCTGAATTGCGGCTTCTGCAGATTCTGACACCCGATGATTTCAACAAGCTGGTTCCACTGGTGTCAGTGCTCCCGGAAGGGGCGGGTATCAATATGAATACAGTGTCGGCTGAGGTGGTCAGGGCATTTGGGGATCGCATCAGTCAGGACGATGCCAAAAGTTTCATTGACGCCCGCAGTAAGGACGGATTCACCGATATAAGAGAGGTGCTAACCCATGTTTCCCTCAGGGGAAAACTGCATCTGCAGACGACTGGGTCTATGGTATTGAGAAGCCATTACTTCAGTGTGTATGTCAAAGCCCGTTACCGGGATATGACTTATTACCTGCACAGTCGGCTGGCACGTAATGATGAGGGCAAGGTGACGGTGATTGGCCGGGAGACAGGACAGTTTCCCCGCTGGGCGAAAACCCTCAGGGAATCAGTGAGGTGATTATGAAAATACAGTTGGTTATCAGGATAAGGCCGCAGCACAGCTCAGATCTGGATGGAGGAAAATTCTCGCTGGAGTGGGGCTGGCGGCACCAGGGTGGGCAGTTTGATCTTGTTCAGAGTGGAACCCTGGAAGAACTGTCATCCTGGTTTGAACAGCAGAGTCATGATGACCAGGACCTTCCCATAGTGCTGCTTGTGCCCGGTGATCTGGCTACCAGCCACAGGATGGCGTTGAATGAGAATCAGCGCAGACACTGGCAACAGGCATTGCCTTACCTTCTGGAAGAGCAGCTTGCCTCTGAACTGGAAAGCCAGCACCTGGTATCTGGTTTTCATTCAGGTGAAGAGATGGCACGGGCCAGCTGTATTGCCCATAAAGCCATGGAACAGCTGCTGGCGGATTTTAATGAGGCGGGTATCGATCCCCTGAAAGTTGTTCCTGAGTCCCAGTTCTTCACCGGGCGTGATGGTGAAGTGAGTGTTTGGCTGGATAGTGATTATATTCTTCTTGCCCAAGGGCAGAACTGCGCCCAGTTTCTTGACAGTGATGCTTTGGGTATTGTTCTTCCCGGACTTCTGGAAGACCAGGAAAGCCTGCAGGGCCAGGAAGAGCCTTCATTTCAGGATGAAGACCCGGAAGAGTACAGTGATAAGCCTGTGATGACAGGGGTTGTCGTCTATGCCGGGCCGGAGGATGGTGCAGGTGTAGAGAGTATTAAAGCACTTGCAGGGAATGATGTGCCCGTTGATATCCGTGATCGTTCCCAGCAGTCACTGGTGTTTATGGTGATGGATGCCATGGCCGGGGATGCCAGTAAACGGGTTCTGCTGGACTTTCGTACTGGTACCTACAAATGTACCCGCCGAGCTTCCCGGCGCTGGCGTCAGTGGCGGCCAGTGGCTGTTGCCGCCAGCCTCTGGCTGGGTCTGGAGCTGGTGTTCAGCACTGGCAGCGGATTTTATTTCCAGGCCAGAGCCGATCAGCTACGAGGGGAGAACCTGGCTACTTACCAGGAACTGCGTCCCGGTGACCGCAATGTGGTGGATGTGCGCCACAAACTCACCACGTTCCTGCGTACCAGTAATAGTCAGCAGAATTCTCCGATGTTTCTGGAGATGCTGCAGACTCTGTCAAAGGTTTCTGACGGAGAGGTGGGAAAAGCCATTACCCCCCGGAGCATGGATTTTAACGAAGCGAACGGACGCTTATCCCTGGATGTTAAGGCGAGTAATTTCGATCTTCTCAACCGTTATCTGGATGAACTGAGAGCTGCGGGAGTGAATGCCAAGATGGAAACCGGCAATCAGGATACCCAGGGTGTCTCTGCCCGCCTGATAGTGAGGAAAGCTTGATGAATGCGCTGACAAGCCGATTGCATCCGGTGATTAGCCGGGTCAGGGAACGTTTTGAGCATCTGCCCCAGAAAGACCAGTGGGCCCTGATGGGGCTGTCTGTTTTTCTGGCAATCGTGCTGTTCTGGTTCCTGGTGTGGCGGCCACTGGATCACTGGTCTGACCGGGAGCATGGAGAACTGGTAAGGGAGCGTGATACCCAGATATTTCTGGAAGCGAATTATGAACGGGCCAAAGAGCTGATCAAAGCCCAGAGCAGCGGCCCGAAAAAGGATGCCGCCGCCGTTATTGCCAGCAGTGGCCGTAAAGCCGGGCTGGAACTGGCCAGGGTTCAGCCTGCCCGGCAGGGGGTTTCTGTGTGGATTGATGAAGCCCCTTACCAGAAGGTGCTGGGCTGGTTGATCCAGCTTCACAATAAGGAAGCCCTGGATGTCCGCCAGATCCGGGTGGAGCGGACAGACGTCGAAGGTATGGTAAAAGTCTTCTTGAGACTGTCACGCTAACCCGCAATTTGTTAAAGCCGGGGCGGGAACCCCTGGTAAGAATGGCCCAGATGAACGGCATCAACCCCGCAGCCAGAACACACCAGCAAGCTGTTGTCATAATCGTTCACGTTTTACTTATTATTGGTGGAACGCTTATGAAGCCATCGGCACGGGAACAAACCAATTATCAGGAGACCAGCGCCTGATTGTTCTTGCGGCCAGTTGCTGATGTGGCGACAGAGAGGTGACCCAGTTTTTATAGGGAGTCTCCCAGCCCGTGGTGAAGGCGGGGTTGGGGCAGAGGTAACGGGTGCGGCCCAGTTCCTGCCAGCCTGATGGCCAGAATGCTCTGCCATTACCGTGCAGGGCATGGGGCGACATATCCAAGTCTGCTATGGCATCACCGAGCAGATAGACTCGGGCGTTTGTGTCTCCTTGTTGTACTTCTTCCAGGGCATAGGCAAGACGTGATGTTTTACTTCTAGGGTTTTCCGGATGTGTATTGTGCTCTTCTTTCATCAGTAGAAGGTCGCCATCCTGCATCAGTCCTTTTGCCATTAATTCCTGCTGGGTAATGTCTTTTAAGGTGTTTTCCGTGTCCCCTTGCTGGATTTTTAAAGGCCGGTTGGTGACAAAGCTGATAGCGACTTTTCTTTCTCTCAGTGTCTTAAGGAGTTCTGATACTCCGACAATAATCCGTCCGGTCTGCTTTTTGGCCCACAGATTAAAACATTCCTGTCCGGACGCGATTTTATTTTCAAAGCTCATGGCCACACGCCATTTGTCGTTGGAGAGTACAGTGCCGTCTATATCAAAAATGGCACCTTTAACCGGTGGCTCGTTGGGGGAATCAAGATTATCAGTGGCAATATTGGCCAGCTGAATCATATAGGCGTCAAAATTACTGCTTTGCAGATAATGCAGGCTCTGCCGACAGGCCCTGGCTCTGGCTTCATCTCCTTTGCCGTAGTCATCAAGGGACTCTTCCCCTGTCAGCCTGCTGTTTCTTTTGGCTTCCATTTCTTCCGGGTCAAAGTCAGCAGCATGGGTCATAATATCCCACTCGCCGTAAACAGGATTCGGCATAATAATAAAATCCCGCCCCAGTACCTGTTTTCCGGTTTCGCCATGTACCCAGTCGGACTCGGTAATACCGGAGTCAGAGAGTTTATCACCCATCGTTAAAGTCTCTGCCGCCTGCTTTTTCAGCTCTCCGATAATATGGGCTTTACCGTTTTCCCCTCGGCCATAGGCGACAATAACCTGTCCTTCCCGGGTGATGGGGAAACCGTGGTGTTTCAGGGTTTCTGTCGTCCATTGTGTCAATTCGGGATGATTGGTTCGTGATGTGAGGTAAGTCAGTTTGACCCTGGGGTCGTCAGCATACTTCTTCACAAACTCCAGGGTGCCGGGCAGGGGGGAAGCGTAGTCTTTCTGGGCGTTCTGCCACCAGTCCAGATTGCGTTCCATAGTCATGGTTTCCCCGCTATCCGCCATACCAGCAAAAAAACTGGAGCATTCCAGCAGATTATCATCAATATCCAGAATCAGATTGACCTGCTCTCCTTCCTGTAAATTCGCCAGTTTCTTTTCCAGAGCCTGTTCAGCAAGGGCAAATGTCTGCAGACATAAAGCACGATAGGCGGCGGATTTCTGCTTCCAGGTAATGGCCTGATCTAACTCTGAAAAGAGTTTTTTGCGTCTGGTCCTGCGGGTATCCAGGGATGTGGTTTCAGGCGTGTTGGAGTCTGCCTGTGGTCGGGGCTGGAAAGGAGTAACGGTGTCAGGGGGGGAATCAGGGCTTAGGCCGTTTGATTGCTTTGATGCCTGGACACTTAACATAATGCTTCCTCCCTGAAATATAAGTTCTGGCTCAACAGTGCCAGAAGGGAGAAGCAAGCTGGCTAACCAGGGGGTTAGCCTCGCTGACAGGTCTTACGTCTGCTTTCGGCGGTATTCACCGGGGGGTAACCCAAACCAGCGTTTAAAGGCCCGTTGAAAGGCTTCCGTGGAGGAAAAACCAGTGAGATAGGCCACTTCCGCAATGGGCAGGGTGGTATGGGCCAGGTTGGCGCAGGCCAGGTCTTTGCGGGTCTGTTCCAGAATATCCTTGAAGGAACTGTTTTCTTCCTGCAGTTTGCGGCGCAGGGTCCAGGCTGGCATTTTCAGCTGTTCGGCAACGGTTTCCAGGGTACAGGGGGTTGGCAGCAAAGCCGCGATAGTGCGGGCGGTTTTATGGCTGATGGTCAGGGCATGGTCCAGGCCCTGGAGCTGCTGGTCGCACAGGCGGATCAAGCGGGTATGGTCCGGCGGAGAACTTTGCAACAGGTGCAGCCTGGCAGCGTCTTTTTGAAGAATAATCCGGTTGGTTTCCTGGGCAAACAGTACTTCACAGGGAAAGGTCCGGGAGTAGGCATCAATATAATGGGGGGCGGGAAACTCAATATGCACTTCTCGAACGCAGTCACTCTGGCCGGTGAGGGATGAGCATAACTGTGTCCATGTCATCAGGATATTATCCACGACAAAGCGATTGTATTCGTTGTAGGGCGTCAGGGAATAGAAGTTCATGGATAGGCAATCTGTTTCCTCGTTCCAGGAAGAATGCCCCCGGATATTTCTGGCATAGAGCTCTTCGTAACGAACAAGGATCTGGAAGGCTGTGCGAAGGTCGGGGGCTGTGATTGCTGCCAGCCCCGCCAGGCCCATACCGGTGATACCGGCCATATGTCCTGACACCAGGCCCAAGGCTGGGTTATCGGTGAGATCAATTAAAGCCTCACCCAGACGCATAAATCGGGGGATACTGAGCCACTGGTCAGGTTCATGGAGTTGCTCTTCCTGAAGTTGAAAGCGTTCAAGAACGGCGGACGGGTCCCGGTCACAGGCGCGGGTGGCACGGAGCAGGGCCAGGACAAAGTCTAAAGAAAGTTCACCCAGGTTCATAAAAGATAAAGGCACACGTCGATCAGTTTTTTGTCAGTTCCTATCATTGTTGTTTGGCAGGACACTGGTAATGTTATGGAGCCGCTGCCATTGTAAAAAATCATAACCAGAATGGGCAGCAGAAATCATTCCGTGAACAGAGTTGCCCCGGTGCCAAGGGTATCAGGGAAAGAGGAGATCGCATGTCTGAAGGCTACCCCCACCTTCTGGAGCCCCTGGATTTGGGCTTTGTCACCCTGAAAAACCGTGTCCTTATGGGTTCCATGCACACGGGTCTGGAAGAGCGTCCCAATGGTTTTGAACGTATGGCGGCCTACTTCGGCGAGCGCGCCCGTGGTGGCGTTGGCCTGATTGTCACCGGCGGTATAGGTCCCAATGAAGAAGGTTGCGTGGCCATGGGCGCAGCCAAGATGACCAACGAAGAAGAAGCCTTTCAGCATCGTAAGGTAACCACCGCCGTACATCAGGCCGGTGGCCGTATCTGCATGCAGATTCTCCATGCCGGCCGTTATGCCTATAACCCCAAGTGTGTGGCTCCTTCTGCCGTGCAGGCGCCGATCAACCCGTTCAAGCCCAAAGAACTGACTTCTGAAGAAATCGAAAAACAGATCGAAGACTTTGTAAATTGCGCAGCTTTGGCCAAACATGCCGGTTACGACGGTGTGGAGATTATGGGGTCCGAAGGTTACTTCATTAACCAGTTTATCTCTCAGCGGGTAAACAAGCGTACCGATGAGTGGGGCGGCTCTTACGAAAACCGTATTCGTCTGCCCCTGGAAATTATCCGTCGTGTCCGTGCTTCCGTTGGCCCTGAGTTTATCATTATTTATCGCCTGTCCATGCTGGACCTGGTGGAAGGTGGCAGTGACTGGGATGAGATTGTCACCCTGGCCAAGGAAGTGGAAAAGGCCGGCGCGACAATTATCAATACCGGTATTGGCTGGCACGAAGCCCGTGTACCCACCATCGCCACCATGGTGCCCCGTGGTGCTTTTGCCAATGTTACCGAGAAAATGAAGGGTGAAGTCAGCATTCCCTTGGTGACCACCAACCGTATTAATACACCCGATGTTGGGGAAAGCATTATTGCTTCCGGCCAGGCGGATATGGTGTCTATGGCCCGTCCGTTGCTGGCTGACCCGGATTTTGTGAAAAAAACTGAAGAAGGCCGGGTGGATGAAATCAACACCTGCATCGGCTGTAACCAGGCCTGCCTGGACCACACCTTTGGTGGCAAGCTGACCAGCTGCCTGGTGAATCCCCGTGCCTGCCATGAGACCGAGCTGAACTACATTCCCCTGCACCACAATGAGCCAAAGAAGACGATTGCGGTTGTGGGTGCCGGCCCTGCGGGCCTGGCTTTTGCCACGGTTGCGGCGGAACGTGGCCATACGGTGACCTTGTTTGATAAGTCGGACAAGATCGGCGGCCAGTTCAATGTGGCCAAGCAGATTCCCGGCAAGGAAGAGTTCTACGAAACCCTGCGCTACTTCGAGCGCAAACTGGAGTTGACCGGGGTTGAAGTTCGCCTGGGCGGGCGGGTGGAAGCGGCAGACCTGGCCGGTGGAACCTACGACCATGTTGTTCTGGCGACCGGTATTGCTCCCCGTCTGCCGGAGATTCCCGGTATCGACCACAGCAAGGTGATGACTTACCTCGACGTACTGGCTAAAAAAGTGCCGGTGGGCAAAAAGGTTGCCATTATCGGTGCCGGTGGTATTGGCTTTGATGTGGCTGAATACATTACCCATGAAGGCGTGGCTACCAGCCAGGATTCCAAAGCCTTTTTCAAAGAGTGGGGCGTGGACTTCTCCCTGGAAGCCCGTGGCGGCGTGGAAGGTATGAAACCTGAACCGGAAGCCTCTCCCCGTGAGGTTTATCTGCTGCAGCGTAAGAAGAGCAAGGTTGGCCAGAATCTCGGAAAAACCACCGGCTGGATTCACAGAACCTCTCTGAAGCACAAGGGTGTGCAGATGATGAACCTGGTGGAGTACCGCAAGATTGACGACGATGGTCTGCATATCAGTCGGGAAGGGGAAGAGATGGTACTGGATGTGGATAATGTGATTGTCTGCGCGGGCCAGGACCCTCTCCGCGAACTGCAGCTGGGCCTGGAAACGGCAGGTATCTCCGTGTCCCTGATTGGCGGTGCGGATGAAGCCCGGGAACTGGATGCCAAGCGAGCTATTAACCAGGGTTCAAGGCTGGCGGCTGAAATATAAAAATTATCGTCTGTTCAATGAAAGGGGCCTGCTGATAACAGCAGGCCCCTTTGCTTTGTAATTCTGGCTTTTGACTAGCACGTCCATGGGGATGCCCGAGAGGGGTTTCTTGTCCAGTAGCGCCATGTCGTCAGATCCTTTCCATTCTCTAATTTTATCCTCTTGCATTGGCCTGTCTGACATTGCGGTTTGGTTTTATGGCAATGCTCCATAAGAGTGCGCATGCTCAAATAATGAGCAATGCCTACATTTTGTTTGTTTAAATCGAGCGCAGATCAGAATAACAATAAAGGCGCGCTTTATGGCACATATCTATAAACCCCGGTTTTCAGTCCCGCTGTTATTGGTGGTGGTTGTTGGAGCTGTCTGTTTCTTTGGAGGCAGTCTCTTTATGAGTGGCGCTTCAGATCAGAGAAGAGAACAGTCTCCGGACGACCTTTTTGAAGGTGTGACTTCAAAAGAAATGATTTCGGACATTGATTCTGTGATGAGGTCTGCTTTTGAAGTGGCGAGCGGTAAAGGGGCTTTTCCAGTTCTCCCGGAAGTACCAACATGGAGTAGGCTTTCCCTAAGGGGAACAACCCCGGATGGCGGTATTACCCTTGATGCATCAGGGCAGCCGGTCATTTCAATGTCCATGCGGCGGTTCTTTGAATATTACCTTTCCACCCTGGGGGAGCAGCCCTTTTCTGCCATTCGGGCGCAAATATATAGCGCGATTGTAGAGCAGTATTCTGAAGCAGTGGCAGATGCCGTGCAGGTTTATTTTGATCGCTATATTGCTTACCGGTATCGCCTGGCAGAAGCCCAGAAGGAAATGGCGGAAGCCATGGATTCTGCCGATATGGTGGAACGTCTGCAGCAACGACAGGAGATGCTGGCCTCTGTTCGGGAGCGTGAGCTGGGGCCGGAAATGTCTGAAGCCTTTTTTCGTAAGGAAGAAGACTATGATCGCTATACCCTCGCAAAGTTGAAAATTGCAAAGAGCACTGCACGGGATAACACACGACGTCAGCAGGCGTTGGATCAACTGGCTCTGCAGTGGCCGGAATTTTCTTCCCGTGAATCTTTATCCATTCGTCAGCACAAAGTTCACCAGACTATTGCTCAAATGCGAACACGCGGTATGCCTGACAGTGAGATTTTCACTGTGCGTCAGGAGGCTTTTGGTTATGAGGCTGCGGTACGTTTATCGGCTCTGGATCAGGAGCGAAGCCAGTGGCAGCAAAGACTGAACGATTACTCAGAACAGAAACAGGCTCTTTTGACGACAGACATGAATCAACAAGACAGTGCCCTGGAACAGTTAAGGAAAACCTACTTTTCCGAAACCGAGGCTGAGCTGGTCAGGGTTTTGGAAAAGCTGCGCAAGCTGTAAGCGCAAGGCTGTAAAAGAAAGGTAAAGAAAGTACGACCGAAAATAAAAATAATAAAAAGGAAAGAATCATGGTGACCCGTCCCCCTTTGCTGAGAGCCGTGCTGTTCTTCTGGTGTTCTTTGTTTTTTATTCCCCAGGCCTCAGCCTGGTGGTGGAATAAAAAAGATACCTACACGGAAACCCGCTATCCCATTGTGCTGGTGAATGGCATGTTTGGTTTTGATACCACAGCCCTTGGCCTTGTTGAATACTGGTATCGCATACCCGATGAACTTAAGAAGGGTGGCGCTCAAGTGTTTGTTGCCCAGGTTTCCGGTTTGCACAGTACGGAAGTACGGGGGCTGGAACTGATGGAGCAACTGGAGGCGTTCAAAGCCATAACAGGGGCTGAGGGGTTTAATCTGATCGGTCACTCCCATGGTGGCCCTACAGTCCGGTTTGTGGCTGCCGTTCGCCCGGATCTGGTGAAATCTGTAACCAGCGTAGGCTCTCCCCATAAAGGAAGTCCGGTTGTTGATGCTTTTGTTGATCTGAAAGATAAACCGGTAGCTGACCGTATTTTACGCACGTCTTTTGAAGCCCTGGCCGGGTTATTGAATTTGCTGTCCAATAACAGAACCCATAATGGACAGGATGCAGCAGCGTCCTTTGCGTCCCTGAGTTCAGCGGGCATGGCGGACTTTAACCGCCGCTATCCGGCCGCGATTCCCAATGGCTGTGGTGAAGGGGCGTATCAGGTGAATGGAATACGTTATTACTCCTGGGGAGGAACCAAAGCCTTTACCAATCCACTGGATCCGTCCGATTATTTTTTCACTGTGCTGGGGCGGTTAATTGATGAACCCAATGATGGTCTGGTGGGGCGGTGCAGTACCCATATGGGAATGGTGATTCGGGACAATTACCGGATGAACCATATTGATGAAACTAATCTTCTGTTTGGTCTGCACAGTATCTTTGATACCGATCCGGTGACTGTCTATCGCCAGCATGCCAACCGTTTGAAAAATGCAGGCCTATAGACGGCGCAGGTATAGGTTTTTGATTTTGTACCGGGACAAACACCCAAAGACAGTTTGCCCCGATCATTGTTCCTGGAGCTGTTATCGGACTAACTTACGTATAGCGGCGATAATTGCTGCCAGGATAATCACAATAAATCCAAGGGCTGACCAGAGAATCCAGGTGGCATTAATAAAAAGGTCTGCGGGCTTCAGGCTGCTGATGGCTCGCATACGGGGTTCGGTAATCTGGGGAGTCAGCACGATATTGGCCAGGCCATCACCATCGGTATCCGGAAGACTGGAAAAGAAATCCAGCTGGGCCTGCCAGTTTTTATATTCCTGTATGCCAGGTTCGGATGGATTGCTGTCGATAATGCTTTCTGTCAGGTCGCCAAAGGGTTTTCCGTCCTGGTCTTTGGGCACAATATTCACCAGCCCGTAGCTCAGGTCTTTGACCACCCAGGCAAAGCTGCCCACAAAACTGGTGGCGGAGAAACTGTAAAGACGTTGGGTATCAGAAAGATCCAGAGGTTTATAGCCAGTTTCTGGAGAACCCAGCTCAATAGAGGTGATACGGTCCAGGGGCGGACGCAGGCTGTTGTAGGTAAAGCGCATGCCGGAAATACGGGGGAAATAGTTCTTGCCTTTGATATGCCAGGCAAAGGACATGATTTCCATCAGGTTCCGTATTTCCTGGGCGGTCATCCAGACTTTCATTAATGGGTAACCCGGCTGGTTGTCTTCGCCGACTCCCAGGGGCTGCAGGCGGAATATATCCGACACTGACTGAATACCTGTTTCCCCCTTCAGCAGATCATCTCTAATCAGGCTGTTGGTGGTCATGGCAATATCACTGACGGTGGCCCGGCGAATGCCGTCCGCCACTAGGTTGCCCAGTACCGGGTCTTCATAGGCCCGGGTTAAGGTTTGCGGGGTTTTTACCAGGGGCTGGCTGAAGGTGAAGGGGCTGCTGGCCATAACTTCACTGTTGATACGGCTTTTGAAAGTGTTGACCTGCTCGGTGACGGCAGTTTTTCCAGGAATCTGATCGTCAATGGTGTGCAGTTTGTAATCTTTAAAGGTTACAGTTCCATTGTCTTCCAGCTCAAGGGAGAGTTCCCCCAGGTAGCGGGTCTCTGAACCAGCCTGAACGACTGCGGTATTGTTAATCAGGATGGGCTTATGGAGTGGCGTATGGCTGTGGCCACCGACAATAACGTCGATACCATCAACCTGGCGTGCGTATTCCACCTCTTCGCCACCCCAGCTGCCGTCTTGATTCCGGGTTATGCCACTGTGGGACATAAGAATAACGACATCAGCCTTTTGTTTATCCCTCAGGAGTCTGACCATTCTCTTTGCGGTGGTAATCTGATCCGCAAATGTTGAGGGGCGTGCATTGGGAGCAACTTCCGCAGCCTCTCTACCCATTAAACCAAAAAGCCCAAAACGAATACCGTTCTTTTCAATAATCTTCCAGGGAAAGATAGGGCCGTTGTCCATCAGGTGCTGTTGTTCAGGGGCCAGGGTCAGGTTTGAGCTGACAATGGGGGGCAGCTCATCCATGTATTTACTGGCGGAGGACAGCATGTCAGACAGGCCATTGGTGCGGAAATCAAACTCGTGGTTACCAAGGGTAATGGCATCGTAGCCAAGCTGCTTCATTAAACGCAGTTCGGGGGCATGCTGGCGATAAAGGGTATGGAACAGTGTGCCCTGGCTGATATCACCACCATCCAGCAGCAGAGACGGCTGGTTGCCCAGAGACTGGCGTCTCTGGTCTATTAATGTGGCCAGACGGGCGATACCACCTATGGTTGTATCATCATTAATAGTTGCAGGTGTGTATTCGGTGTTGGGGCCAAACCCCAGCAGTCGGGATTGCCAGTCATTTGTGTGCAGGATGGTAAATTGTTGGCCGGCGGCCATAAGCAGGGAAGAGAAACTCAGGCTGACAAACAGGGAAAAGCGCTGAAAAAAGGTCATTATTATAATCTTTATCACTTACAGACAGATCTTTAATTGCTCTGTGAGTGTACTGGGCGGAGGATGTCCGGGCAAATGCCGGGCACAGTAATCACACCCTGATGTGGGCTTAACCCGGCTTCAGTATGAAAAAGTCAGTGACCGGTTTGTCACTGAATATCAAAGTTAAAGTAAGTGTTGGGAAAAGGTTCATTCGCCAGTGTAAAGTGCCACCATTCATTGTGGTAAGGGGTAAAACTGCTTTCTATCATCAGGTTTCTGAGCAGCAGCCGGTTGGCTCGTTGCTGAAGGTTCAGGCCAGGGTAAAAGGGACCTGCCTGCAAGCCAAAAAAGTCATAGACAGTGCCGAAGTCCAGCTCTTTCCCGGATGCCTGGTCCACAATAGTCAAGTCTACCGAGCTGCCCCGGGTATGGCCGGAATGTTTGGCAATATATTGTTTCTCAAACAGCTCCTTTTTCGTAAAAGCCGGGTAGTAGATATTTTTTATGGAGGGCTTGTCGGGGGTATTTGACCAGGCCACAAAAGCGTCAACGGATTTTTGGGGGCGATAGGTATCAAACACTTTCAGGCCAAGGCCAAACTCTTTCAGTTTTGTCTGGACTTTATACAGGGCACCCAGGGCTGACGATGACATGATACAGACAGGTTTTTTATAACCGGGTACTGGCTTTCCAGTGAAGTTCTCAGTGGTTGCATATCTCAGCTCCACTTTCAGCGAGGGAATAACATCCAGACAGTAAGAGAAACCTGCAGGAAGCTGCGCCCCGGATGCGGCCGAGCAGGTAAGAAACAGTATAAGCAGTCCGCTTAATGTGACATTTTTCATGATGTGAATGCCTGTTGGAAAACCGTAAACAGAGGCTCGCAAGGATAGCCCTTACTGCGGGAAAAGGGATTGCCTGATCCCTGATTGTTAAAGTTGTCTATATTCTGCTGCAAACGATACCAGCAGGAACAACAGCAGTGATTCAGTGGAAACCCATAACATATGTAAACATAGTTTCTGCCGGATCGCGAAAACTATGTTTGAGACTGCTTCTGGCTGCTGTCTTGGTCGTCCCAATCTCAGCACTCTCGGGCCAGGGTGACCTGAAGCGGGAACTTGAAAGAACCGTTGTCATTTTTGAGGATACCCCCCGGATTTTCAGCCAGACCAGATCAATCAGTTATCAGGAACTGCTGGAAGACGCTAAACGCCTTTATGGCCACCTTTTAGTTTTAGATAGCGGTGTTGTCCCAGGGACGTTACTCTGTGTAATTGATAACAACTCCATAGCGTCTTTCGAAGTGATGTATACAGCGGCCATGATGGGTACCCCGCTGCATATATTTACTCCGGGAATTTCTCTGGAGGACTTCTCAAAACAAATGGAAGTGCTGGGAAAGCTCTTCCAGAAAATGATTTTTTATATCAGTCCGGATGTATTTACCCCAGACAACCCCCTTAGCCAGTTAAATTTCACAGAGCCAACCAGGAGTAGATATGTTAAGGCCGAACATATTGTTATTCTGCCTTCCTCGATAAGTGTGGAAGAAACTCCGTTACGGGATGCAGAAAACACAACGACTTACTCTTCTGTACTGTCAGACACCAGTCCCCATGAACTGCCGGATAGCGGGCCGCCTGATGAGAGCTACCTTTTAAGGACGTTTTTCGTCCGGGCACCCGATGATACACAGGCGCTGATCGTTTATAACCTGAAAAATCAGGAAGACCTGCGGGGTGCCATGGAGTCTTCGTTCTGGGATAGGGAACTCCTGAGGACGTACTCTACATTTCTTCCATTATTTCCATTGTCATCCCCAATGGGCTGGCAATTTTATTTTGATGCCGTAGGCGCTGGTGCCAGTATTGACTTATCTGTTGGTCATGGCTCTTTGAGTAGTGAGGCAATATCCCGGGCGCTTTCGCAGCATTCGTCTGTTTTTTCCACGCTGGATTCAGAGCAGCTATCTGAGCTACTGACGCTTGGTACTGGGGGAGCGACATTAGATACCCCGTGGAAAATCTTCACGATGGGCCTCAAGGCCCCTGAACAGTCACATATTCAGGCCGCCAAAGAAAAAAATATACATGTGAATCATGCATTGAGCTGTGAAGAAGGCAATATGCTTTTGTGTCACTGGAGTCAGCGAATGAAACCTTACCACTACGAGCAGCTCAGTGGTGTCAATATGATTGACCCGGTGGGAAATAATAAAGAGTGGACTGTGAGTAGTGACTGGATGACTCCTGCTTATATTGGATCTGTCAGCCAGGCTCATCGCATGCGAAGGCAGCAAATTCATATCGGTTATAAAGGTGAGAGAGTGATTCGTGATTTTGGTCAATATTATGTTTTGCATCCACTGACAGAAGAGGTTGTTCTTCCCCCCAGAACTCATTCCACCAGCAAACGCTAAGTTAAAATCATTGATCTTTCATGGCTAATATTACTTACAAAAGTGGTTCTTTATTTGATGCCCTGATTGATAAACTTGACGCGGGAAAAGAGGTTGGTCTCATTCTTGTTGATGAAACGGATTCAGACCCGGATATTTCTGAAGACAGGGACGCCTGCCAGAGGCTTCAAAAAAAAGCGATTGATTTTACGGTTGCCGAGGAAGTGCCTCTGTTTATCGTCCAGTATGGGCGGGATGGACGTTATGGTGACAAAGAAATATTTAGCGGAGGTATGAGTCCTTATCTGGCCCAGCATGTTCCCCATTCCACTTTTGTTTATGCGAAGGGGATTATGGAAACCAATGCTTTCGATAACATCCAGCTGGTTGCTGATACTGTGAAGCTGAATATTATCACTGTTATGGGACAAAGTCTGAATGCCTGCTGTGCAGCCACTGCGCGGGGGGCTGTTGAAAACAATAAGTTTGTTTATACTTGCGAGAAGCTTATGAGGGGCGGCTCAGTGAAAACAGCTAAACCGGAAGACTATGGTTTTTTTGGTATTGGCTGGCCCCATAACACGACGTTCTTCAGTGATTTATAGGCAAACCATGGTTGTTTGTCGTAGTGTTTTTATCTCCTTGATCTTCACCGACAAGCTGATAAATCAGCCTGGCAGCAAGTCGGGCGGTACGGTTATCAATATCGTAGACAGGATTGTATTCCGCTATATCAAACAGCCTGAGTTTGCCGGTGTTCTTGATAATATCCAGAAGATTCTCCACAACCTCCAGGCTGATACCTTTCGCCGCTGGAGCGCTGACGCCTGGAGAAATGGATGCGGGAAAAGCGTCAAGGTCAATGGATAAATAAAGGTGGTCGACCTGTGCCAGAAACGTATGTATACGGATGGCAATACTCTCCATATTGTTCAGAGACATCTGTCGGTCAGTCATGTAGTCAACACCCAGCTCATCCGCCCTGTTAAATAGTCGTCGTGTATTGCTGCTGTGGCTGATGCCCAGGCAGAAGTAATGAAAGGGCCAGTCTTTCTTTTTGGCATACTCCGCCATCTGGTAAAATGGTGTACCTGAACTGGCGTTGGGCGCGGGTTTTCGCAAATCAAAATGGGCATCAATATTGATAATACCAATACGGACAGGGACATTCAGAACCGCAGGATGTTGTTGATGTTGATGTTGAAGGGCCTGGTCAAGTTGTTCTTCGAGATGGTGAGCCAGCCCAAGGTAGCTTCCCCAGGCGATTTCATGGCCACCACCCAGGCCAACAGGAAACAAGCCGCTGTTTAAAAGCCGGGTAATAAGCTGGGCGTAAGCATTTTGTGCCACTTCCAGGGTATTTGATGTGTTAGTGATATTGCCTGTATCCCAGAGAGGGGATTGCCGGTTCCACGGAAGGTTGGGCATGGCTGCTCGCAGTTTGTCTGGGCCATTGATGGCACCAGATCTGCCTTGATTACGACGTACACCTTCGTCACTGGCAAATCCCGCTAAAGCAGCACCCTCGGTGGGTAGAATGGCTAAGGATTGTATATCCAGCATCTGTACCTGCTGGTGCCAGCGTTGAGTCTGTGACAGGGGAGGGTCGTGGTCGATTCTCCCGCTCCAGAAATTGTGACTGTCTGCCAGAACAGGTGTTATCTGTAAGGCAGCCGTTATCAAAAGCATGTGTGGCAGGTGCATATCCGGAATTCTCTTACTGAGCAGTGGGCTGCCATGGGTGAGTCGGAAGTGTCCCCATTGCAGATGTGACAGAAGGAAACAGAGTAGCCCTGTTTATAAAAATACACTGCTTGCTTCAGTGCAGGATACCGTTCCTGCAGCCTTGGAAATGCGATGGAAATTTGGGTTGTTTAAACAAATAACCTCCTTTGATCATTATCAAGGTTTACCCACTGATTTTCGGGGAGAATCCATTCCACAAATATGGCCTGTAGTGTTGTATATAAAAAAAGGGGAAAGGTTATTAACGACAGGAAAATTATGGAGGTCGGAGAGCAGCAGCTTATCCTCTATGCCTCCCATGATGGTCAGACAGCCCGTATTGCCGCTGCCATAGCCAGTGAAATGCAATTGGCTGGTCTGTCGGTGCAGCGGGATAATCTGGAACGGCTGGATGAAAACCTTGAGCTGGATACATTCCAGTCGGTTCTGATTGGCACGCCGGTTCGCTATGGTCATCACCTGCCGGTGGCCCGGGATTTTATCGCGGCCAATGTTGAAAAGCTGAAAGCCATGCCTGGTGGTTTTTTCAGCGTTAACCTGACCGCCCGCAAACCGGAAAAGCAGGTGCCGGAAACTAACCTTTATATGCGTAAGTTCTTACGTAAAAGTCCATGGCAGCCTGAATACAAAGGGGTGCTGGCGGGGGCTTTGTCTTACAGCCACTATGCCTGGTATGACAGGATTATGATTCAGCTGATTATGAAAATGACCGGTGGTAATACCGATGTTTCTAAAGATATTGAGTATACCGACTGGGCAAAAGTAAAAGCCTTCGCTCAGGGCTACGGGAATTATCTGAAGCGAAAGCTTGTAAACCGATACTTGTAAACCAATAGTAGAACGCAGGGTAATGGGGTTACAGTTTGTCGCAGTCTATCTGTCTGGAATATCTTCCATCGCTGCAGGAACAGGTTATGTTTCGAAGGGGAATATCATTGTCCTGATGAACCGGAATTTCCACCTGGATATGTGCATCTTCGCACCAGCTGGCTTTTATAGAGGCGGCCTTGCTGGCCACTTTCAGATCAACATCCATATCTATAAAGCTTAGTTCTTGCCCTGGACATTCCCCTTTCTGCACTCTCTGGCAGTTATGTTGGTCAATGGACTGACTCGAACAGCTTATGCAGGCAGCAAAGTGTCGGCATGCCGGACAATTGGGGTGATCGCTAGTCAATTCAAGCGTCATGTGGGCATAGGTGCCGGCAGCCAGGGCAAGAGCGACTGTCAGGGCAGATTGGAATGCAAGGGCCATTTTCATCCTCCTGGGGGAGTAGGGTTGTTATCTGTAAGGAGACTGGCATAAAGCAAGGGGATCGGGTCTGGAAACTTTACTCGGGCACCAGAAAAGCATCTGGGTGCCTGGCCTGGTCCAACATACAGATACATAGATAATCTGCTATATATTCTCTCTTATGCCTGGACTGGTTAATGTCGACAGACCGGCATGAATGTTCAGGCAGTATAATAGTTCTCAGGGTGCTTTATGTTATGAAATGTTTTCCCTCTCTCTTGTTTCCGGCTGTTTTCTTTATCTCAGTTCAGCTAACCGCTCAGGAGGAAAAACCACAGCCACAACCATTGGCATTTCACGAAACCATGCTTTGCTTTACTTGGGATAACGTTGACCCTGAATATCTGGATTCAGTGTATTTTACATGTTATTCGCAGAGAGCTGGTCAAACACGTTACCATGGCATTGGAAAGATTTTTGAACAGGGATGGCACCCTCTGGCAGCGGGTGTTGGTGGTGCTGGTGCTGGTGCTGGAGCGGGAGCTGGCAACAGGTATCGAGGCAATCAGGTTCTCTTTAAAGAGATACATTTGAGTATGAGGATGAGTTACACTTTTGTCCGGTAAAATAAGCAGTCTGCTGGAGAATGGGGGCAGAAAGGGCATTCAGTCAACGTCGTTCCTGCGGTTGCGCTCATATCCTCAGATTTCTGATCTGTTTCGATTATTCCGTGGCCATTTATGCCTGGTATGACCGGATTATGATCCAGCTGATTATGAAAATGACCGGCGGCAATACCGACGCTTCTAAAGATATTGAGTATATATCCCCGGACAAAGACTTTTGCCTTTGTCCGGGGATATATTAATTATCGGAGTGGAAAGGGTGTCAATGCTGTTTAATTAATATCAGTCATGGGATTCAGTCTAATAAACCCTCCGAATCGTCTGCGCTTCTGGTGGTATTTGGCATAAAACCCCAAGGCGCATATTCCGACTTTTGTGGCAATGCAGAGAAAGACTGATGAGCCGACTATGGTACCTGTTTTCCAGGCTGGCCAGGAGGGGGCAGTCTGGTTGCTACACAGAGAGGGATGGTTTCCTTTATCGACGGTGTGGACGTATCCCATCATGCCCTGATCCTCATGGGGCAGAATATGGCAATGGATTACGTAATCTCCCGCAAAATAGTCACTTTGGTAGCCGATCCGCAGGGTGTTTTGATATTTCACTGGGAGATCTGGCAGAAATATCGTGTCGTGCCAGTCCCCTGCCAGGAAATAGTTATCATCATCCGGTCCCCCGTTATGCATTAGCTGGAAGGGGGAAATATGAATATGGAAGGTATGGTAATTAATATTTTCCAGATAGAAGTTCTGCAGTGAGCCTAGTTCCATCTGGTAAGAGGGCTTTGTCACATTAAAAGACTGGCCATTAATCTGGTAAATACCGTTTTCCGCATCGTCTGTCAGGGCGAAAGTCTGGTTAAACTGCGGTTCTTTATTCTGCAGATCCGGCAGATAGCAGGGACGCTGGTAACAGAGCTTTGGCAGGTCATCCGCGCTGGGTTTGTTATTGGGTATCACCCGCAGGGTAAGCAGTTCTCCCGTCCAGAGAAACTGATTGGCGTCCCTGTCTTTAGTCAGAGTGGACTGAAGGGTTGTATCTCCGATTGTATGACAGCGGACGGCTATATCGGCACGTCCTCCACCGGGTAACACAGAGTGGTTCACCTGCCTGGGGGCGTCGTTCAGGTAAATACCGTCTTTAGCCAATAACTGGAATTCACAGTTATCGGGCTTCTGGATATCAAGCCACTTCATCATTGCGCCATTCAAGAGTCGCAGCCGGGTCCACTGGCCAGCTTCAATGTTCAGGTAGGGGACACTCTGGCCATTGGCCAGGAAACTGTCAGCATCAGCATTGATTTCTGCCTGGGAACATTGATCCGTTTTGGGTTCCGCCTGCCACACCGAGTCATTGGCCGTTTGGGTCATTTCTTCCATCTTTGGCAGGTGCACCTGGGTGAAAACCACAAGACTCTGGGGCAGGTTGGCGATAACTTCCGGAAGCTGGTCGTTTGCGTCATCATCAATAACAATGGCCCCCAGGGCCCCCCCACCCACCTGAATAGCTGTGGAGCCGTGGAAGTGGGCGTGGTACCAGTAAAGCCCGGATGTGTGGTATTTCGGTATCTGGAATTTTGAATGGAGGGTCTGTCCGCCATTCAAGGCCGTGTAAAGCACATCGTCCGAGCCTTTTTCAGGGGAGACATGAAGGCCATGGGTATGGAAGTTGGTGGTATCCGGTGCCCTGAAAGTGTTAATTGTCCCTTCGGACGGGTCAGCAGGCAGGTTGTTTTCCAGGTTCAGATTCAGGGTATCTCCCTTTTTCAGCCGTAATGTCGGTCCGGGAGATGAGGGCGTACCATCCGGTGTCTGGTAAAGACGAGTCGTGATGGTGTGGCAGGGGGTTTCCAGGGTTCCCTTGGTAAAGGTCAGGTTCAGGTCGAGTTTTCCTTCGGCACTGGTTATAACCTGTGGTTCGGCGAGTAAAGGTTTCACCATGTCGGCATAACCGGCAGTGGTCGCCAAAATAGCTGTAACAAAAAGCAGAGTGGTCAGGATTATCCCGCTAACTATTTTCATCACGTATTTCCATATTCAGCTATCCCATTAATGTAAGGGGCTCATGTAAGGGACCCATATAAGGGACAACGAAATCAGGAACGCTGCTTATGGCGGGGATAACAAAGCCGTCAGTCGGGCTTTCACTTCTGCTTTCACTTCTGTTTGTGGAGGGTATCCCTCAGCAGGGCAAACATAATGGTTATGCCGTATACCAGGGGCATAACAATGGAGATAGCAAGAATTATGTGGGACATAACGGTGCCTGTTCTTAGAGTGGGAGTATGATTACTATATAAACAGATGCTACACATGTCAGGAAGGGTTCTGCACAAATGATGAGTTTGCTCCGTTCGTGGGTATGTGGTTTTTTGGGATTCATGGTGATGCTGTGTCTGTCATCCGCCCAGGCTTCCCAGCCCCAGCTTTCCCCGAAAAAGCCTCAGGTGCTGACCCAGGGCAGCCTGTATCTTGGGAAGGTCAGGCCGGGCTATAAAGTGTTTTATAAAAAGAAAGAAGTGATGATAGCTCCGGACGGCCGTTTTGTATTGGGCTTTGGTCGGGACGCGAAGCTTGACCAGAGTTATCTCACAGTCAGCCCTGAGGGCAAGGAAACACGGCACTTACTGAACCTGGCGTCCCGGGAGTATAAAATCCAGCGTATCAAGGGCGTGGCAAGAAAGTATGTAAAGCCGCCGGAGCAGCGTTTGCAACGTATCCGCAAGGAGAATAAAAAGGTGGGCAAGGCCCGCCAGCAACGGAGAGAGCAGTATGAGTTCCTCAGTGGTTTCCTGCAGCCCGTGGATGGCCCGGTCACCGGCGTCTATGGCAGTCAGCGTTATTTTAATGGCGAGCCACGTCGCCCCCACTTTGGCATTGACTATGCGGCCCCCACAGGAACTCCGGTGCTGGCGCCCGCTTCCGGTGTTGTTACCCTGGCCCATCCGGATATGTATTTCTCCGGTGGTACGATGATTATTGACCATGGTATGGGCATCAACAGTAGCTTCCTCCATCTCAGCAAGCTGCTTGTGAAAGAAGGGGATGTTATTAAGCAGGGGCAGCCGATTGCGGAAGTAGGCGCTACCGGCCGGGTGACAGGCGCTCATCTGGACTGGCGGGTAAACTGGGGCGCTGTTCGCCTTGATCCGGCATTGGTGTTGGGGGATTTCCCCCTTGACAAAGCGTCCCTTGACCGCGCGTCTTCAGACAAGACTCCTTAAAATTTTCATGTTTCCCGAGAAAAGATGTTATGGCTGGTTTAACACGTATGATAAGCACCGATGAGGCGCTGGAAGGTTCACCGGAACCCATGGCGGTGACAGAACCCCATGTGATCTTCCATCACTCACTTCTGCCTCCCTGGCCCGAGAATATGGAAGAAGTTGTTTTTGGTATGGGCTGTTTCTGGGGAGCTGAGAGGTTGTTCTGGCAACGGCCCGGCGTGTATGTGACCGCTGTCGGCTATGCCGGTGGCTATACGGCAAATCCTACTTACCAGCAGGTATGTACCGGGCAGACTGGTCATACGGAAGTAGTGCGGGTGATTTATGAGCCTGCAGAAATTTCTTTCAAGCAGCTTCTTGCCTTATTCTGGGAACAGCATAACCCTACGGAAGGTATGCGGCAGGGGAATGATATTGGCAGCCAGTACCGTTCTGCGATCTACACGACGACTGATACCCAGCTGGAGCAGGCAAGGGAAAGCCTGGCAGCGTTTCAGCCCGCCTTAAGAGAACAGGGCTTTCAGGAGATTACCACGGAAATCGCACCACTCAGCATGTTCTATTACGGAGAAAACTATCACCAGCAGTATCTGGCCCGAAATCCGGGTGGTTACTGCGGCTTGAAAGGGACAGGGGCCAGCTGTCCCATCTAAATCAAACCTGGCTGGCGGGGGGCAGAAACTCCAGCAAAGCGCCAGACCGGGCTTATTTGAGCACCTGTTTCAATGTTTTTTATTGAGGTTGACTGGATAGCCGCTTCGTTTACCTGAACGGCGGTTGTCTGGGCAGCACTCCAGCTGTGCCGGGCTGATGGCAGCTTGTGCAGAGCGGAGGAGCAGGCGGTGGTCAGTTTGCTCCAGCCGGAGCAGGTGAATTTGCTTTGATGTGAAATTGCCATGTTCGATCTCTTGCTCTCTGGTTGCACTGGATTCAAGAGTAGAGATCAGCAGCGAAAACCGGTATTGCACTATGGTTTAATGAACTGCAGGTTTAATGAACTGCGGGTTTAATAAGTTTAAGCCTGTCAGGCTTTGGTCTCAGTCTTTGGCTTCTTACTTTTTTTTCCCTTTATCAATGCTCTCGCCGGAAAACGTCCGGGATGAAGCTCTGCCAGCAGGTCCGCTCCGACTGGAGCCAGTTCCCCGCAAATCTGGCTGGCCAGAATCTCCCCGGACAAAGGGCAGGTAATCAGTCCCCGGGAGCCGTGGCCGGCATTGATATACAGCCCTGTATACCATGGAACAGGATGATCAATGGGCTTGCGGGCGTTTTTGGCCAGGTCTGCGAAAGTTTCCCGGAAAGCTTCATTATCCAGTACCGGTCCTATTACCGGCAGGTAATCCGGCGTGGTACAGCGGAAGCCGGCTCGACCGGTCAGATTTTCCGGTTTGAGCTGGTCAAAGTTCAGGGCGCTGGCCACGCTGGGGGCGAAGCTGGCAATGGTGTCCAGGTTGCTCTGATGGTCCGCTGGCCGGCACTGTTCTTCCGGGTCATTAAAATGGAAGGTGGCACCAAGGGTGTGAACATCATTGGCTGCCGGGGCGATATAGCCTTCTTCACAGAGAACCTGGGAGAGTTTCCGGCTGGACTCTGTGGCTGGTACCACGGTGACCTGTCCTCGAATCGCTTTCAGGGGCAGATGTTCTGTCTGTTGTAGTTCACTGGCCTGATGGCCACAGGCTATTACAACTACCGGGCTGGTTAAGGTGGCACTGTCTTTTATATGGATCTGCCAGTGGTACTGGCCATGTACCAGAGACTGAACCTGGCTGTTGCCCTGAAAATGAATGTTCTTATGATCCAGCAGCCAGTTCACCAGCCCGGGGGGATTCACCCATCCGCTGTCGTGGAAATGGAGTCCGTCACTGTTGATGGTGAGTCTGGCAAGTTCAGAGAGTTCTTTATCCCCTTTGAGGTCAAGAATGCTGCGAAAACGGCCATTGCCTGTCAGTTCATTCTGGCGCTGACGTTCTTTCTCAGAATCGGGAAGTTGGATAATACCGCAAAGAGCGTAAAGATTATCGGGTACCTTTGATAACTGGGCAATAGTATGGCGATAGCCTTGTAACACCAGTTGGGTAAGTGGCATATCATGGGCGGATAGTCGGGTATACAGCATGCCCTGGGGGTTGCCTGAAGCTCCGCCAGCGGGATCGCTCCGCCTATCGAGTACAGTGACCTGCCAGTCCCGTTCTGCCAGAGCCCGGGCGGTGGAAGCGCCGGCCAGCCCCGCGCCAATAATAATGGCTTGTCGTGTATCTTGAGTCGTCACCTGTTGCAGCCAGGGTTTATTCAGGGTAGGGCTGGTGGTTTTTACTGTTCCCCGAATCATTTCCCGCTTTTTGCCATATCCGGGTACCCGGATGTAGGGAAATCCTGCGGCTTCCAGGCCCTGCCTGACAATACGTGCCACGGTAAATGTGGACCAGGTGGCATCGAAAGATGATGTCGCGGCCATGGCCTGGAACAGCTCCGGTTGCCACATTTCCGGGTTACGGGATGGGGTAAAGCCATCCAGAAACCAGGCGTCAATCGGGCCGGTGAAGCGGGGCAGGGCATTGAGAACATCATCAATCACCAGAGTCAGTTGTACCCGGCCTTTGGCAAAGCTGCGCCGATGAAAGCCTGGCACTTCTCCGGGATAAACCTGGATTACTTCCTGGCTGAGCTCAGTAATATCCGGCCATAGTGCCAGAGCCTTTTGAAAATCAGCTTCTGTCATCGGATATTTCTCTACAGAAGCAAAGTGCAGTCGGGCCGTTGCCGGAGCATGCTTCAGAAAGCACTGCCATGCCATCAAAAAGTTCAGACCGGAGCCAAATCCGGTTTCCCCGATGGTAAACACGCCATGGTCAGGCAGTGCCGCAAAACGTGTTGGCAGATCATTATTGTCCAGGAAAACATAACGGCTCTCTTCCATCCCGTTAATGCGGGAGAAGTACACATCATCAAACTCTTCAGACAGTGGCTGTCCATCGTCGTCCCAGCGAACGGCAGCGGAGTGAATCATCGATTCGGGCATAGCTTTTCTTTCAGGTATTCCTGCGGGGCCGTCAGGCCGCTTTTTTTAATTCAGATAATATCGTATGAACACATTTATGGCGTTTCACCGTATGAAACAGGGTCGCCGCCTGTTCGTGGCTTTTGCTAATCAGCCCCAGCCACTGCTTGATACGGTCTGGCAGATAGCGCTGGGGATTATGGATACCATAAAGGAGGGGTTCACCATCTTCCAGGCTGATCACCAGTTCGGCAAAGGTTTCCAGTATTTTCTGGGTATGGGACCAGTCATTTCCGGCAGGGAAAGAAAGGTTTGATGTTGTTGACTTAATCTGCCGGGCCAGCATGGGCCGGGCTACAGCTCCGCGACCAATCATCACATCATCGCAGCCGCTGGCTTCCCGGCAGCGATGGTAGTCTTCCAGAGTCCAGATTTCCCCGTTAGCTGTGAGGGGAATAGCGAGCTGTTCCTGAATACAGGCCAGTCGTTCCCAGTGGGCCGGCGGACGATAACCCTGCTTGCGGGTGCGGGCATGAATGGTCAGACCATTGGCACCGGCCGCTTCAATACCCAGGGCAATATCCAGGGCATTGTCAGGCGTATCATATCCCAGGCGCATTTTGGCGGTGACAGGAATATCCGCAGGTACCTGCGCGCGAACGGCTTTCACCACGGAATAAATGGTTTCCGGTTCATTCAGCAGGGTTGCGCCGCCCTTGTGGCGATTCACCGTTTTTGATGGACAGCCAAAGTTCAGATCCACTCCCAGGGCTCCCAGCCTGGCCACTTTGCAGGCGCTTTCTGCCAGAAGCACAGGGTCGTTGCCCATCAGCTGGACATACACAGGCGTTCCGGCTCGGGTACGGCTGCCGTGGCGCAGCTCCGGGCACATGCGGTAGAACACGTTATTCGGATACAGGGTGTTGGTGATACGGATAAACTCAGTGACACACAGGTCAAAGCCACCGGTTTCGGTGAGCAGTTGCCGGGTCAGGTAGTCGGCCACACCTTCCATTGGAGCAAGAGTGATTTTCACTGAAGCTGGGAATATTCGCTGAACAGGGGCGATATGCTAAGCCCCATCGGACAGAAATGCCAGATGCCATACCTATAAGAAGCGCAAATTCGGGATGGCTGATTTCTGTGCCGTACTGTTCGGAAAAAATCGATGTAAAAAAGGGGGAGGGATACAGAAGACGCTGGGCATACTTGTAGGAGTTATCTGTCTGATATTACGGCTGCTTATAAGTACTATAGGGAGCATTTATAGCGCAAATATTGCGCCAAACACCTATTTCGGTAAAATGGCCACGGACTTATGACCTAATAAATCCTAAAAGACTGTCAGCTGAACCTTATTATTTCACCAGAATAAAAACCGGTCAGCAGAGCAGGAAAACCATAACAGGGTGAATCATGTCCCAAGTGGATCTTATGAATGAAGGTCTGTCGCTGATGATGTTCGGCATGGGCTTTGTTTTTATTTTTCTTACCGTCCTGGTCTTCGCTACCAGTCTAATGTCGAAAATTGTTCCGGCACTGGTACCCGAGCAGGCTGAGCCTGCACCCCGGCGTTCTGCCGCTCCTGTGCCCGGCGTTTCCGACCCTGCTGCCGATCCTGTGCTGCTTGCGGTGATTGGTGAGGCCTTGCGTCAGCACAGAGCCCGCCGCTAACGGACAATTTCTGTATTTTATCTCTTGGGGGAATTGAAAGGATGACCGCTAATAAAGCGCCTCTGGGCATTACCGATGTCGTGCTGCGCGATGCCCATCAATCGCTGTTTGCCACCCGTCTGCGTCTGGACGATATGCTTCCTATTACGGAGAAGCTGGACGAAATTGGCTACTGGTCCCTGGAAACCTGGGGTGGAGCCACTTTTGACAGCTGTATCCGTTTTCTGGGTGAAGACCCCTGGGAGCGTCTGCGGGCCCTGAAAAAGGCCATGCCGAAGACCAGACAGCAGATGCTGCTCCGTGGCCAGAACCTGCTGGGCTATCGCCACTATGCGGACGATGTCGTAGATCGCTTTGTTGAGCGCGCTGTGGCCAACGGTATGGATGTGTTCCGGGTGTTTGACGCCATGAACGATCCCCGCAATCTGCAGCAGGCCATGAAGGCGGTGAAGAAGCAGGGTGCTCATGCCCAGGGTACTATCTCCTTTACCACCAGCCCCGTGCACACCATGGATAACTGGGTAAGCCTGGCCAAGCAGGTTGAAGATCTGGACGCCGATTCCCTGTGTATCAAGGATATGGCCGGTATCCTCTCCCCCTACGACGCTTACGAGCTGGTCTCCCGTCTGAAGAAAGAGACTGATCTGGAAGTTCATCTGCATTGTCATGCAACAGCGGGTCTCTCTTCCATGACCCTGCTGAAGGCCGTAGAAGCCGGCGTTGACCGTGTCGATACTGCGATTTCCTCCATGTCCATGACCTACGGACATTCCCCCACCGAATCCATCGTTGCTGCCCTAAAAGGCACCGAGCGTGATACCGGTTTGAATATCGAAGCTATTGAAGAAGTGGCTGCCTACTTCCGTGACGTGCGGAAGAAGTATGCCAGGTTTGAAGGCGCGCTCCGCGGTGTGGATTCCCGTATCCTGGTCGCCCAGGTGCCCGGTGGCATGCTGACCAATATGGAGAATCAGCTGAAAGAGCAGGGCGCTGCGGACAAGTTTGACGAGGTTCTGAAAGAGATTCCCCGTGTCCGTGAAGATCTGGGTTATATCCCTCTGGTTACACCGACTTCCCAGATTGTCGGTACCCAGTCTGTGCTGAACGTACTCACTGGTGAGCGTTACAAGACTATCTCCAAAGAGACTCAGGGTATCCTGAAAGGTGAATACGGCGCGGCACCTTCTGCCATGAACGCCGAGCTGCAGGCCCGTGTTCTGGATGGTGCTGAACCCGTCACCTGTCGTCCGGCTGATCTGCTGGTGCCAGAAATGGACAAGCTGGAAGCTGAAGTGAAAGCCCAGGCTGCCGAAAAGAGCATCACTCTGGCTAACGATGCCATTGATGATGTGCTGACCGTCGCTCTGTTCCCTCAGATTGGTTACAAGTTCCTGGAAAATCGGGGTAACCCCGATGCCTTTGAGCCTGTACCTACCGGACAGGAACTGGTCGCCAGGGACAGTGGTAAGCCTGAGGTTTACACCGTCACTGTCAGCGGCAGCGAGTATGTGGTTGAGGTGAACGACGGTGGTGATGTGACTGGTATCAAGTCCGTCTCTTCAGGTACAGCGGCAGCTGGTGCGGCCCCTGCAGCCGTTCCTGCCGGTGGTGGTGACCCTATGCCTGCCCCTCTGGCCGGTAATATCTGGAAGGTCAATGTCCAGCCTGGTCAGAACGTCCAGGCCGGTGATGTGGTGGTTATTCTCGAAGCCATGAAGATGGAAACCGAAGTCCGTGCGATGAAGGCCGGTACTGTTGGTAGCGTCAGCGTGAAAGAGGGTGACTCTGTGGCTGTCGGCGATGAGCTGTTGACCCTGGCGTAAGGAGGCTGATATGGATAAGTTAATGGCTCTGTGGACGGGGTCAGGGATTTACAACCTGACATCCGGCCAGGCAATTATGATTGCCGTTGGTTTCCTGCTGCTGTTCCTGGCGATTCGCAAGAACTTCGAGCCACTGCTGCTGGTACCTATCGGCTTTGGCGGTATTCTCGCGAATATCCCGGCGGCCGGTCTGGCCCTCAGCGCTGTTGAGCAGCTGGTGAATCTGCAGAATATGGCCCATGTGGATCAACTGGCTGTTGTTCTGGGAGTTGAATATGAAGGTGTGAAGCAGATGCTGGCTGCATACCACAATGCGCCTGCCGCTGTTCAGACGTTAGCTGAGAACCTTGCTGCGGATCTGAACTACAGCAACGGTATGCTGTACAGCTTCTACTCCGTAGCTATTGGCAGTAGCATCGCACCGCTGCTGATTTTTATGGGTGTGGGTGCCATGACCGACTTTGGTCCGCTGCTGGCGAATCCCCGTACTCTGTTCCTGGGTGCTGCGGCGCAGTTTGGTATCTTCGCTACGGTTCTGGGTGCTGTGGGCCTGACGGCTACCGGTCTGATGGACTTCAACCTGGCCCAGGCTGCGGCTATAGGTATTATCGGTGGTGCGGATGGTCCGACGGCCATCTATGTGTCCAGCGTACTGGCTCCTGAACTGCTGGGTGCCATCGCGGTATCGGCTTATTCTTACATGGCTCTGGTTCCCATGATTCAGCCCCCGATCATGAAGGCGCTGACCACCGAGAAAGAGCGTGCCATCGAGATGAAGCAGCTGCGTCACGTCTCCAAAGCAGAGAAGATTATGTTCCCGCTGTTGCTGTTGCTGCTGGTGGCCTTCCTGCTGCCGGACGCCGCGCCTCTGTTGGGTATGTTCTGTTTCGGTAACCTGATGCGTGAGTGTGGCGTGGTGGATCGTCTGTCCGATACCGCCCAGAATGCACTGATCAATATCGTGACTATCTTCCTGGGTCTGTCCGTTGGCTCCAAGCTGGTGGCCGATAAGTTCCTGGCGGCAGAGACTCTGGGTATTCTTTCCCTGGGTATCGTGGCTTTCTGTATCGGTACTGCTGCGGGCGTGCTGATGGCCAAGCTGATGAACGTATTCAGCAAGACCAAGATCAACCCGCTGATTGGTTCTGCCGGTGTATCTGCTGTACCTATGGCAGCCCGGGTATCCAACAAGGTGGGCCTGGAATCTAATCCTCACAACTTCCTGCTGATGCACGCCATGGGTCCGAATGTGGCTGGTGTTATCGGCTCTGCGGTTGCCGCGGGTGTGATGATCAAGTACGTATCAGCAATGTAAGCAAACTGATCTGTCTACAGGCCTTGCCCCTCATAGCAGGGCCTCAGGCGTTAGCCGGGAGCCAATCAGGAGTCAGTATCTCTGTCGGAGGGCGCATCCAGGTTGAAGTGGCGACGCTTCTTGTAGGTCACTTTGGGCATGGCTGTGGCTCGCCTTCTTTCTGCCGGGTGTTCGCCGGGCATGGCAGGCAGTGCGTTCATGGAGTCCTGCATATAGGTATCTCCGGCATGAAACCGGGGCGGCAGTTCCGGCTCTCTGGGGATTCTGTTTTTCTGCCGGTTGTCATGTTTTTCAGCCTGTATGGACTGATCATCTCTTGATTTGCGGGAACCATTGATTGGCTGGCCAAACTGGTTACGGCGTTCGGGTTTTTTCTGTCTGGTTTCAGTTTCTTCCTGCATGTTCAATCGCATGCGATATGGGTGTCCGTAACCACGTTTGCGGCGTTGTTTGCTATCAGTAGGTTCAGGGGGTTTCAAACCGGTAAATTCCTCATAGACGGTCTGGTAAATATATTTGCTCATTTCGTCCTCCGGAGGATGACGTCCTGTAACTTTTAAAATCTTTATGGTACGAATACTAGACAATGCCCTGTAGAGCCAATATAGGTAACATTACCTAAAGCTGCCGTATATAAATACCGGCCTCATCATATCTTTACACTTGTTTTATTCCTTATTCAGTCAGCACGTGACTATAAGAAGTCAGCTGACGCTTTTATCGACGCATAACTCCTGGGCAGGCATAAGTGAGATTTGTTGAAGGACGAGTATGAGCTGGAAGAGATGAAGCTCCCTTCGGATCAGCTGATGCAACGCCTGATGAAAATCTTTACTGGCCGGGGCAACAGTGCAGTTTATTGATGGATTGGCCACTGAAAGTTTTTATCTGCCAAACAATACGTGCACTGTCCGGCAGATAAAGCCGGGCAGGAAGATTAACTGTTAAAGATACGGTTTTCCTGTTCCTGTACGCGGATAAAGGTTGTGCGCTTGGTCAGCTCTTTGAGTTGGGCCGCGCCCACATAGGTGCAGGTGGAACGCACGCCTCCAAGGATATCCTGAACGGTGTTTGCTACCGGGCCGCGGTAGGGAGCCTTAACAGTCTTGCCTTCAGACGCGCGGTATCCGGCTACACCGCCGGAGTGCTTATCCATCGCAGTGGAGGAACTCATGCCGTAGAACAGTTTGAAGGTTTCGCCGTTCTCTTCAATAATTTCACCGCCGGACTCATCGTGGCCGGCCAGCATGCCACCCAGCATCATAAAGTCTGCGCCACCGCCAAAACCTTTGGCAACGTCACCGGCAGAGGTACAGCCACCATCACCGATAATCTGGCCACTCAGGCCGTGGGCCGCATCGGCGCATTCAATGATTGCGGACAGCTGCGGGTAGCCAACACCGGTTTTTACCCGGGTGGTGCATACAGAGCCGGGGCCAATGCCAACTTTAACCACGTCGGCACCGCCGAGCAGCAGTTCTTCAACCATCTCACCGGTCACGACATTGCCGGCAATAATTACTTTGTCAGGGAATGTGGTACGGACTTTGGAGACAAAGTCGACGAAGTGTTCGGAGTAACCATTAGCCACGTCAATGCAGATAAAATACAGCTTGGGATGACGTTCAAGGAGGGCTGTCAGTTTGGCAAAATCCTTGTCGGAGGTACCGGAGCTGATCATGATGCGGTTGTAGATCTCTTCGTCCGCGTCAGCCAGGAATGCGTTCCAGTCCTGTTCGGTGTAGTGCTTGTGCAGGGCTGTGAGCATGCCGTGTTCGGCCAGTGCCTTGGCAATTTCAAAGGTGCCGACAGTGTCCATGTTGGCGGCAATCACGGGGATGCCGGTCCATTCGCGATCGGAATGAATAAAACGGAAGGTGCGCTTCAGGTCAACCTGGGAACGGCTGCGCAGAGTGGAGCGCTTGGGGCGGAACAGAACGTCTTTAAAACCGAGTTTAATATCACTTTCAATGCGCATAAGCATGCCTGAGCCTGTAAGGCGAAAGAAAAACGATTAGAGATGCTAAAAGTGTACAAGCCACAGGAGCAATAATCAGAAGTGCTGGCAGACGTGGGCATTTATACGCTGGAAGTATCAGGGAATTGGAAGGGAGTGTAAAGTTGTGTGCGATAATTCACGGGTTTTTGTGGATATTACAGGGGGTAGGTTATGAAGCTCTGTATAGGTTCGCGGTCTCCTGCAGCTCTTATGGTGCAGCTGGCGCTGGCTGCCCGGGGGCAGGAGTATGAAGTTGTCCGTTTAACGGATAAGCCCGAGCCCGGTTTCCCGGCAGGTATGGATGATATGCCGGTACTGATGCACGGAGATATCTATGTTAATCAGCCCCTGGCCATCGTCGAGTATCTGGAGGAGTTGGGTCGTTTTGACCAGAGAAACCCTCTCTATCCGGAAAATCTGGCACAGAGAGCAGCAGTACGCAGTTTTGTCCATGTTATTGCCAGTGAAGTCCTGCCCTGGGAGGAAGGTCGGCCAGGAGAATGGCTGGGGCAGCATGCAGAACTGGATGAGCAACAGCGCCGGGAGTGGTCGCTGTTCTGTTTAAAAAAAGTCTTTCGTCGTCTTGAATACCGGCTGGCCCACCAGGCCCGGACCGGAACCTTCTGTTTTGGTGAAACTATGACCCTTGCTGATTACGCTCTGGTGCCCCAGGTTGTGTTTGCCCGTAGGGCTGGCGTAGTCATGGACCCTTATCCCCATATCGAACGAATATGTGATAACTGTCTTGAAATCTCCTGGTGCAGGGAAATTCTGAACTGCTCCTGATTCTGAATATCTACAGTCGTCTATTCATTATCAATATTGTCTGAACCCTTCTTTGTTCTGAGCCAGAGTAAAGAAGGGGTTCTGTATATGGGCCTTTGGAAATCAGTTTACCAGGGAGTGAATTTTGGTTTTGATCAGGTCAAGGGCGATCTGGTTTTTGCCGCCCCGGGGAATAATCAGGTCGGCGTGCTGGCGGGAAGGCTCAATAAACTGCAGGAACATGGGGCGAACCGTGTCCATATATTGCTTGATTACGGAACTCATATCCCGGCCTCTGCTGACAATATCCCGCTCCAGGCGGCGGGTCAGGCAGATATCCAGGGGCGTATCCATGTAGAAACGAAGGTCAAAAGCTTCACGGATGGCCGGGTTAACAAACAGCAGTATGCCTTCAAAGATAATTACCTTGGAAGGTTCTACCCGGCGGGTTTTACGACTGCGGTTATGTTCTGCGTAATCATATTCCGGTACTTCAATGGCTTTCCCGTCTTTCAGCTGTTGCAGATGCTGAAGGAGAAGGTCATGATCCATGGATTCAGGGTGGTCGTAATTGATTTTCTGGCGCTCTTCCATGGTGAGATGAGATTGATCCCGATAATAGGAATCTTCGGAGATAACGCACAGGTGCTCGCGGGGAAACTCTTTAATCAGGGTTTCTGCCAGCAGGCTTTTTCCGGATGCGGAGGCACCGGCAATACCGACCACAATTGTTCTTTTCGACATGTGGATCATCTATCCTGAATTAACAAAATCACGGGCATTATAGTGATTGTCTGTTTTCCGGGCATCGGGCTTTCTACATAGATTATTAATCTTTTTACATTTATTTGATGCAGGGGGGGAGTTTAATTGAAAGCGCCTCCTGTGGACGTATATATACCACTGTTGTATAAAACCCGTTTTTCTGACCGGATGCATAATGAGCAGCCTGACAAACCCTTCCCGTCTTCTGTTACGCAACAGTGAGTTACTGGATGCTCCGCGATTACTGCTGGCACTGCCCCCGGCTGATAATGGCCTGGCGGAGTTGTCAGCCCTGTATCCACAGTCAGAGTTCAGTGTTTTCACCACGGTGGTGGAAGTGAGCAGTCATGCTCTGCGAACCCTGCCTGAAAATCGGGTTTGTTACTCCCACACTCCGGATAAGCTGGCCGGTACATTCGATATAATTGTGCTCTATCTGCAGAAAAGCCGGCCTTTGATTACGGGTATGGTGGATATGCTCTGTACCCGACTTTCTGAGAAGGGACATCTTCTGCTGGTGGGGGAGAATGGTACAGGTATTAAACCCTGGAAAAAGAGGCTTCAGGCCTGGGGTGAAGTTGAGTCTGTCGGCAGCGGCTGTCATGCCGGGTTGTTTTCCCTGGAGCCAGCCCAGGGTAAGCGAATAACTGATGCAGTCTTGAAGGAAGAGCAGTTTTCTGTGGAGGTGGCTGATACAAAAATGGATATAGTTTCCCTTCCGGGCGTGTTCAGCCATGGTCGGCTGGATGTGGGAACCCGGTTGTTGCTGGAGACGTTGTCCCGGGAAGTTATTCGGGGGCAGGTATTGGATTTTGGCTGTGGTGCTGGGGTGATCGGCGGTTGGTTGGCCAATCGTCACAAGCGTTGCCGACCGACCCTGCTGGATACCGATGCCATGGCTCTGGAAGCTGCCAAGCGTACTCTGGCTCTGAATCAGATTGAAGGCAAAGTGATCGCCAGCCATGGCCTGGACCAGGTTAAAGGCCGTTATGACTGGATTATCTCCAATCCTCCCTTCCATGAAGGGGTGAAAACCCGTTATGACGTGACTGAAAGTTTTCTGAGCCAGTGCAGGGAGCATCTGGTCAAGGGCGGGCAGCTGCGTATCGTCGCCAATAGTTTTCTGAAATACCGGCCCCTTATAAAGGAAGCCTTTGGCTATTGTGAGGAGCTGGCCCACCGGGATGGTTTTACCATTTATGGGGCTACGGCCGGTGGGGCCGGATTTCAGTCTTCGAAATTCTGACAGTCTGCTCCATGTTGCTGTTTTTTCATGGTTCTGTGTCATGACTTTTGTCGAGAAAAGCTGACACTGGGCCATGTTTCCCGGTACTCATTCATGGGGTGAGTACATCTTTCGTCGTATTTTTCCCCCTATTTGCCTGTCCTGTTCTCCCTATCTATGGTGATGGGTAATTTGGGTTGTCTAGCTGTTGTGTGAACGAACCCGGACAGGCTGGTAAAGCAATCAGGGAGTGGTATACCGATGGGGTGGATACAGGAAGTCATCAGGGACAGGGTGCCAGACCTTTTAAATGTCCATAACAAGGTCTGGACCAGATTAACCAACAATAATATCCAGGGTAAAGTATCCCACTGGTATCGGAAGGTTTCTGCCAGGGTTGTGGATGCTACCCAATACCTGAAAAGGAAAATTCAGGATGTTGGTCTGCATTTCCGCCTGTTGAATCAACGTAAGGTACGTGTAGTTGATGCGCTGATGACAGGTGACACTAGCAAGCTTAATGATGCCAAGTCTTTTGTGCTGTCCGGTGATCCCAGTGAAATCCGGGCTATGGCAAAAAATATTCTCCAGGCTATGGAAGAGGGCGGACTGAAAGAACGGCTGGAAAATATAGTTGAAGAGGCTGATACGAAACTGAAAGCCGATCAGGAACTGAAGGCGTCCAGAGAGGCTGTGGCCAAAAAGAAAACCGGGGATCGCAATATCAAGGTGCTTGAGGAAGAGCGCAAGTTTGTTGAAGACAACCCCCACTGGACCCAGGATTGGGATATTCACAATATTGTCCATGGTCACCCGCACCTGACCGATGGTGTTGTGCATTTCTTTAAAGAAGAAGCCGCGAAACGTATGGCGGAGCAGCATCCGGCAGAAGGCTATCTGGATCGTGAGCAGTATGAACATATTATGGAGAAAGCGGTTCAGGAAACTCTGCAGCAGATGCAGGCCAAGTCAGAAGCCCTTCAGGAAGAGTATGTGGAGCGTGTTAAGGAGGCCAAAGCCGGTGAAGTTCCGATTACTCCCCGAAAGTACAGGCAGCTGCGTGTTGTTGCGGTACAGAAGGGTATAGACCAGCTGAGGGGTTACCTTGGTAGCCAGAAGCAGCGCAGCCACTTTATGGATGTGTACCGGGTGACTCTCGGTATTCCATCCACCATTCGTGATTTCTCGGGTAATAAGAAAGGCGCTCTGCATCAAATGTGGGAGCAGCTGGATAATGCGATCATTCCTCCGCCAGAAGAGTTCCGGGAAAGAGGTGAGGGCGAATAGACCCGATTCATTTCCAGCCTGAACAGCACAAACCCGGCGCTTGGCCGGGTTTGTGTTTTTCTGGGTGAAGAATTAATCCTGCTTTTCTTCTGCGGGCTCTGGTAATGCCGGGTTCTGTGGCAGATCAAGCACACAGGCGATGGCTTGTTTGGCTCTGTTGAATTGCTCATGCAGTTTGTAGTATTCCTGCTGAAGATGTTGGTAGTGAGACTCTTGAAGATGTGTCCTGTATATCAGATCACGGCACTCTTGTTGTCCCAGCTCTTTCTCCGTAGTAGTTAGTTCCAGGGCTTCCTTGAGGCGGTTGCGTTCGTCTTCCATTAGAGAGATTTTTGCTCTTTGAATTTCTATCTCGTCTTTCTGCTGTTTGGAGAGCAGCGCCGCTTCACTTTCCAGCTCAGACATCTTCTGTTCGGCTCGTTCTTTGTACGCTTCCAGCTGGGCTTTCGCTTCCTGCACATTCCATTGTTCGGTGTTATGGGCAAGATCAAGCTCTTTCAGTTCACCTCTGATTTTTTCAACATTTTCATCAGATTCCCTAAACTTCTGCTCAAGTATCTGCTGGCTGGTTTTCAGCTCGGTTTGTACCTGTTTTTGTTCTTTCAGCTTGTGCTGCATATGTTTCTGCCTTTGCTGGGCATGATTGAGCTGCCGTGCAAGTTTGTTGTTTTTCCGTGTCAGCCTGGATTTTTCTGCCGCGACACGGACAAAGTCTTCGGTTATTGCATTCACCTGGGTATTGGTGGCCGTGTTTACGCAGCTGCGCTGGCTTAACAGCTTGAACAGGGGACTGTTGAGAATATGGGTCCTGAACAGCTGGCCGATGTAGGTGGTGACTTTGGCCAGCACTTTCAGCCTTGCTTTCGTCTGATGGGTCAGCTCAACCAGGGCGGCCTGGGTCGACTGAAGGCCGCTCCGGAGTGTGGTGGATAGGGTGCTCATATTCATAAATACCGTTCCCTGGAATGAGTCAGATGAAGGGGAGTGTATGAATAACGGGGGGGAGGGGCTATTCCACCTTGGTATGGGTTACCTCCGTAGGTTTGATATATGTCAAAGGATGGTTTTCCTTTATTGCGTATGCTTCTCAATCAGATTCTTTCATCCTCAAAGTGCGTGTATTTCGCAGATTTTTAATACATGTCCTTAACGCGAACGATTATCATTTATTCTATAATCTGCGTTTGTTTGCCTGGGTGAATCTCAAGGTGTGCTGTGCAAGGAGTAATGAATGTCTTTAACACTGAGCGATCTTGATGTCGGCGAATCCGGCTTTGTGGCCGGATATGCTGGTGGTGGTGGCTACAGGCGCCAGTTGCTGGCCATGGGTCTGACTCCGGGAACCGGACTGAAGGTGGTCCGGAGGGCCCCTATGGGAGACCCGGTAGAACTGGAAATTCGTGGTTTCAGTCTGAGTCTGCGTCAGGATGAAGCTCAGTGTGTATTAGTGAAAAAGGAGTCCTGTAATGGCGCAGGTGAGTGTTGCTGTCCTCGGTAATCCGAATTGTGGTAAAACAACGCTTTTCAACGCTCTCACCGGTGCCAGGCAGCAGGTCGGTAACTGGCCTGGCGTTACGGTGGAGCGTAAAACAGGTATTTATGAATACTCCGGTCGTTCAGTAGAGCTGGTAGACCTTCCCGGCACTTACTCTCTTGATGTCGGCATAGGCAATACAGCGATTGATGAAAAGCTCGCCCGGGATTATGTCCTGGGGGATGAAGCGGATTTCTACATCAATATTATTGATGCCGGCAATATTGAGCGAAACCTCTACCTGACCACCCAGCTGCTGGAAATGAACCGGCCGATGATGGTGGTGTTGAATATGATGGACGTCGCCGAAGAGAAGGGCGTATCCATCAAGGCTGAAGGGCTGGCAAACCGCTTGGGCTGCGCGGTGATTCCGGTGATTGCCAGTCGTAACGATGGCGTAGAACCCCTGAAAGTGGCTCTTGAAGAGTACTTGTCCGGTAGCCGCCAGGATAAGAGGGTACAGGTAGGTTACAGCAACATCATTGAGCAGGCTCTGGCTGAACTCAAGCCTGTGGTTGGGGTAAAAGCCGCAGAGCTGAATGTCTGCAAGCGCTGGCTGGCCGGTCGCCTTCTGGAAGGGGACCAGAGCCTGGAAAGCCTGATGTCCACGGATACCATGGCCTCGGTCACCAGTGCCCGCAATGCTCTGCAGGCTGCCGGTGATGAAGAGGTAGATATCCTCTTTGCCGATGGCCGCTACAGCTTTATCGACACCCTTACCGATGGCGTTGTAGCCCGCAGTCAGAATGTCAGTCGCTCCATGACTGAAAAGATCGATTCCGTGGTACTGAGTCGTGCCCTGGGTATGCCGATCTTCTTCGGTATCATGTACCTGATGTTCATGTTCTCTATCAATGTTGGCAGCGCCTTTATTGATTTCTTTGATATTTTTTCTGGCACTGTTTTTGTGGATGGTGTCCGCCATGTACTCGAAGGCGTCGGGGCACCTGCGTTCCTGGTTACTCTGCTTTCCAATGGTATCGGTGGCGGTATTCAGACTGTTTCAACCTTTATTCCTGTTATTGCGGCTCTCTATTTATTCTTGTCCGTGCTGGAAGATTCCGGCTACATGGCCCGGGCGGCCTTTGTTATGGACCGCGCCATGCGCACCCTCGGCCTGCCGGGCAAGGCATTTGTACCTGTGCTGGTGGGCTTTGGCTGTAACGTGCCGGCGATTATGGCGACCCGGACCCTGGAGCATGAGCGCGATCGCAAGCTCACCATCCTGATGAACCCGTTTATGTCCTGTGGTGCACGCCTGCCTGTTTATGCCCTGTTCTCGGTGGTGTTCTTCCCTGACAGCGGCCAGAATGTGGTGTTTGCGCTGTATCTGACTGGTATCGCCGTGGCGGTGCTGACCGGTCTGATTATGAAAAACACCCTTTTGCCGGGTGAGGCCACGCCGTTCGTAATGGAGTTGCCCCGTTATCATCTGCCTACTCTGAAGGGCATTCTGCTCCGCACCTGGGATCGCCTGAAGTCCTTTATTGTCCGCGCCGGTAAGACCATCGTACTGGTGGTAGCGGTTCTGGGGGTTCTGAATTCCCTGGGTACTGATGGCACTTTTGGTCATGAAAATACTGAGCAGTCCGTACTCAGCCATGTTGGTCAGATGATAACCCCGGCCTTTGAGCCCATGGGTATGCATGGAGATAACTGGCCCGCCGCCGTTGGCCTGTTCACCGGTATCTTCGCCAAAGAGGCGGTTGTCGGCACCCTGAACTCCCTGTACAGCCATGTTGGCGGTGGTGATGAAGGTGGTGACTTTAACCTGATGGGCGGTATTTCCGAGGCTGTTGCCACTATTCCGGCTAATCTGTCCGCTATTGTTGATACCCTGACCGACCCCCTGGGTCTGAGTGTGGGAACCACCAACAATATGGCTGTGGCCGCAGATGAGCAGGGCGTGAATGTAAGCACCTACCAGGTGATGCGCACCCAGTTTGGTACTGAGGCATCCGCCTTCGCTTACCTGCTGCTGGTACTGCTGTATGCGCCCTGTGTGGCCGCCATGGGTGCCGTTAACCGTGAGGCTGGTAAGACCTGGATGTGGCTGGTGGGTGCCTGGTCAACCTATATCGCCTATACGGTGGCCACCATGTACTACCAAGTGGTGACTTTCAGTCAGCATCCGGGCTATTCCACGGTTGTGATAACGGTGGTGGGCTTTGTATTTGCCGGTGTGACCATGCTTCTCCGCTATTGTGGACGCCACTCTCGGGAGATGAACATGACGGGTGTAGCCAGTGCTAAGTGATATTCGCCGCTATTTGATATCGAATGTGGAGATGGTCAGCCTTTATGAGCTGGCCAGCCGCTTTGATGTGGAAGAGGCGGTTATGTCCGGTATGCTCAGCCACTGGCTGCGGAAGGGGAAGGTTATCAAAGTGCTTTCCCCCTGCAACCAGAAGTGCGGAGGATGTGACAAGGGCAGTGACGGTGAATGGTATCAGTGGGTGTCAACACCCGATGCACCTACGCTCATTTCCCTGAGCTGCCAGAGCTGAGGAGGCTAACGTTCCTGTAGCTTTCAGCCCCTGATGCCCATTGGGTGCAGCAGATGCAGAAAATAAAGCTGTCGCAATTTGTGCAGGAGTGGAAGCCTTTTTCGTTTACGGCGCTGGGATTCCTGGTGTTCGTGGGGTAAAGCCTCGGCTGTGGGAATAATTTCCTCCGTATTCAGAAACTCCTGGTTAATTTCCAGTGTGCCCATGGCCGGACTCAGGTCTGAAACAGATCTGGCCGGGGGGAGAGTGAATATCGCTGGTTGCTGATCCCGCTGGAGAATCTCCGTATGAGGGTTCCAGGCGGGGCTCAGGGCTTGAGCGGACCCGGATACCCAGAGGACAAGGCTCAGGTAAAGTCCCGCCTTGCCACAGGCGGACACGCCGGAAGCCATCCTGCTAAAAGCGGTCTTGCAACAAAGATGTGCCATAGGGTCACTTGAGCGCTGCCGGCTGCTAATTAGAAGGGGGGTTCTAGTCTAGGCGATATTTCCTGTCCAACCAGATTCTGGTTGTATCGTTGTGTAAATCCATGGAAAAGACACTCCCCGCCTAGCCCACTTTTCTCGTCGAGCGGCTTCTCTGCTTCCCTTTGGTTTTTATACGGGCCAGCAGCTGTTCGACGGGGTCATCATCCGGATTTTGGGGAACCTGCTCGCTGCTGGGAAGGACTATTTAAAGATACGCCGGCAGCAGACATAGATACCTGTTACGGTCATCATGCAGGCCATCATCCCCAGGGCGACATATCTGGGTGTGTCCTGGGAGGAACCTCCGGCATAAATAATACAGTCCCCGATAATAGAACCTACGCCCCCCATAAAGATTAATGGTACGACCCAGGGTTTGATTTTCTTCAGTTTCAGATCACAGGATCGGCAGAAGCGCTGGCCGATGGAAGTGGGTTCTATTTCCTTTTGAGACTCTATGTCAGGATAATCTGGTTTATCAGACTGGGCGGTGACCCGTTCGAGAATTTCTTTTACCAGAGCTTCGGTGGGGATGTTGGAAAGCTGGGACTCTCTTGATGTCTGACTGATCCCATCTTCAGGAACATCCATAATAACACTGCCGGGTACAGGCATGGCCTCGGTCAGAGAAGTAGGCCGGGATGTTGCTGGGGATTCTTTGGGGGTGACCATCGCCATGCCTTGTGCGGACAAGAGCAGAAAAAACAGCAGAAGCGTTGTATAACAGTTCGAACGCAGGAGCATGGCCTGTTGTCATCACACTTTCAGAGGTGGAAGGCGACAGCCTGAAAGGTTGACAAGGTAGTTGCCGGTATCTGGATCGACAATGTCCACTGGAATGAAATAAAGGGGGGATTAAAATCCATGGCAAAGGGGCGGGCTATGGGGTAAAGGAGAGAGAAATCTCTCCATTACCGTGACTAAATTTTTCTTTTTGATGATGGTGTACGGTCGTACGCTTGTAACGCCTTGATTTTATTGGCGTCCCCACCAGGACTCGAACCTGGATCGATCGCTTAGGAGGCGACTGTTCTATCCGGTTGAACTATGGGGACCGGCACTCCGAGTGTAGAATGAATCCCAAGGAGTGCAGTAAATAACTGCCCTTGAGGAAACGCCGCTAGTGTAACGAAATCCTATCAGATTCTTCAATAGATTAGTGCTCTTCTTCCCAGGAAATTCAGTACTTGAAAACAGCCGTCTCTGAAACCGTCCGGAGATTGTTTTCACATAGGCAGAAGTGGGCTTGATTTGCTGAAAAAGGGCTGGTTGTGACTTGCATGGGTGCCCGGAGACCTGCAGAGATGAGTATAATGAAGGCCGGAAGCGGCGATAACAATGACAACGCTGATGAAAAAAGGATAATGAGAGGTCTTATGTCGACAATATTTCAGGGCACTGTACGTCTGTTTCTGCTGCTTATATGTTTAGGGGGGGCTCAGGTGCAGGCCGCAGCTACGGTCTCTTACAATGACCCGTGGGAAGGGGTCAACCGGGTGACTTTCGGGTTTAATGACGCCCTGGACCGTTGGTTGCTCAAGCCTGTAGCCACAGGATATGACACGGTTACCCCCAAGCCCGTGCAGGGGTTGGTGTCTAATTTCTTCAAAAACCTGGGGGAAGTCAGGAACCTGGTAAATTCCCTGCTGCAATTCAAGCTGATGGATGCTGGTGGAACCACCGGGCGGATTCTTATCAACAGCACCATCGGTATGCTGGGTATGCTGGACGTTGCAAATTCTATAGGGCTTGAATACCACTATGAGGATTTTGGTCTGACTCTGGCCCGTTGGAATGTACCTTCCGGCCCTTATGTTGTGGTGCCTTTCTTTGGGCCGAGAACCCTGCGATCAACTGCAGGTATCTATCCGGATATGCAACTGAACCCGATGAACCATGTCCATGACAGCAAAGAACGGACGGTGATGCAGGTCTCTGATGTGATCAGCCTGCGTGCTTCCCTGCTGGAACAGGAAAACCTGATCGTAGGGGACAAATACACATTTATTCGTGACGCATATCTGCAGCGTAGGGATTACCTGACCACCGGCCAGTTGCCTCAGGATAACTTCTAAGTCTGTGAGGCTGCAAAAGGCAGGCACCGCCTGCCCTTTTCTTTTCTGCTATCTTCGTTTGCGCTCTTTGTCGGGAACTTGCAGAGTCTGCGGTGAGAGAGTAATGTCAGAGGTTCCATTGTTGGCCCACCTGAAATATGTGATGGAGATATTGCCGAAGTCCAGCCCCTCCAGTGTGGACCACTTCCGTGCAGAAACCCGACCAGGGAAGGGCGAGGTTATGAGCCGGGACAATAACAGACTTCTGGTTATTGATGATGATGCCATTGTACGTGACAGCATCGTCGCCTACCTTGTGGACAGCGGCTTTCAGGTTCTTGAAGCAGAAAATGGTGAACACGGTCTTGAGGTGTTCCGGGAGCAGTCCCCGGATCTTATCCTGTGTGATCTGCGTATGCCCCGTCTGGATGGCCTTGGTGTGCTGCGCAGGGTGCGGGAAGAGTCCCCGGACACGCCGTTTATCGTGGTGTCCGGAGCCGGCGTGATGGCTGATGTGGTAGAAGCGCTGCGTCTTGGTGCCAGTGACTATATCATCAAGCCCATCGTGGACCTGGAAGTACTGGAACACGGTGTGCACCGGGCCCTTGACAATGCCGCCCTGGCCCGGCAGAACAGCAAATACCGTGAGAGTCTGGAAGAAGCGATTCAATCCCTGCGGGAGAGCCTGGATGTACTTCAGGAAGACCAGAAAGCCGGGCGCCAGGTGCAGATGAAGATGCTCCCCAAGGAGCATTTCCACTTCCAGGATTATTCCCTTGATTACAAGATTTACCCTTCCCTCTATCTGAGCGGGGATTTTGTTGATTATTTCCCCGTAAACGATCATTGTTTCGGCTTTTATCTGGCGGATGTTTCCGGCCATGGGGCGTCATCGGCTTTTGTGACGGTTCTACTGAAGCATATGTCCATGTCGTTACTGCAGGAATACCAGGCCAAAGGGCAGAGTGGACCAGTCAGACCGTCGTTCGTGTTGTCGACTATTAACCAGAACCTGCTAAACAGTGATCTGGGCAAGCATGTCACTATTTTCGGTGGAGTTGTGGATACCCGTCTGAACACCCTGACCTATTCTGTCGGAGGGCATTTTCCCCTGCCTGTGCTGTGCATGGGGGGGGAACCCCGGTTTTTGGAAGGACAGGGGCTGCCGGTCGGCTTGTTTGAAGATGCCGAGTTTGCTGATGTGAAAATAGATGTGTCCGGTCCATTTACATTGACGGTGTTCTCTGATGGAATTCTGGAGGTTCTGCCCCAGAACAGCCTGAAGGAAAAGGAGCAGTATCTCTTGTCCGTGATAGATGAAGACGCAAAAACTGCAGAGCAGGTTATATCCCGCCTTGATATCAAGGCATTGGATGAAGCGCCGGATCAGGCTCCGGATGATATTGCCCTGCTGGTACTTGCCGGTGGTTAGACGGAAAGGCTGAATGAATACGGGAAAAATCCAGTATGCCGAAGTAGACGGCATGTTTGTATTGAAGTTTGTCGGAGATGTACGGTTAACTCTCTGTTCGGCTCTTGACAAAACCCTTGAATCCATTTTGCAGCGGCCAGGTATTCGATCTGTAGTGATAGATTTGACGGATACCAAGGGTATCGACAGTACTTCCCTGGGGCTGCTGGCCAAGTTGTCCATTCAGTCCCGTAAGCGCTTTGGCTTTGCCCCCACCATTGTCTCTACCAACGATGATATTAACCGGGTTCTCCTGACTATGGGATTTGATCAGGTGTTTGTGATTGTGAAAGAGAAGGGTATGGGGGTTGAGGTGCTGAAGGATCTGCCTGTGTACGAAGAGGCTTCCGAGCCGGATATTATGGAAAAGGTGATCAGTGCCCATAAGGCCCTGATGGACCTGAACGAGCACAACCGCCAGGAATTTCAGGATCTGGTCAGAAGCCTGGAAAAGGGCAGGCTGGAGAAAGAGAAACTGGACCCAGGCAGCTCATAGGTAAATGCAAACAGACTATTAAAGCCTGCCTGGGGTAAGCCCGGAAAGGCTTGTTCAGTTATCAGTTTTTCGCCAGCTGAACCAGAGTTTCTTCCAGTTTCACCTGGTCTGCCGCAAAGTTGCGAATACCTTCCGAAAGTTTTTCCGTCGCCATGGCATCTTCGTTCATTGCCCATCGGAACGGTGCTTCACTCATGGATATATTGGCCTCATACTTTTCCGGGCTGCTGGCATCCAGCTTGCGTTTAACTGGGTCCTGGCTGTTATCCAGTTCTTCCAGCAGGGCGGGGCTGATGGTAAGGCGGTCGCAGCCGGCCAGTTCCAGTATCTCCCCGGTATTGCGGAAGCTGGCACCCATAATTACGGTCTTGTAGTCGTTGGATTTGTAGTAGTTAAAGATACGGTTGACGGAAAGTACACCCGGGTCTTTCGAGGGGGCGTAGCTGTCACGGCCAGTGGCTTTCTTGTACCAGTCCAGGATGCGACCCACAAAGGGAGAGATCAGGTAAACCCCGGCGTCGGCACAGGCACAGGCCTGGGAAAAACCGAACAGCAGGGTCAGGTTGGTCTGGATACCTTCCCGCTCAAGCTTTTCTGCCGCGCGAATCCCTTCCCAGGTGGAAGCGATCTTGATCAGCACCCGGTCTTTCTCAATGCCTTCATTGTGGTACATCTCAATCAGGCGCTGGGCTTTTTCTACGGTGGCCCTGGTATTGAAGGAGAGGCGGGCATCCACTTCTGTAGAAATACGTCCGGGAATCAGGCTGAGAATTTCCTTGCCAATCAGAACAGACAGTTTGTCGGCGGCATTGTGCAGCATGTCGGTATGGCCACGGCCATAGGTTTTACCAAAAGCCAGGGCCGCATGCACCTGCTCCTGATAAGCAGGCAGGTTCGCCGCTTTCAGCAGCAGAGTCGGGTTGGTGGTAGCGTCCTGGGGGCGGTAACGGCGAATAGCATCTATGTCGCCGGTGTCGGCGACAACGGTGGTAAGTGCTTTCAGTTGTTCGAGTTGGCTGGTCATACCGGGTGTCCTGAATCCGGGTTCTCCGATAAACAGAAAGCACTGGCCTCCCGCAGAATATCTGCGGTTGTTTCCGGTTTATAGGCCTGCTCACTTAACAGCCGCCGAAAACGCCGGGCACCAGGCAAACCATTAAACAGCCCAAGCATGTGCCGGGAAATATGGTTGAGGGTGTGCTTCCCGTTCGTAAGGTGTTGCTGGGCGTAGGGTATCATCTTTTCTATGACATCGTGACGACTCAATAATTGTTTCGCTTCACCAAATATTCTGTCGTCTGCTTCCGCCAGCAACCATGGATTATGGTAAGCCCCGCGACCGATCATAACACCATCTGTGTGCTGCAGGTGCTGTTCCGTCTGGTCCAGGCTGGTGATCCCGCCGTTGATAATAAATTCCAGGTCAGGAAAGGTCTGCTTCAGTCGGTAGACCCAGTCGTATTTAAGCGGTGGAATATCCCTGTTCTCTTTCGGACTCAAACCTTCAAGAATGGCGATGCGGGCATGAACGACAAAGGTCTTGCAACCCGTGTTAGCCACCTGCCCGATAAAATCCACCAGATGCTCCCAGCTTTCCCGGCCATTCACACCGATACGATGCTTGATGGTGACCGGAATGCTGACCGCGTCCTGCATGGACTTGATACAATCGGCTACCAGGGCCGGCTCTTTCATCAGGCAGGCTCCAATGCCGCCGTTCTGTACCCGGTCACTGGGGCAGCCGATATTAAGGTTAACCTCATCATAACCCCACTCTTCGGCATACCGGCTGCACTGTGCCAGTTCTACAGGGTTGCTTCCCCCCAGCTGCAGAGCAACGGGGTGCTCTATGTCGTGATAGTGAAGAAACCTTTCCCGGTCCCCGTGAATCAGAGCGCCTGTGGTCACCATCTCTGTGTACAGCAGAGTGTTACGGGATATAAGACGCAGGAAATACCGGCAGTGGCGGTCCGTCCAATCCATCATCGGAGCTACGGACAGGCGGCGGTTAACGGGGGCAGAGTCTGTTGCTGGCCCGGTCATGGCAGCGGGGCTCTCTGGTGCTGTGATCAAGGGCAATGCCATTTTAGAATATCAGGAAAATGGAGCGGTAATCTATCGGTGGTTCCCTGTTTCGGCAAGGATTTTAGTAGGAGAAGTGCTTAGAGCAGAAAAGCATCGGATTATTTGCATTGAGTGAGGGAATTACCACTCTTGCGCAACTGCGCCTATATTGAAGCCGACGCCTGTGCAGGAACCATGGTCGGCATTGAGTTTTGAGTTGTGCTTCGACTATGGCTCGTTGTGCTTTGACTATGGCTCATAGTCGCACAGGGGTTCTCCATTTTTTATAGGTTACCTGTCGCCTGCCATGAAATTTCTTAACGGTCTTTTCGGAATTTTCCTGCTTCTGCTGATTGCCTGGCTGCTGTCAGAAAATCGCAGGGCGATTAACTGGCGCACTATTGGGGGCGCGCTGCTTCTGCAAACGGGCTTTGCCGGGTTCGTTCTGGCTGTGCCGTTTGGGAAGGATATTCTGATGACGGTGGCTGACGCCGTCCAGCATGTAATGGATTATGCCAATGATGGTATCAACTTCCTTTTCGGCAATCTGGCTAACCCTGCGGAAGTCGGGTTTATCTTCGCAATCAAAGTGTTGCCTATGATTATCTTCTTCTCGGCACTTATTTCCGTGTTCTATCACCTGGGCATTATGCAGGCCATTGTCCGTGTTCTGGGGGGGGGGCTGCAGAAGTTTCTGGGTACCAGCCGAACGGAATCCATTTCTGCCACGGGGAATATCTTTGTCGGGCAGACGGAAGCACCCCTGCTGGTGAAACCTTATATTCCCAAAATGACAGAGTCGGAACTGTTTGCCGTGATGGTTGGCGGATTGGCTTCCGTGGCGGGCGCAGTACTGGCGGGTTATGCCAGCCTTGGGGTGGATATCCGCTACCTGGTAGCGGCCAGCTTTATGGCTGCTCCCGGTGGCCTTTTGATGGCGAAGATGATTCTTCCGGAAACCAGAAATCCCGAAGAGTCATCGGGAACTATAGAGTCGACGGATCATGCCAACCTGTTGGATGCCGCTGCCACCGGCGCTTCCTCCGGCATGCACCTGGCGATGAATGTCGGTGCCATGCTGCTGGCCTTCATCGCCCTGATTGCCATGTTGAACGGATTGTTTGGCTGGGTGGGGGGGCTCTTTGGGCTGGAGGGCCTCACCATCCAGGAAATACTGGGCTATGTGTTCTCGCCCCTGGCCTTTGCCCTTGGTATTCCCTGGGATGAAGCGATTATTGCCGGCAGCTTGATTGGCCAGAAACTGATCGTGAATGAGTTTGTGGCCTATATCGAATTTATTAATGTCAGAGAAATACTTAACCCACAGACCCAGGCAGTTATCTCCTTTGCGTTGTGCGGTTTTGCGAACCTGTCGTCTATTGCAATATTGCTGGGGGGGCTTGGGGTGCTGGCTCCTGCCCGGCGTCCGGATATTGCCCGGCTTGGCCTGAAGGCTGTGCTGGCGGGAACATTGTCGAACCTGATGAGCGCAGCTCTGGCTGGATTGTTTCTCTGATCCCAAAGGTGAACCGTGTATATGTACGATGTTTTTTTGTCGACAGTGACCGGGTTCGTAGTAGGTGTATTGTTCTCCTGGCTTAAACTGCCTATTCCCGCACCCTCAGCCTTGGCGGGATTGATGGGATTTGTGGGGATATTTTTGGGACGCATGGCTTATATGGAATTTCTGACCATGCTTGGTCGTATGTAAGAACGGAGAGGCTATGGCTACCACTCATATCAGTGCCGCTCCCGGTGATTTTGCACCGGTAGTCATTATGCCCGATGACCCGCTTCAAGCCCGTTATCTTGCCGAGAGATGCCTAGACTCAGTAAAACAGGTAACCGATGTCAGGAACATGCTGGGCTTTACCGGGGAGTATCTTGGCCGACGGGTATCGATTATGGGGGCAGGCCTGGGCATTCCATCTATCAGCATTTATTCCCGCGAGCTGTATATTGATTATGGAGTGGAAGCGATAATCGCTGTTTCTGAGTGCTGTGCGCTGCATCAGGATGTGGCGGTGCGGGATCTGATCCTGGCCATGGGGGCCAGTACTTTTTCCGGTGTGAACCGACAAAGATTCAGTGGTGGTGATTTCGCCGCCCTGTGTGATTTCGATTTACTGAGTAAAGCCTGTGACCTGGGCAGGAAGAAAGATTTCTCAGTAAGAACAGGAAATATCTGCAGCATGGAGTGCCCGGGAAACGGTATTTCCGGTGAACAGCAGCGGGCGATGGAACGTATGGGGATCTTGGCCACGGATATGGGAGTGGCTGGCTTGTATGGTGTTGCAGCAGAGTGTGGACGCAGGGCGCTCAGTATCTGTTCCGTCAGCGAGCATATTGTCGAGGGCGATATTCTTCCGGCTGATGATCGGGAAAATGCCTTCAGAGCGGCTGCGCAGATCGCATTGGATATTGTTGAGTTGTATTGAGCTTTGTTTTTAATCTTTCACAGGACAATATCTGCAAAAACATTAGACTGAAAGATAACCTGGAACAAGACAAAGGATTGTCCCTCTATGAAGGCGAAAGGGGTGAAAATGAAAGAGCTGTTGCTGGCTGTTCTGTTGCTGGTGCCTTTTTCAGGTCATGCCCGAGGCGGAAATGATCTACCACCGCCGGGGTTTGAGTGGAAATCCTGCCGGTCTGTGGATTGTTATTTTCTTGTACCTGAAGGCTGGCGTTTTGAGCAGCTTGATGATGGCAGAATTCTGAAATACCAGATTATTAAAAAAAACCACAGTCGTTCACTGCCTCCGAGGGTTCGGATTAATATTTTGCGGCATTCGGAATCTTTCACAGGGCTGAGCACAGATCGGCATATGGCGCTGTTTATGGAAGAGCTGGATCGTTCATCCCGGGTGCTGGAAACATGGCAGAATCGTTCCGGAATTCTGGTCAGTACCGCAGCAACATCTTTGCATTACACAGGCGTTGAAGAGCCAATTAAGACGTTCAGCCTGTTGATAGCCAATGAACAGACCGGAACACTCTATGTGGTGACCTTTGAAACCCTGCCCGAGTTCTGGGAGAAAGATTGGGTGATTGTCGAGCAGATTATGTCCAGGCTTCGGCTGGATGAAAAAACCTGACGGTTTTATTACTCATCTCATTCTCCCCTGCCTAATCTATTTTCTCTTTATTCCTGCCAGCTCTCAGAAAAAGGGCAGTGACAGGAAGCTTCTCAGCACTATGGCGTTAAGTACGTCGGTAAAGAAAGACCCCAGGAGCGGAATAATCAGCAGGGCTTTGGGGGAGAGGCCAAACTTGTGGGAAACTGTTTCTACATTGGCCATGCCCACAGGGGTGGCACCCAGCCCAGCCCCGATAAACCCTGAGGTAATCACCGCAGCATCGTAGTCGCCACCGGCAAAGCGAAAGAATATGTAATAGGCAAAGATAATAATCATCAGGCACTGGAGCGCCGCGATAATCATCAGGGAAGCGGCTGTAGTGGTCAGGATGCCCAGCTGCAGAGACATCAGGCTCATGGCGATAAACACTCCCATGCTGGCTTCACCCCACATATTCAGGGTGTTGGCGTCAGATCTCATTTTTAGCAGGTCGGTGATATTGGCAATCACAATACCCACCAGCAATACCGGAAGATAAGAGGGAACAACAATGCCTTTTCCGATAAACCAGCTATGGAGCCAGAGCCCGACAGAGATAGTGATCGCAATCTCGAACATGGTGCGAATGATTCTGTCGTAGGTGACATGGGCAAAGTCGCCTTCCAGAGGATTCAGCCCTGAGCGGGTTGATGTTTGCTGGTTTTCTGCAAGATTTTTGCGCACGATCAGCTGGTGGGCCACAGGTCCGCCAATAATGCCTCCAAAGATTAGTCCGAGGGTGGCGGCTGCCAACCCAAATTCCTGGGCACCACCATAACCCATTTCCTCCAGGTGAATACCCCAGGTAATGGCTGTTCCATGGCCACCGGCGAAAGCCACACTGCCGGCCAGCAGCCCCTTGTCCGGTGTTTCCCCGAGGGCCAGAGCGGTCGCCACCCCAAGGCCGTTCTGCAGTGTCAGGAAGATAAACATCACCACTAATAGAACTACAAGGGTACGGCCACCACTCATCAATAAGGCGAAGCGGGCGGAAAGGCCGACAGTGCTGTAGAACATCAGCAGGAAAATATTGCGCAGCTCCAGGTCAAATATGGCTTTCAGGTAGCCATATTCATGGAGCAGGGTAAGAATAAGGCTGAAGATTAAGCCCCCGGTGACGGAGGGGGGGATATTGTACTCATCAAGTACCCGAATATGGTGGGTGATAAAACTTCCCAGATAGAGTACAGCGATGCTCATTATCAGCAGATTGAAGCCGGAGATAGTGATAGCCATGATCGTCCTGGAGTTTTTTCTTTCTGTTAAAAGTAGTAGGTGGAAATCAGGCACATGTCACTGTGGACTCTGCGTACAGACAGAGCCAAGTTAGAAGTACTAATCCGAACAGGCTGAAAAAACAGGATCAAACTGGCTGGAAAAGCAGGGAGCCTGGGCGGGTAGACAGGGGTTTTAGCCGGGTATCGCTGCGTTGCAGGCGCTCCTGCTTCATGGCCGGATTCCAGGGTTTTATCCGGTTAAACTCCGGCAGGGGCTGACCTTTTTCCAACAAAATAAACAGGGGCAGGGGGGTATTGGTCTGCCCGGGCCAGAGTTTCTTGCTTTCAGGGTTTTTCTTTTTTTCTTTTTTGATGATATCCGGCCAGGTCAGGTTGGCCCGCAGGTGGGGAGCCAGGGGCCGGCGAATAACAACCTCGTTATTCTCCGGAAGATTTTCCAGCAGGCGGATATCTTCCGCCAGTCCCATACTGGGAGTGAAGTTTTTGCGCAGGTGCTCAATGGCTTTGGCAGCCGTCAGGCGGACGCTGCCATGGGTTCCGGAGGCCCAGCTGAATCCCACCCGTTTGGGGGGCACAGAAAAGAGCTTGAGCTGACGGTAACACTGGACGAAGTGCAGGTGCTGGATTTTCAGATTGCCCAGCATGCCCTCCCGCAGCTCCCGGGAGCTGAGTTCGGTCATATCAAAGCCCTGGCCGTAACAACGCCTGAACTCCTGCATGGCATCCTTAAAAGCGGACTTACTGAAATTCAGCTGTTCGCCGGCCTCAAGGGTGGTGGGTGAAATGCCTATCAGCCCTGTGAGCTTGCAGGTTTCCTGGCCGGGCTGGTCCGGTTCGTAGGTCAGCATCAGGCTGATGCGGGCAGCCCTGGCCCGGTCATCCTCATGTTTCCCCTCCTCCTGAAAGACCCAGGCTGGCAGGGTATGATCTTCCAGAAGCCTTTCACGAAAGGCATCCCGAGCCTCAATCAAGGCCAGCAGGGTGTCCCTGACCTGGATGCGGGCGGCTGTTTTATTTTCCATAATATACAATCATTAATGGTGCGTATTTCATCAAAATACTCCCTGATGGAGGAGAAATCCACCTAAAGCAGCAGAGCCGGGTATCCAGGATAATGCTCGCCTTGAAGGCCACTGCTTTCATCTGACTGGACGGGTTTCAGTGTTACACGGGCTGACAGAAGGTGACAGCAGGGCTGACAGAATTCCCGGAACTCTCTACCCCTTTTACCGGTTCAGGGAACTTCTATCCGAAGTCGTATTCTAATCCCTCAGTGAATATGACTTTTGGTCATCTTTCATACTCGCCATTTCTACTCAGGATCATTGCCGGGCAGCGTAGCTGCCAGCCAGGGTATACAGGCCTGGTCAGCCGGTTCTCTGGATATTTTGAGGGGATGGAGCCGTAAACAGACAGGGATTAAGGGAGTGCAGAAGTTATGACTCTGACAATTCGACTTATAAAAACTCGGAGGGAGAAGCGCTTATCACAACAGGCATTGGCTGATCTGATTGGAGTTTCAAGAAGTGCCCTGGCTCAGTGGGAAACTGATATGAGCCGCCCCAGCCTGGATAATCTGAGAAAGATTGCCGAAGTGCTGGATGTATCTTTTGAGTGGCTGGCCACCGGGCGCGGTAACCAGTACATGACCACCAATAATGATGAAATCAGTGACGATGAACTGGATAATGAAATCAACCGTCTCCTTGCCCGCCTCAATACCCGCCACAAAAAAGCTCTTCTGGACGTTATCAAGGTTATGCACTGACCAGCCGAGTTCTCTTTCACAGATCGAACGCAGATACAAAAAAAGAGCATGGAGATGCTCTTTTTTTGTATCTGCGTTCGCGATTATGCGTTCACGGCTTCTTTCAATTTTGCACCAGCCTTGAACTGAGGAACCCTGGATGCGGGAATCTCAATTTCCTGACCAGTCTGAGGGTTGCGACCCTTGCGAGCAGCACGCTCGGTAACGGTGAAAGTACCGAAGCCGATCAGCTGTACAGACTCGCCACTAACCAGTGCATTCTGGGTAGCATGAAGGAACGCATTCACAGCCAGTTCAGCTTTGCTTTTGGGCAGGTCTGCCTGTTCGGCAACCGCCTCAATCAGCTCTTTCTTGTTCATGTCGAGTCCTGAGGTTACTACAGCCAAAGTTGCGAGGCGGCGAATAATACACGAAAGATTACGGGGCTGGTAGCGTCCTATAGGGAAAAAAAAGGATAAGAGACAGTGGATTAATAATTTTCTGTTATGTCGTCAGTATTTTTCGTTAATCCATGGTCCGCTGTCAGCTCTCTCAGACGCTTTTTTTCGGGGGTGTAGTACTGTTGTGTTGTGGTAATGGCTTCGTGTCCCGCAAACAGTGCCAGGTCTTCTATATCCATATTGCTGGCAAGGTGGGAAAGACATGTGTGGCGCAGGGAGTGGAAGCTTTTTCCCGTAATTCGTTCTGCAAGATCATTGTCGTCTTGTGTCAAAGTGTCAGCACAATATCGCATAAACTGACTGAACCACTTACGTACCTGCCGCTGACTCATGGCGGCATACTCACCCTCCTTGTTGACAGGTCGAAGAAGAGGAGCCAGGGGGAAGTTATCCCGGGCAAAAGGTTCAAGGTTATGCATGGTGCGATATTTGATAATGGACTGCAGTACATTGTCGTTCACAGGCAGTTGCCGCAACCTGCGGCCTTTACCTCGAATCAGCAGGGTCAGGTCACCATAACGGTCCTGGCGAATATCAACACAGCTGTGGTTGGTCATCTCTGACTGACGCAGCCCCAGGCCATAAGCGATGCTGAACACATATTCCAGGCGGGCCTTTTCCAGACGCTGGCGTTCGGTTTTTTCCGGATAGTTATGAATGGCCCGGGTAATCACCTGCCACTCATCTTCATAGAAGAACCGGGTTTCTCCATGTCCCCGGGCATGCCTTTCCCCGCTCTTATCAAAACCGTGAACAGGGTTACCTGAGATATAACCCGTAGCCTGCAGATAGCTGAAAAAACTGTTGAGGACAGTAACAATCTGGTCCGTGCTTTTTCCCGGTCTAATGGCATTGGGGAAGAATACTTTGTTCGGGTTGGCATTATCCATACCCGGCTTTTGCCAGTGGGGCCAGGGAGCCTGCAGGAAGTTGGTGTATACCTCTATATCCGCGACGGAGCAGTCGTCGTAACCCTTCAGCCGTTCATGGCGGATAAATGTAGTAAAACGCACCAGCTCCCGGGTATAACGGCGCAGGGTTTCATTAGAGCGGCGGGCCGCCCGGCGTAGAAATAGAGCCAGGGCATCCCGGTCGTTGTTAACACCCAGTTTGTTACTGTGGAGGTTTTCAGGATGAGGGGCAGGCAGTGATGTTGATTCCGCTGCCGGGGTAATAATCTGTTCAGGCACACTCATGGGGTCACTATATCATTGTGATCCCAAGTCTTAATAGCCCAGCTCAGTAAATCTGGAGCAGTTTGGCGGTTTTTTTTCTGGTATCAAAAAAATCAGTCATCAATTCATTAAACCGGGAGCACTGATCCACAATGGTGGCATGGCCAGAGTTCGCCACAGTGATCAGGTGGGCCTGGGGAATCAGCCGGCAGACCCTGGCGGCGGCCTGGCCGGTAAAACTGTCATGCTCGCCGCGAATAAACAGAGTTTTGGCCTGAATGCTTTGCAGATGATCCCAGAGGTTGACCTGTGTCAGGCCGTCCAGAATACGGATCAGTATTCTGGGGTTGCTTTTCTTCCAGTACTGCAGGGCATGGTGGCGAAAAGCTTCAAGATGCTTTTTGGGCAGAAGGTACCAGAGCAGGATACGGGCCAGTGGTTTCATGGGAATCAGGGCAATTAAACGACGAAGAGGCAGCATGCAGCGAAGGGAAAATTCCAGATCCCGAAGAGAAGGCGCGGTATTGATCAACAGCAGGCGATTTACCAGCGCAGGTCGGATAGCTGCCAGGGCCATGGCCACCATGCCCCCCATGGAGATGCCGGCGACATCCCAGCGGTTTATATTCAGTTCCCGGGTCAGGGCGTAGATATCTTCCGCCATGGTCTGAACACTGAAGTGCATGGTGTAACCGCTTTTGCCATGACCGGGAAGGTCAACCAGCAATATCTGCCGGTCGCGGCACAGCACCGGTAACTGCAGCAACCAGTCTTTGTGATTGGACACTAATCCGTGGATCAGAATCACTGGTGTTTTTGCTGTTGGGGTTCCGACGAGACGATAAAACAGTGGGTATCCACCGACCTGTGTAATTGGCATAAGCACCTCCAGGTTCATGTATCGACCGGGAGGTGCAGGGCATTACGGGGAAGGCTTTATGATTTTTTTACCGGGCTGTGGGTACCGGCTTCCTCTCCCCAGATCTCTTCGAGGCGCTGATCACGTCCGCAACGATAACGGTAGTACTTATAACGGACAGGATTTTTTTTGTAGTAATCCTGATGGTAATCTTCAGCGGGCCAGAACTCGCCGGCCTGGGTTAACTCGGTATAAATTTTTGGCAGGCGTTTGCTGTTCTGAAGTTCGGTCAGAGTCGCCTGCGCGGCTTTATGCTGTTCTTCATCTTTATAAAAGATACCCGTGCGGTACTGGCTGCCGGTATCACAGAACTGCCGGTTCTGTACTGTTGGGTCGATGCTGCGCCAGAAAACATACAGCAACTTTTTGTAACTCACCTGTTCCGGGTTATAGACAACACGTACGGCTTCGGTATGGCTGGTTCTGCCGGCAGATACCTGCCGGTAACTGGGTTTCTGTTCAGGTCCGCCGATATAGCCGCTCTCCGCAGAGTAAACCCCTTTCACTTTTTCAAAATCAGCTTCGGTACACCAGAAACAGCCGCCGGCAAAAATAGCGGTCTCCGTTTTAGCCTGAGCCTGGGTGGCCAGCAGGGCAAAGATGATAATGGCGATCAGGCGCAGGCCCGAGGGGAGGGATAACTTCATGAAATAACTCCTCTGTTTTGTTGTTATACGTGTGCAACAGGGGAAATGGATTCAATGTTGGCATTGAAATATAACCGTATCCGATACTCGACCGATTGTTTGTGACGGCGATGGTAAAGCCTGCCCTTGTAAGTCTATTTGAAGGGTCTGGCCATTGTCTTATTGAAGAACCGGATGAATGCATGGAGTCCATCCCTCCATGCGTTCTTTGAACAGAAGCTGCTTCGCTTGAGATAGCGTCTCACCAGAATGGAAAACCAGATCTCTATCTGGTTGAGCCAGGAGGCATGCTTCGGCGTGTAATGGAATACCACTTTGTGGGAAGGGTCAGACAGATAATCTGCCCGCATCCCTGCTACTTCTTATGGAAAACCCGGAGGGCTATTAAAACATATTTCTGGTTTGGTGGGGTTTTAGGGCTAGGCTCGTGGTTCCGTCTATGCCTATGAGGTAAGAAAAATATGTCCAGGTTCCATAGTCGATTGGTCATAGCCTTACTCTTGGCGGGTAGCAACACTATTTTGGCAATAGACACATGTTTGGCAATAGACACATGTCCCAAGGCACCAGTTAATCCTTATGGAGGCTATGGTTCTATTCTTCCGTTTTGTGAACGACACAGGGCGTTCAGTACCCTTGAGGCAGGGTTGAAAAAAACCGGCAGTTATATTCTGGCCCGTGACGGGAATATGATTCCCCATGTTGCTGAAGTCGGACTCTGCCCGAAGGATGCCATTAACTACGCTGCCAGCATGGACCGAAAGTATTTTCGCAGTGAATCCGACTTATTCTCTGAGGGGTTTGTGATTAGTGTTGATGTATCTGAAAATGGAACTGTTACGCTGACCAGACACTCTCTGCAGGATATGGGTGGGAGCTGGAGCTATGGCGGAGAGCATAGTCGCTGTCTCCCCAGTCCGTCTGTAAAAGAGTATTTGCAATCATTTGATCAATAACATTATTTGCTGGTCAAAGTCTGACGGGCTGGTCGGTGTTAGTGCCCGTACGACCAGGAAAACTTCAGCGGCAGTTTATGCCCTCCACCATCTGATGATAAAGGGCAAAACTATCTGTGTTCATAATTCCTGTGACAAGAAGAATCTTGAAGCGGACAGAGGTTAACGCCAGTGGTCAGCCATTGATCAGCCAGTGGGTGCTGATACTGGCGATATAGCCGACCATCACCGCCCAGCTCCAGCGCATATGGCCAACAAAAGTATACAGACCACGGGAGTGGCCCATCAGGGCAACACCGGCGGCGGAACCCACGGACAGCAGACTGCCGCCGACACCGGCGGTCAGGGTAATCAGCAGCCACTGAAACTGGTTCATCTCCGGGTTCATATCCAGAATGGCGAACATGACCGGGATATTATCAATCACCGCCGACATCAACCCGGCGCTGACATTGGTAATAAAGGGACCAAGGTTGCCGTACATGCCTTCGGACAGCAGTTGCAGGTAACCCAGGTAACTCAGGCCACCCACAGAGAACATAACCCCAAAGAAGAAGAACAGGGTGTCCCACTCCGCATGGGCGACCTTGTCAAAGGTATCCAGGGAGCCGTACTTGCGCACGTGGGCATCCCGGTGACCGGGAATATAGCCGCCGGTGCGCAGCTTTAGAATCCAGGTGTAAATCATCAGGAGGGAGAGGCCGGTCATCATCCCCAGGAACGGAGGGAGGTTACACAGCTGTTCAAACATCACCGCCAGCGCGATGGTGATCAGGAACAGGGCGCACATGCCCTTGGCCCCACGGCGCATACGTACGGTACCGGTAATGGCCTGTGGGTGAGCCTTGGGAATAAACGGTGTCATCAGCAGTGCAGGAACCACATAGTTCACCACGGAGGGGAAGAAGAGCTTGAAGAATTCAAAGAACTCAACCTTGCCGGCCTGCCATACCATCAGGGTGGTGATATCCCCGAACGGGCTGAAAGCGCCACCGGCATTGGCGGCCACAACAACGTTAATCAGGGCCGGAACCGCAAAGTCCGGACGATCCCGTCCCACGGACATAATCACCGTACCCATGACCAAGGCGGTAGTGAGATTGTCGGCAATAGGAGAGATAAAGAAGGCCAGGGTGCCGGTAACCCAGAACAGGCTGCGGTAATTGAACCCGCGGCTGACCAGCCAGGCCCGAAGGGTCTGGAATACGCCGCGCTCATCCAGGGCGTTGACATAGGTCATGGCCACCAGAAGGAAGAGGAGGAGAGAGGCGTACTCTTCCAGGTCGACCATCACGGCCGCTTCGATGGTGTGTTTATCAACGCCGTTTTGGGAAGCCAGTATAGCGATCAGTACCCAGATAACCCCGGCCGCCAGCAGCATGGGTTTGGATTTTCGCAGGTGCAGTTGTTCTTCAAAAATAACGGCAGCATAGGCTACGGAAAAGACCACAAGGCAGACGATGGCCAGCGGGCTGGTGGTCATATCGAGAGCAGGCCCTGAGGCCATGGTAAGTCCCGGACTCAGGCAGAGCAGGGCGATAAGAGGCAGTGTGTAGAATTTGTTATTCATGGCTTTTTTGCTTGATTCGCAGAGAGAACGAATATGTTCATGCTGTTCCGTCAGGTTCTGCGCATGACATGTTATTGTCCGACATATATAACTTATACAACGATAGTCGCTTCCCGGGTGATCGGCCGTTCCGAAAAACGCCAGATTCTGTGTAAACAGACAGAAGGGGGGCAGAATCGGGGCGGATTCTATCGCTCTGTACTACCTGGGCTCAAGGGTTGCGGGTTAATTATTGTGCCTGAACGTGATTTGTATAGTTGTTTCAGGTGAGTAACGGGGGAAATAGCCTTATAATTCGCCGATTCGTCTGATGTGATAACTGAACACTATATTATGACCGTTCGTACTCGTGTTGCTCCTTCCCCAACCGGTGATCCCCACGTTGGCACAGCTTACATTGCCCTGTTTAATATGGCTTTCGCAAAAAGCCAGGGTGGGCAGTTCCTGCTGCGAATCGAAGATACCGATCAGGTGCGCAGTACCCGGGAATCGGAGCAGCAGATTCTTGATTCCCTGAGATGGCTCGGGCTGGAGTGGGATGAAGGCCCGGACAATGGCGGCCCCTGTGGCCCTTACCGGCAGAGTGAGCGGCGGGATATTTATGATAAGCATGGCGCTGAGCTGGTGGAGAAAGGTCACGCCTTCCGCTGCTTCTGTTCTTCCGAGCGACTGGACGCTCTGCGTAAAGAGCAGGAAGCCAATAAAGAAATGCCGGGCTATGACGGTCATTGTCTGCACCTCAGTGAAGAAGAAGTCAGTCGTCGAGTCGCTGCCGGTGAACCCCATGTGATCCGTATGAAGGTGCCGGAAGAAGGCTCCTGTGTTGTTAAGGATATGCTTCGTGGGGATATTGAAATCGACTGGAAGCAGGTCGACATGCAGGTTCTGGTCAAAGCTGATGGTATGCCCACCTATCATCTGGCCAATGTGGTGGATGATCACCTGATGGGTATTACCCATGTGATTCGTGGTGAAGAGTGGATTAACTCCGCTCCCAAACATGCCCTGCTGTACCAGTACTTTGGCTGGGAGATGCCGGTTCTCTGCCATATGCCCCTGTTGCGTAACCCGGACAAGAGCAAACTGTCCAAGCGCAAGAACCCCACAAGTATCACCTATTACCGTGATATGGGCTTTCTGCCGGAAGCCGTCGTGAACTATCTGGGCCGTATGGGCTGGTCCATGCCCGATGAGCGGGAGAAGTTCACTGTGAGTGAAATGATTGAGAACTTTGATATCTCCCGTGTCTCCTTGGGGGGGCCGATCTTTGACCGGGAAAAACTGTCCTGGCTGAACGGCAGCTGGATTCGGGAAAACCTCTCTGTGGATGAGTTCGCCGACCGCCTGCACGGCTGGCTGATGAATGAACAGTACATCAAGAAGTTCCTGCCCTTTGCCAAGGAACGCTCAGAAAAGCTGTCTGACTTTGCTCCCATGGCCAGCTTTATGTTCAGCGGCATGCTGGATCTGAGGGAGGAAGACTTCACCCATAAAAAGCTGGATCATGACGGTGTTCGCAAACTGCTGCAGTTTGCTCTCTGGAAGCTGGAAGCCCAGCGTGTCTGGAACAAGGACAATATCTTTGGAGATATTAAAGGTCTGTCCAAGGATATGGGGCTGAAAGTCGGTGACTGCATGCAGCCGATTTTTGTGGCTGTTGCCGGTACTCCTAACAGCTGGTCAGTGGTGGATTCCATGGAAATACTGGGGCCGGATATGAGCCGTGCCCGCCTGCGTCACGCCATTGAGGTACTGGGTGGCGTATCCAAAAAACAGATGAAGAAGCTGGAAAAAGAGTTCAAGACCCTGGGGCAGGAGCCTAAAGAAGGCTGAGGGCTGTTCAACCCAAAGGGAGCTGAAAGCTCCTGGATTTTATAATGGCCTTTAAAAGCACCCGGTTTCACCGGGTGTTTTGCTGTGAGAACCAGGGGATGTAACCTTCATTATTGTACCAGGCGGCTGCAAGGGCTGTTCCGGCAATAAAAAGCGCAGTGGCGGAAAGCTGTGCTGCCAGTGTATAGCCGCATATCAGCGTAAAGGAAATTCCAACTGTTGCTGCAACACTGAAATGCACAAGGGCTTTAGTCGCAGAGTTCAAAGTCTGGGTCGACAGGGCAGGTGTGAAAGGCTTAACAACTTTAGCCGCTTTCTTCAGGCCCCATTTCAACCAGGTGGGAACAGGGCTGATCGCTCTGTTCTGGAGAGGCTTGGGTTGAAGAATGGCGTGGCCAGAGATCAAAGCCCCGTAACCAGCCAGTGCTGTACCAGCAACAGCCAGAGCAGAATAGAAACCACCAAAAATGAATACCGGAACTGATATGGTCAGTGTTCCTCCGGCTAGAAGGGCAGTGACTTGATCGATATCTTTCTGATCCGTGAAATTGTCCTGTTCGTAGACAAATGGCTTACCGGGAGTCCCTGCTGTTTCGTGTTGGGAGCGCTGCATTTCTCATATCTCCTGCTTAAGTCTCTTTCTGACTGGGGCGAACCTTCTTGTTGCTTGTTAGATAGACAGCCATTTGCCTGGTTGGTTTGTAAATATTCGCTATTAAAAATAATAGGATATCGCTTGACAGGTTATAAGCGTATTCCTAGAATGCGCCCCGCACTTCGGCACTGACCAACACCAAGTTCAAGAGGGTGATGGTAACAGCGAAGCGCCGGGTAGGTTATTAAGGGGCCTTAGCTCAGCTGGGAGAGCGCAACACTGGCAGTGTTGAGGTCAGCGGTTCGATCCCGCTAGGCTCCACCAATCTACCGGAAAGCCTGTGTCCCGTTCGTCTAGTGGCCTAGGACACTGCCCTTTCACGGCAGTAACAGGGGTTCGAGTCCCCTACGGGATGCCATTTTTTGCGGGAATAGCTCAGCTGGTAGAGCACAACCTTGCCAAGGTTGGGGTCGCGAGTTCGAATCTCGTTTCCCGCTCCAAATTTGTAGTTGTGAGTTGTAGTGTAATAGAGTTGCCAAGGTTTGGGTCGTCACTCCAGAGTTCGGCAAATATCGTTTCCTGCTACAAATTTGAAATTGCAGTGTGCAATTTGAAGTATGCAGAATAATCTGCAAAATGAAGTTCCAGTGTGTCCCGTTCGTCTAGTGGCCTAGGACACTGCCCTTTCACGGCAGTAACAGGGGTTCGAGTCCCCTACGGGATGCCATATTCTCTTCTGGAGAGAATCTCTTGTGAGAAATGTGGGGCCTTAGCTCAGCTGGGAGAGCGCAACACTGGCAGTGTTGAGGTCAGCGGTTCGATCCCGCTAGGCTCCACCAATTCATTATAACCTTAATTATTTTTCCCCCTGTTAGCCTTATTACGGGGTTTCTTTTCTTCAGAAGTTTATTTCCCTTTCAAATTTTTCCTGAAAAAAACTAATCCATAGCAGTCAGTGTCACAGCCCATGACTATACACTGTCTTATACTTGTGCCAACGGTGTGCAGATGTTTATGGACTTTGTCGGCATGCCTTCTCGCAATGCTATTAACCGACCGATGCATAATATGTGGAAAGCGGTTACGGATAGCCAGACCATAAGGCTATGGTGTTCTATTATCTTTCTCCTGAATTCCAGGGTTGAGGAAGCAATAAAACCTCGACCAGAGTGGATCAGCGGTGCAAAATACTGAGCTGTATTGTATTTTACCTGTCCCACCCAATGCGGGGATGCAGAACGTGACTTACAGGTTTTCGGATTTATGCAGTCAGTGACCCAACCAGAGTACCAGAACCGCCCGGCATCCGGAGATGCCAGAGAGAAGGATGACGTGGCCACCCTTCTGGTTGAACTGAGTACAAGAGACAGCAAGGAGATTATGGGGCATGAGGCCCTGCGAGTGCTGCGTATCCTGTGGCCTGGCGTTTTCCGGGTATCATCCCCGCGGCCTTTAAAGATAGGGATAGATAAAGAGATTATCGCCACAGGCAAGGTGCCGGAAACAGTGGTAAAAGCCGGTTTGCGCAGCTATACCCGCCTGGATCAGTACCTGGAAAGCACTCGTGCGGGCCGTCCCCGTATTGACCTGAATGGTAAACCCGATGGCAGGGTGCGTCTTGAAGAGGCGGTGAACGCGGATATGATGCTGTACGCACGTTACTGCCGAAAGAATCCTCCCCGGATGTTTATTGGCCAGTTGCGGCTGGCAACGGAAGAAGAAAAAGCCTCTGCCTGATTTTCCCTTTGTCCCTCGCTTGAACCCTTGCCGTGTTATGTGAAATCACGGTAAGGGGTTCTGTCATTGCAGTTATTTCCCCCGCACAGTCGTTATATCCAAGTGTCTGAGAATTGGTAGGTCAGGTATCAGCAGGATGCTATGGAAAAAATACAATCCGGACCCCTGGATGCTTCCGGGTCCACCTCATCATTACTCTCACAATCTGCGCCTGATTCGCAGAGAGAGATACCTGTTGTCCAGACAGCAGACAGTTCTGTCAGTACCTCCCTGTTAGACCGGGCCATTCAAACATCGACCGCACCCCCACTGATGATTTCCGTTGAGGAGTCCATTGCGGAAACCTGTGATGCCATTCGAAAGCATGCAGAGGAGGATAAATTAGAGGAGGTTCTCAGGTTATATCGTGATCCTTCTTTTCAGGAGGTTCTGGCAGGGGAAGAGGAAGGTCTGCGCATTGAGATGATGCATCTCTATACCTGCTCCCTGGTGCTGCAGCAGGAAGAACTCACTCCTGAGGCTTCAGAGCAGATAAAAACTTTCTTGACCGAGACCCGTAACATACTCGTAACCGGCAACCCCCAGCAATGCAGAGATCTTTGTGAGAGATATGAGTGTCTGGCGTCGATTCTGGAAGATATGCCCGGTACTGATGTCAAGGGCGTCCGGCTGGTTATGGAAGGTATTGTTCTGCTGCAAAAGGACAAAGACAGGGCGGTGGAAAAATTCAGAGAGGGGCGGGAACTGGGGTGTCTGGATGCTCGCTTCTGGTATGCCCTGGGCATTCTTCTGAATAATCCGGAGCAAGCTGCTGAAGAACTCAGAATTGCCTGGCAGGAGGGTTTTCCTTCTGCCGGGCACTGGCTTGGGCTGGCTTGTTATGAGATAGCCATAGAAAGAACAAATGGCTGGCAGCCCCAACAAGTACTGGATGAAGAAGACCGGCGTTATCTTGAGAAGGTGGCGGCCTGGTCCGCTGAAGCGGGTGATGCTGTTGTGCTGGTGGAGCTGGCAGAAGCGGCTATGGACGGTAACCTGGGGTATGAGAAGGATCTCGGCAGGGCCTGGTTTCTGCTGGAACAGGCCGTTGCCCTGCAATCGCCATCCGCCCAATTAATCAAATCCGACTGGTTGGCCCAATTCAGCAGCACTCCGCAGTTGTGCAATAAAAATTGCCGACCGGTTGAGGCGATAGCCAGCTCAGGGCTGGCCAGGGCTTATCTGACTGAGTTCGGAAAGCGACCGCCTGTATCGATTATTTGCAGTGAGCTTACAAAAATAATCGTTAATAAATGGCCGGATGGTTTGTATGTCGAGGGTCTTATTGAATTTTATAATCGACGGCACAGTGAGCAGGGGCAGGGCAGGAGCACAACGCCTTTAAATAAAGAGAAACTGAATGCAGAGGAGGTTCGGGACAGGATGCTTGCAGCCGGGGACAGCCAGGGGTTTCTCAGGCTGATGGGTATGAACCCGGGTGGTTTGCAGAGGATGGAGCTAACAAAGGCACACCGGTACCGGACACTGCTCACCCTCAATCGGGGCTTTGATCCGGCGGCCAGTCAGCTGGGGTGTCTCTGGCGTAAGGAGCCTTTAGATACCACCGGGCAGGCCCTGGCAAGGCTTTTCCTGCACCAGGGGGCATCAGAGAAAGCCCGCGCTGCGGCCTATGCCGGACAGCGGGATTTCTTTCTGCAGAGAGGAGACCTGAGACAGGCTGAACTGGCCTCTAATACGCTTTGCCAGACCCCTGATATGCATACCCAGCCCGATGATTATTTTCTTCTGTACAGGCAGGCCTGTGACCTGTTTGGAAGACCCAAAGAGTTGAGCCTGGATGTGTTGATCACCAAAGGTTCTTACCGCGCGGCCGTGTTGAAGGCCCGGATTCAACTGGAAAACGGGCAGTTGGATATGTTGCAGGAGACTCTGAAAGACATCCATACGCCGGAAGCACGTTTGATCGTGATGGCCGCGAAAAAGCAGACGATATGGCCACTGTCGTTTTCGTCGGAGCTGTTCTTTCGGGATGAAAATGCTGCTTTCCGCCTGCTGGAACTGCATTCGAATGGCTTTATTGATCTTCCCGAAGGGGTAACCAGGGAACAGCTGGCTGATGTTCTCAGGAAGAATATGACTGAGCGGGAGTGCTATTTTCGGCGCAGTGATCCCGGCAGCCAGCTTGTTGCCAGTGAACTGATTATGCAGGCAGACAGCCATGATAGTCGGCGGGATATCTGGGAAAGTGGCTATAAAAAGGCATTTGCCCTGAGTGGTGATAGAGCATATGCCAGTCGGCTGGCAGCTAATTTCGAGCAGGAGGGCTGCTATGGTGAAGCGGCAGAGCTTCTGGAGCGGGTTTGCTGTGAATGGGCCTGCATGACTGTTTACCGAACAGATTCCGGGCTGTATCCCCGGATGGTTATTCCCTCCTGTTTCAGCCAGTGGGAGACGACAATGGCTGATAAGTTAATGACACATCCGGAAATGCGGGATATCTATCAATGGTCAGCCAGGCTGAGGGAGAAGGCGATACAGCTCCATCAACCTGTCGCTTTTCGCTATGTTCCGAATGCGATAAAGAAGCTGCAGGAATTTCTGCCCAAGCGTAACCTGGATTTCGATACTCCGGGAAAGCGGTGTCGAGATGTTCATTCTCGCTTGTTGCCCCTTCTGGAATCGGTACTGGTTGATTATGTCCTGAGTGATATTCAACTCAGTGACCAACAGAAAAAGCAGATTGGATTAATGTTTTACAACATGGGCATGGCCTGTCACCACCTGAAGCAGACTGAAGAGGCATCGTTGTTCCTTCATAAGGCAGCACAGATGGGTTGCCTTCAGGCTTTGCGGCCGGCCGTCGTCTATCTGGCCTGTGGCTGGGGCCATGTTCCGGCCTCGGATCTGATTGAGAAGTTTAGGCCTGTTCCGGAAGGAGAAACCCTTAACTGGTTGATGGCGTGGGCTAACCAGCTCTTGCAACTGCGTTTTTTTGCCACTCCTGGATTAAGAGAGGGGCAGGGCAGATTTTCTGATGAAATATACCAGAGCTTGCTGGATTTGGCGGACACTATCGCAGAACGCACCGGTGATGGCAGTGTTTATGGTGATCTGGCCGAGCGTATTATTAATAACCTTCACCTGGAAATAGGTGATGGTGTAAACAAGGTTTCATGGGCGCTTCGCCTGCAGGCATTGATGAGGCGGGCGTTATTGATGGAATCCCCAGTCGGGCTGGTGGCGGGGGTAGGGCTTATTTGCAGGGAATGCCCTGACCTGTTGCCGGTTAACCCTGTAGAGATGCTGCGCCTGTTCTGCAGCATACCCTGGCCAGACCCGGTTCCGGAAGAGGAGCAGTATTGCTTCCCCAGGTTGACTTCAAAGACTGATTTTTCCCGGTTGATGAATGCGGAACCCTATTCGGTTGCGCAGCGTCTTTTTGCCGAATATCAGCGAACGGAGGATCCGGGTTTTATCTGGTTGATGTATCTGCATGACAAGATGACCAGGAGAAAATCAGTTACAAGGGAGTATGAGACTAGAATTTCCAGCAGTGTTCTCCCGCTATTGCGCACCCTGGTATCACTCTATAAAGGGGAAACTAAAAATATTCACGGTTATTTGGTGGGTATTATCGCAAGGCTGAATTCAGCTCCCGCCCCCGGGGAGAATCGTAGTGAGGAGATAGCGCAAGGGTACAGGATCGGTGTCGCTTTTTATCAAATGTTTTTGTCTCAACTCCAGATTTTTGGACTCTGCGCAAAAGTCGATACAGATAAAGAGATTGTGCTGAGGCTGCAGTCTGCTGCTGATCTGCATTTTTCCCACGCATGGACATTGATGGGGGTTATTAAGCGCAGGGAGAGTATAGAGAAGGCCCGGGATTGTTTTAAACGCGGGGCGATTGCCACGGGTATACAGGCGTCAGATCCCGCGGCTTGCCATCAACTGGCACTGCTTTATATGAAAGGCCCTGAGACCAGGGAGACCGCAGACCGTTATCTGACCCATGGCTGCTCCCTGGCCTACCTCCCATCCTGGGTACTCAAGCTTCGTATGGAGATGAAAGAGAAACAAGCCTTATCGGCCTGTCCAACATGGGACACCATTAAGAAAAGCCCATGGCTTACCCATCAGCCGGTTTTCCGTTTCCTGGCCGACTATGACAATTTTAGAAACAGTACAGATGATATCAGGCAGCATCATGTGAACCAGCTTATGGTATGGGCTGAGAGCGACGACCCCCATATCCTGTTCCACCTCACCGCTATAGTGGCCAGGGAAGAGAAACTGTATGACCATCCGAAGTTTCCCGGTCTGGTCAGTCAGTTGGTTAAAAAGATGAAAGCTGAAAATATTTATTTTCTGCTTGATGACCCGGATATGCCGGAGGTTCTGGGTGTGCTCAAGTTTTACAGCTCAAATTTACTGTCCCGTGATCCGGTGCGCTGTAGCCTGGAAAAGTTGAGTGATATTTGTAATGCCGTCAACGATATTGTTCCGGTTTTTAAAGGAAAACCCGAGACTGGGAAGGTCTCGAAAAAGAGTCGGTTTGAAACTCTGAAAAATAAGGCATTTTCTCCCAATGGCGCATCACGGGAGGAAATGAATGATCTGTTCACCCTGTGTAAGAAAGACCCGGCACTGGTGAATAAGGAGCAGGCTGCAAAACTTGCCGGTCTGTGTCTGGATGAGCGGTTACGAAAAGGGGGCGGGGAAAAACTGTTCTCCGACTGGCTCGCCCTGTTGGAAAAAATAACCACCAGACCGCTGGCCGAACTCATGGTCGAACAGTTGGAGAGGTTGCTGGAGGAGTCTCCCCGTCCTTACGGTGCCATTCACCATGTCTTAAGCCAATTGTCAGGATTATCTGAAATACCAACCCTGAAGGATAAGCAGGGGGAGATTGTATCCCTATGTCACGAAAGCCTGAAAAGTGCTGGCACCAGAGCCGAATGGGTAGAAGCCTGCCAGTTCTGTTGCACAGTGCGAAAATACTGCCCTGACGTTATTACTGCATGCCCGGCAGTGATTCTGGCCCGGGTATTGAAGACATTTATGATGGAAGAAGCTGGTTCTTGTCCGGCTCCTGTTGCGGAGTGCCATGATCAGGTTATCCAGGCCCTTGAGCAGAGTCGGGAAGGTAAAAAACTGGGGAGTATTGAGCTTAACGGACTGCGTTCACATATGGCTCGTTATTACCGCATACAGGCTGGAAAGCTCCCGGTGAACCAGAAAATTCAATTGAACTGGCTGACCGCGCTGCCAAAATCCGCAGGGGAAGAGGATCAACTTCGGGTTGATACCCTGTTGAGGGAAGAAATGACGCAAATGTTGTCATCTCTTCCTAAAGGAGAGGAAAGATTCATGACGTTGCTCTCAAAAATACATAAGCCGGAGTTCCAGAGCTTTCCCGCTGGGGCGGTAGGCCGTGCAAAGAATGCTTGCGCTGAAAAACCGGGTAATCTTTTTGAATTGCTGTGTGGGCTGGAAGTCAGGGAGACCCTTGGGGAAATTTGTCCTTTGTCGTTTTCTTCAAGGGTGCGCCAGTGGCGGGCGGATAATTCCACAGCTGATACTGAGGCTCTAATAAAGCTGAATAGCGCCCGTTTCTTACGGATGCTGGCAGGCCAGGAAGGCTTGTTGCCGAAAGGTTTGGCAGACGCCGCCCTGAATTACCTTGCGTCGAACCCATCCCCTTACCTGGAAAATGCTCCCCAGTCTGTTCTTCTGCGGTTGCTCCGTGAGAATCCGGAAAATAAAAGTCTGTTGCAGTTTATTCTGGGATTGGCGCAACCGGACTTCTGGCTGCAGGGTTTCAGTGCTGAAGAATTGCTGCGTATTTATAACACCATAAAATCTGAAGGCTGGTGTCAGCTGAAAAGCCGGCAACTGCCAGCATTGCTGGGAGCCATGCCGCTCCCGTTAAAGGGGCTGGCTCTTAACGACTTACTTGAGGATCTTCTGGCCCAGGAATATCCGGAGCAGAGGGAACAGGTTCTCAAGGTTGTTCTGAAATGGCTGGAGCAGACCAGGCAGTACGACCTGAACAGGGTTCTACGGCCGTTATTAGAGCGTTATTCTTTTTTTACCCCTTTTCAGCTGGAAGCACTGTTGAACCTTGTTGGGAGGTGTCAAGCAGTTGCCCCGGAAGCGATGGAAGAAACCCTGGGGCTTCTGAGAACAATGTTCCCCCAGACAACTTTCCAGGTTGGCCAGGAAGCCACCCTGAAAAGCAGGTGGCTGGCCTGCCAGCACTTCTGTATTCAGGAAAGGGAAAAACAGAAAATCCCGGAACTGGCCCGTGAGCAGTTAACAGCTGATATTTCCCGGATTGTTGAACAACTGGAAGGACGGCGGAAACTGGGAACTGAGTTGAAAGAACAGGTAGATACGCTGATCCAGCGGCTGAATGTCTGGAAAGCGCAGGATTTCTACCTTTCCGGGAAAACAGCCCTTGAACAGGCTGTCGTGCCGGTTCAACTCCGGCAGATGGTGGATAAACATGCCAGGCTGACTGAGCCTGTGCGCGATGCACTCCGGGTGGAGCTGATAAAGCTCAGGCAAAAGGCAGGAGAAGCATGCCTGTCTTCCCGGGAGATGGTTGTCCTTGATTATCTGTGCCATACCCCGGAAGAACGACAGGTGTTCCAGACAAAGGTTCTGGATAAGCTGACAGACAGGATTCATAAACTTAATCAAAATCTGGATGATCTGACGGAACTGGCCCGGGAGATACTTCAGCTGCCCGGTGCCTGTCAGGAGTCAATGATTGTCGATCTGGACACGAAAATCTGTAACGTCCTCAATGGGAAAATCAAGGTGGTAAGGGTCAGAGTAAAAGAGAATGTGACCGGTGAGCCTCCTTATGAACTACAGCAGTTGGAACAGTTGAATGTCCGGCTGGAAGAATATGAGGCTATCAGGGAATATCATTCATCCTATAACTATAAAGAGCGTCTTGGCCATTTTCTTTCTCAATGTTTCAGGAAAATAGAACAGGATAAAAATGACCTGACGTTTATACGGAAGCTTACAGAGCTGCAAAAGACACTGGTGGAATTATCTTCACCGAAAGCTATCAGTGAACAGCAGGTGTTATCCGCAAAGGCTGTTACCGACTATAAACCTTCCCCCAGGTCGACAGGTGTGAAGAGAGTACCTGTCAGCGAAGTTCACCAGGCCCAGGCCGGAGATTGCCGTTGTATTCTGGATTTTATAGAAAGCCTGCGCAAAAAACCGACTTATTCTGAGGTATGGGATCAACTGAATACTTTCTGCACCCTGGAAACTGTTACAGGTGGGCGGGGGAGTGAAGACAGGAAACTGTATCTGCTTGTTCCCGCCCTTACAGCAAACGTCTGTTGTCACTTACTGACTGCGATAAAGGCGAATGAATGGCAGAATCTGCCGGACAGGGAACAGCAGGTAGAGTGGTTGCTGGAAATCTGGAAGAGGTGCCAGCCTGAAAGCGAAGCGAGAAAGAAGATAGCTGGGGTGTTTCAGGCAGAGCAGTCTGTAGAGCCGGTGCCGGGCATCACTGCCAGTGTGTCGGAGCTGCAAACGCTGGTACAAGAGGTTTGCTCTGAGGATAGGGGCAGGAACCGCGAAGCTCTGGGTACGCTGATTAAATATCTGAGCATCCAGCCATTCAAGGCGACGGAAGCGGACAGGCACTGCCTGGCTGAGGGGCTGGAGGATGAAAATTTCCTGACGGCGGAAGCGGAAACACTTGCGGAACTTGTGCAGAGCAATGTTTCCATCCTTCATGGTATTCGTTATCTAAAACATCACCTGCATGATCCGCAGGCAGAATTCCAACAGGTTTTAGATAATGTGATGACCTATGCCGTAGATGACAGGGATACCCGTCTGCTGATGGAGCTCTATGAACAGCGGCAGAAGTACCTTGAAGAAACCGCCGAGGAATGGATACAGCCTGAAGAAATAGAGCAGGCTTTTATAGAGCCTGTAAATATAGAGCCTGTAAATATAGAGCCTGTAAATATAGAACCTGTTGATGTGGCGTCAGTTGATATTGAGCCGGATTGGAGCCTGGCCATCCGGGAGGTTCAGGATATACGAGAATTGTTGTTTTCTGAGGCATTTCTTAAAGATCCATTGTCCCACTCCGAACGTTATGTCTCCTGGCTGAATGCTTTAACCGGGACGCTGGATGAAGATGCCCTGGATGGGAAGGCATTAGAGGAACTGAGAGTACTGGTTTGCGTAGTGCATGGACTGATCTCCCTTGACCAGATAGTCAGAAATACGCCCAGGCAAACAGGGTTGCTTGGAAGCCTGTGTAACCCTCTTCTTATAAGGGTTTCCCGAGTGTCCCCGGCTTTGACGCAGATAGTCTCAGGGTTAGTCGACTTTGTTGAAGAGCAGACGGTGTCTGGCAGTAATGCTATACACAAAATTCATATCACCGGTATGCTGCGGCGTATCCTCCAGAAAAAAGGAAAAGCTTTTTCCCAACAGCCACTGTCATCCGGAAAGTCTTTATCTCCAGGCCTTGATGAATCAGAAGTCAGCCTCCGGGGGAAACAGCAGACAGATCAGCATATCCATTCAGATATCCTTGAACAGGCAGCCGGTTCCAGGAGTGTTGACAACACCTAACCGGATGGTTAGAGAGAGGAATCTTTAAATATCCTGTGACTCAAAATCAGTCCTTGAAAGAGATTTTCTCCAGGAGTCACACCCATGGATCGCTACACACCGTTACCGTTTTCCCAGAGTCAAGCCTCTGGAGGCTATGAAACGTTACAGACGGAGCAGCCAGTTGTTGTTAACAGCAGTTCCGGGTTCTCCTTCTCTATATCCCATGCTTATCTCCCGGAGGAATATCTTCTGAAGGAGTGCTCATTCTGTGATAAATCCAGACTGGGGGAGAGTCAGATCTGTAAAAGCAGGCATCTGCTATGTCGGGATTGCCTGCACTATTACATGGAGAGAGAAAGCTGTCAGCTTTGTCGTCGAGATAAAATGGGAAAAGTAAAAATGTTTTCTCAGTCGCAGTTTGACGCTTCACGGTTGGAAATCCAGGAGCAACGTAAGAATGTATGGTTTACCTGTCTGGGGTGTGAGAAATCTGTGGATTTTAGTGAGATGGAGAAACATAGCTGTGACAGTGAAACCGTAAAGCCACTGGCAAAACGACTACGAATAGAATCAGAAGAGAGTTATTCCAGTTCCATAGAAAGTGAAGAGCAGGCAGTCAGCAGGAGAAAGGGCAAAGGAAAGCAGCCAGCCAGTCAGAGAGAAAGGAGAGCACAGAAGGAAAAAACCACGGTTCTTATGAACCCGACTCCACCTGCTGAAAAAGCGGAGGAAGGGAAAGAGCCTCTACCGAAATTCTCCAAGGGGGATTATACGAGAGCCGGTGAGCGAATTATTCTAAGCAACCATATGTATAACCCCAGGGCGTTTGTAGAGAGCTGTTATAGCGAAGACGAGGTGAAGGCGATCTATCGCTATACATCTGCAGCTGCACAGGTTATCGGGAGTAGAGTCTGCAGATCTACCGCTAAAGGTAGTCCGCTGAATCCGGCAATTCTTGTCAATATTCATGAGGCTCTTGGTGAGTGGATGAAAGAGCGGGGTATTCCATTGCCTCCCGAAGGATTTGATGAGGACTAATCAGAGGATTGGTGTCGATAAATACCGGCGCTGTCCTGCAGCCAGGATGTCGCCTTAACGGTTTCATGGTGCATATGGCCAAATGCACCATTCATTTTTTCATAGACCTGCTTTTCCAGCATTTTATGGCGCAGAATCAGTATGGCTCTGTTGATATATTGTTGATGGTTAACAGGTCCATTATTTTTGAGCTGGAATTGTAATTCGTCGTCTATTTTCTGCTTTTCCCTGCGCAGCTTTCTGATGGTTTTTACCAGTTCGCTGGTGTTTTCCTTGGCCTCCCGGCGCAGGGCTTTCTGCCGTTTGAGGTAATCCTGTCTTGCGGCTACTGCCAGTTCTTTTTCTGATTCGCTCTGGCTGGCGCGAAAGAAACCGGTATCAAACCGGTCATCATGGTGAGTTGCGGTATATTTTTTTACTGCGGCCTTGTTGTGGAGCCTGTTCAGGTTCTCGGTCACCTTGGTAGCAACAAAGCTGTATATCCAGAATATGGCACCCGCCGCAGTGGGAATAGGGGCCAGTCCCGCGGCTGTGGGGCTGACTCCGGTAAAGACTTTAGTTAACGCTGACTCTATATAACGCCAGAGAGTGCTGCGTAGAGTGGTATCAATAAAGCTGATGCTTGCTTTTGCTGTGGCTTTGGCGGCTCTGGTTCCTGTGTCGACGGGTTTGCCCAGGCGGGCGGTCAGGGTATCAATCTCCAGTTCCTGGTCGCTGAGGGGTTTCTCCAGGTTCAGAGCCTGCTCTAGGGTCAGGGCGACAATATCAACGTCGGAGTGGTGATAATTCAGGGTATCCCGTACCCAGCCAGTAAAATTCTGCCTGGGTTGGAACCGATGACTTTTCAGCTCCGGGCTGTTGGCGGCGTCGTTAAAGATTTTCATGCGGGTACGCGGGTCGAGGGTTTCAAAAGGTTGCCAGAGTTCCGGAAACTTCTCGATAAAGTGATGATCCAGCCGGCTGACTTCCTGCACACCTTCCACCACCAGCTGATCAAGGCTTTCAAAGGCACCGGCCATCTGGATAGAGCGCAGCTGGCACAGGGCCTGGGTCCGGCGGCGTTTGACTCTCTCCTTAGCATTCAAATGAAGATTCTCGGGCTTGTCTTTCATGGCTTCAACATTGCTTTGAAGATTGCGGAAGCTATTCAGGATATCCGCCAAACCGCCGTGACGGGTCAGCCAGCTGTAACTGTTGAGGTAATCATCAATTTCCTCTCCCGGGGCATCGGCCCCGCTGCGGCTGGCTCTGGCTGTGTCGGCTTTTTTGAGCTTACGTCGTATATAAATACGGTGCAGGCGGTCAGCCACCGTATCTATAGCAATCCACGCCACGCCGCTGATCATATAGGTGATAAGCATAATGGCTACAGAGATACCCCCCGTCTGAACACCATACACGGTTCCCATCATCAGCAGTAAACCGGCCTGGACACCAATCACCCTCTTGTTGCGACTACACCAGCGCAGAATGCGCATGCCGAAATCCCGGGCCATACGCAACAGGTGACCATTATCCACCTGATGTTTGATAAGCCACTCATCATCACTGTCGCAGATAATGTCCGGCTCGGTGTCCGGTTGCTCAAGGGTCGGCCTGCCCTGGATCTGCCAGTGGCCATCACTGTCTTTCTGCACTCGTACTGGTGAGTGTTTTGGCATGCTTTGTTTGCGGGAGCGTCCCAGGCTCCGCTGTGGGATTCTACGCTGGTGAATTGCACGCTGAGTTCTGGTGCGCTGGCGTGATGGGGAGAGCTGGGCGATATAATCCAGAACGGAGAGTTCGCTGGATCTTACCCTCGTCAGCTGGGCATTGGCTTGTGTGGTGATCTGCGCCACTTCATCGGCCAGGGCAATAAACCGGGTCAGGGAAATATCATTGTCACCATGAATATTGTGCCGGGCCAGAATACTCTCGACTTTTCGAATGGCCCTGGGGCGTGGCACCCCGGATTTTTCCAGATGGCTGATAAAGTGCTGTCTGACGGAAACAAGATTAGCTCCCCGCTCCGTCAACAATGATTCGGGATTCTCACCAGACGGGCAGCTGGTGGCTGTGCGCTCCTGAAGGGGTTTTCCCGATGGAACAGGCCTATTGGATAACGGTGTGTTGTGAAGATGGTTTTCCCGGGCGGCAATTGCGGACACCACCCGGTGATGTTCCGTTCTTAACCGGCGAATGGCATTTTTTACCTCCATCATATTTTCCAGGCTCAGGTCGGCCGAACTCTGGATACCGTGTTTCAGCAACAGGTTATCGATAATGTGCGCAGCATCTCTGTTTAACAGCCCGGTTTCGGCGCAGAGCTGTTCAGTCAGGTCTGGAACTAGAACGAGAGAGATAAACTGCGGCGGCAGCTGCTGCTGTTTGCCGGCGGCCAGGTATTCATACACCAGCCGTGACGGGGTGCAGTTAACCCAGTGGTCCAGCTTACGGATTCTGGCGGCACTCACCGGTATATCCTGGAACTGCAGATGTATCTGGTTATCACACTGGCTGATACGGGCCAGTTCCGCCAGCTGCATGGCCGCGGCCAGGTGCAGGTTCTGCCGGTTCTCAAAAAGGGCTGTGGTTTCACCGGAAGACTTGCGGGGGGGAACAGGGGAAATTTGACGACTGCGCAGGCTGGCGTTATGAGGCTCGTTTGGGGGAGCGTTCGGGGAGGAATGTTGCTGATCCAGTTCGTGCATATAGGCGTGGAACAGCTCCTGGCTTACAGTCGGGTGCTGTTTGGGGGAACTCAGACGGGAGAAGTAACCAATAATGGCGGCTACAACCCGGTTGCGCTTCCAGCCACGGGTGACCCGTACCTGTTTTTGATGGTGGTTAAAGCTGTGCAGGCTTGCGCCCTGATGCTGAAGTTTTTCCCAGCTCTCAGGGTACATATGACTGAACCGGACTGGTTTGCGCGCTTCCATGTGCTGCCAGTTTTATGAAGGAATACTGACAGTATATGCCGGGCCTGCGGTTTTCAGGGAAATGCAGGCCCGGTTGTTTTCTCAGGCGGCATGCCGTTCTTTGGGTTGGGAGGCTTCTACCTGCGCAGGCTGTAAAACCGGCTCTTTGCGCAGCAGTTTTTTCCGGTAAGCCAGCAGCAGGATGACGCTGGCACAGGCGACAATCAGTTCCGCTGCCAGGACATTGGTCCACACCATCTCCCGGCTGACAAGTGCCGGTATCGCTACCAGTCCCGCAGTGGGAAGAACCAGGGCCCGGGTCAGGGAGAGTATGCTGGATATTGTCGGGCGGGCAATGGACTGGTAGATACTCACCACCAGAATATTAATGCCCATGGGCACCAGCGCCAGGGCATAGGCGGTCATGGCGACTTTGGCCAGGGCCATCATTTCATCGTTGGTTTCGGAGATAAACAGGGCAAAGATTTCCTGGGGAAAGATCAGGGCTGCTACTGAGCAGATCAGGGTGATACCGGTAATCAGCTTCAGTCCCAGTCTCAGAGTTTCCAGAATCTCGGCACTGCGGCGGGCACCGTGGTTAAAGCTCACCAGAGGCTGAACCGCCTGGCACACGCCATACACCAGCAACACCACCAGCCACATGCAGTTCAGGATTATGGTATATACCGACAGGTACAGGCTGCCGCCCAGGGACAACAGTACATGGTTAGACACCAGTATCAGCACGCCGATAGACGTTTCCATAAAGAATGCCGGCAGGCCGTTGCTGACAATCTGGCGAACCAGTGGGAATTCCAGACGCACCAGGTGGAACCGCAGTCGACAATTGGGGCGGCGGAAATGAAACAGCAGGGTGATGACCATGGTCATTTGGGCAATACCCGTGGCCAGGGCCGCACCGGGCATGCCCCAGTCCAGGGGGAACAGGAACAGCCAGTCGAGCACGACATTGGTGACCGCACTGATAATCATGGCGTTCATCACCAGTTTGGGGTTGTTGTCGTTACGGATAAAATTCGACATTACCCAGCCGGTAGCATAGGGCGCGGAGAACAGGGTCAGGGTACCCATATAATCCTTGGCGAGAGGGACAAGGTCACCGGTGGCGCCGAACAGGCGGACAATATCATCCAGCCAGTAGAGGGTGGCGGAGGACATAAACACCATCACCAGGGCGATCAGGGTCAGGGCCTGACGGAAGATGGCCAGGCCTTCTTTGATGCGTTGCTCACCAAAACGGATGCCCATCAGGGCTGCGCCGCCCACACCAATCATCATGGATACGGCAAACATAAAGGCGAAATAGGGGATAACAATGTTGATCGCAGCCAGGCCGTTCTGCCCCAGACTATGACCGATAAACACCACATCAAAGACAACATACAGTGATTTGATAATCATGCCGGTAATGGCAGGCATGAGAAAATGCAGAAAGCTTGTTCTGACTGGGTCCTTATTCAGGTCAATGGTCTTGTTCGGCACTTGTACAACCCCACAGCAAAATCACCTCCCGGAATGGGGAGGTAATCGACCATTTTATAGATTCATTATGTCAGGTGATATGAGGATTGAATCCTATAGACATTTTTTTATAAATTCACAGCAAGACGGCGGGAGCATTCAACAGGCTCCTAATTTCTCGCTGGAACACCGACCGAAATGTACTGTTGCACCCATCGTTTTACTTTCTGAAACTGCCATTGTTCCAAAGCGCCAAAGCCGGGTAGTGAGCGTGCCCGAAGCTTGGTAAACAGAGGCATGGTAATACCACAGAGAAAGCGGGTAATGAGTTCTGCGTCGGTGCGCTGTTCCTGTTCCAGTCTGGCGAACAGGGCCGAGGTCAGGGTGTGATAGTCCACGGATTCAGGAGCTGGTGTAACGATATGGGCGGGAAAGGCCACCGATACATGGTGGCATGCTGAACAATGACCGCAGTGCTCAGGAGCCTGATCATCACCAAACCAGTTGGCCAACTGGTGGCTCAGGCACTCTTCGCTTTCAAACAGGGCGATCATGGCATGTATACGGTTGATTTCGTTCTGTTCCGTCTGCACAAAGAGTTCGTGGAGTGAGCGAGCCAGTTCATCCAGCACAAAATGGTTGCTAATAACCTGATAAACCTCGGTCATCTGCTGGCTTTCCAGCACAATCCAGCCCTGTTCCTGGAAATAATCCAGGGCTTTCAGAATGCGGGGGCGGTCAGCTTTAGGATAGCCCCGGCAGACATTATCGATATCCAGTGAACCCCAGGTACGGGCGATGCGCACATTGCGCAGCAGAGCTTCCACGAACTCACGACGTTCGTCTTTAAAGTGCTGAATAATCTCTTCCGGAGGCAGGCGGTACTGCAGTCTGTACTCAGCAAAATAGCTGTACAGTGGTTTGATAATCCCCTGGATTTCCAGGTAAACCAGCAGAGTTTTCAGGGGCAGCTGGCGGATATTGGTGTCACTGGACAATCTGTTCAGCAGAAATTCCCACTGGCTGCCCGCTTCCCGAATGGCCATCAATACTCTGCGTATATTTTTAAAACCGGGGGTATCGCCATAGACAAAGTTTTCCAGTACATGGATATTGTCCCGGCTGCCCAGTACCTGGCAGTGGGCCTGTTCGCCATCCCTTCCGGCCCGACCGATTTCCTGGCAATAGTTCTCAACGGATTTGGGCAGATCATAATGGGCAACAGCGCGAATATTGCTTTTGTCGATGCCCATACCAAAAGCGATGGTGGCGACAATGCAGCGGTGTTGGTCTTCCATAAATGCCTGTTGGACCTGTTCCCGTTGTTCGCTGTTCATGCCCGCATGGTAGGCGATAGCGTTGATACCGTTATCCCGCAGCATCGAAGCAAGGTTTTCTGCGGTTTTCTGTAAAGTGACATAAACGATGGTGGGCTGGTATTTATGGGGCTGGAGCCAGTTGATCAGCTCCTGGTTCCTCTGTTCCTGAGCCACTGATGCCACTGAGAGATCGAGATTCGGGCGGTAAAACCCGGTACGGACAATATGCTGGTCAGCAATAGAAAACTTACTTTGCATATCGGCAATCACTTTTGGGGTGGCTGTGGCTGTGAGCAGCAGAGCCTGGGGAATATTGAACTCTTTCTGATAGGCCGGCAGCTTCAGGTAATCCGGCCGGAAGTTATGGCCCCATTCGGAAATACAGTGGGCTTCGTCCACCACCAGCATGGAGACCTGAACCCCCGAGAGAAACTGCCGGAACCTTTCGTTCTTTAGCCGCTCAACAGACACCATCAGTATTTTCAGGGAGCCATTGCGGGCTGCCTGCATAGTTGCACGAATATCTTCGCTGCTGCGACCGGAATCGATACTGGCAGAAGGAATATTATGGGCATTGAGATATGTGAGCTGGTCCTGCATTAAAGCCAGCAGCGGAGAGACAACAAGGGTCAGATGGGGCAGATGCAGGGCTGCCAGCTGGTAACACAGGGATTTCCCGGAGCCTGTGGGGAAAATAGCGGCGGCAGAGTGCCCTGAGACCAGAGACTGTATAACCTCTTCCTGTCCTTCCCGAAATGATGAGTAACCAAAATATTGTTGCAGGGTGTTGTGAAGATTCTGGCTAAGGGCCGGGTTGGCGTTTGCGCCCTGGGTCATTGAAGAGGTTCCAGCGAAGAAAAAAACCATTGTACGTCAGGTGACGGGGTGAGGAGTAGGTCAGACAAAGGGTCGGCTATACTCGGTTTTCTATTATGGGAGTCGCGTTAGGCTGCACCATGATTAATTATGCTAGATACGTCGTATATTCAATAAAAATTGCTCTTCTTCTTTTTTTTCTTTCTTCTATGGCTAGTGGGAGGAATCCTGATCTAGTTAGGTCATCTTCAGAAGCTATTGACGCAGCGCTGGCAGGAGGTGGCAAGAAAGTCATGATATTGATCTGCAATATGACAAGAGAGTCTTTTGACCTTAATGATAATAATGTTCAGCAAATGCTTAATGATTACGTCAAGCTGTTTGAAAGATATGCGGAAAACCCTCGGGTTGTCTTCAGGCGTCTGGAGGTAGAGAGAGCGGGAGACACGACAGTGGGGGATATTGCAGGTCTCATTCGCAGGAACCAGATTGCCCGTTTTTATGCCTCTGATGAAGGTACCTGGGAACCTGATCTTCTTGAGGGTGAGCCTGGCTGGGTTGTTGTCAACCCGAAGCCTTCAGACGAGATGGGTCCCTGGGTAGAGGACGATCTGCTGCCTGCCATGGAGCAAGACAACATAGATACGGTACTGATGACAGGCTGCCTTGAAGAGGACACAGCAGTATCTGCGGCAGAGCATATTCTCGAAGCTGACAGCAGCCATCGTATTATTATGGACCCGCGTATGAACCTGCCCTATGAGCAGCATGAGTATTGGGAGCACGGTGGTACGGTTCAAAACACCATTCGGGAGCAGGAACTACGATGGGGGAGATTACAGCACGGGAATCAGGTGACGGTTATTGGAGGTGATTTACCGGTCCGACCTGTCTGCACCTTCTGATCTGTCTGCCCCCTGAGCAAGTAAAATAATCCGTGGCCGTGGTAGGATAAATCATGACTGACAGATAATGATTCCAGCCCGTGACAGAGATATATACCGGCTTTCTATTGACCCGTAACAGCCATGATCGCAGCCGCCATACGGAGATTGTGCTGTGGGTGTCGACAGATCACGGGCCGGCAAGGCTGGTAGTGGAAGGTGAGCAGCCGGTTTTCTTCCTCTCCCAGAAGGACTGGCCAAAGGTTCATATAAGATTGCAGGGGCAGGGTATTACTTTTCGTCACCGTGAGTTGTCCCTGAGAACCTTTGACCAGCAACCTGTCTGTGCCGTTTATTTCCTTACGATTGAAGCCTTTCGCCATGCCCGTGACTGTCTGGCGGGAATAACCCTGTACGAAGCTGACTTTCGCCTCCAGGACCGTTACCTGATGGAGCGTTTTGTTAACGGCGCTCTGGAATTTACTGGCAGATGTGAAGCGAAAGAAGGTTATCGGGAGTTCCGTCAGGTTAAGGTACGGCCGGTGGAGTATGTGCCCAGTTTCCGGGTGGTTTCCCTGGATATTGAATGTTCCGCGTCCGGTGAACTTTATTCTATCGGCCTGTATGGACATAACGACCTGGGAGGTATCTCCGGACTGGTGCTGATGATAGGACTCAAGCCTGAGAGCGGGAGTGATGATTCCATTGTCTGGCTTAATGATGAACGGGAGCTGTTAAGGGAGTTGGAATCCCGTATCAGCCAGTGGGACCCGGATATTATTATTGGCTGGAATGTTATTAACTTTGATTTCCGCCTGTTACTGCAACGGGCAGAACTTCACAAACAGCGTTTAAAGCTGGGCCGTGGAGGACAGTTTGCCAACTGGCGGGACAGGCAGGGGGAGCGCAACCAGGGTTTTGTCACCCTGCCCGGGAGGGTGGTAATAGATGGCATTGACAGCCTGAAAGCGGCCACCTGGCATTTTGATAGTTTCAGCCTGGAGTTTGTCAGTCAGGAGCTGTTGGGGCGTGGTAAGGCGACAGAAGATGTAGAAAATCGCCTGGAAGCCATTACCCATGATTTTCACCATAACAAGCTTAAACTGGCCTGTTATAACCTGGAAGACTGTCGTCTGGTCTGGGATATCTTTGAGAAAACCCGTTTGCTGGATTATCTGCGTCTGCGCAGTCAGTTAACGGGACTGGAGCTGGATCGCCTCGGTGGTTCTGTGGCAGCTTTTACCAATCTTTATCTGCCTCGCCTGCACCGGGCCGGATATATTGCCCCTAATCTTCCGGAAGGGGGCGGTCTGGCCAGCCCAGGCGGTTATGTGATGGACTCTGTACCCGGTCTCTACAGTAATGTGCTGGTGCTGGATTTTAAAAGTTTGTATCCCTCTATTATTCGTACTTTCCGTATAGATCCCATGGGGCTTGTGGAAGGTCTGCGGCATCCAGATACAGCCATTGCCGGTTTTCGGGGTGGCATGTTCTCCCGGGATAAACACTTTCTGCCGGATATTATCACTTCCCTGTGGCAGCAGCGGGATGAGGCTAAGAGGGAGAAGGACGCAGCCCGTTCCCAAGCCCTGAAAATTATTATGAACTCCTTCTATGGGGTGCTGGGTTCCGGAGGATGCCGTTTCTACGACACCCGTCTGGCCAGTTCCATTACCATGCGTGGCCATAAAATTATGCAGCAGACCGCCTGTTGGATAGAGGAACAGGGCTATCGGGTAATCTATGGGGATACGGATTCCACCTTTGTGCTGTTGGGGGATAATGTATCTGCGGAAGAAGCGGACCGGATTGGCCATAATCTGGAACAAGATATTAACCAGCACTGGCAGTGTGTTATCAAAGATGAGCTGGGGTTGGAGTGTTTCCTGGAGCTGGAATATGAAACCCTCTACACCCGTTTCCTGATGCCGACTATTCGCGGTTCTGAAACCGGCAGCAAAAAACGCTATGCCGGTATAAAAGTTAATGATGCGGGAGAGCCAGAGCTGGTTTTTAAAGGATTGGAAACTGTCCGTTCCGACTGGACGGCAGTGGCCAAGCATTTCCAGGCAGAACTCTATCAGCTGGTATTTACCGGTAAGTCACCGGTTGAACTGGTGCTGAAATATGTAAACGACACCCGAACTGGTCTGCTGGATAATTATCTGGTGTACCGCAAGCGTCTGCGTCGTCATCTTCACGAATATATAAAAAATATTCCGCCACAGGTACGGGCGGCCCGTCAGGCGGATGAACAGAACCGGCAGCAGGGCAAACCTTTGCGCTATCAGCATAAAGCCTGGATCAGTTATGTTATTACTCTGAACGGGCCGGAGGTGGTAGAGCACTGTACCAGTCTGATCGATTACCAGCATTATATCGAGAAACAGTTGAAGCCGGTGGCGGATGGCATACTGCCGTTTATCGGCCTGGATTTTGATCAGCTGGTGGATGACCAGATTGGTTTGTTTTAGCCAGTCTATGCTTCCGACTCAGGTTTGCACATTCTGTATATCAGCAGGGGTAAGACAGTAAAGACAATAAACGTCAGGGTGATACAGAGAATATATGCAGAAGCTTGCTCGCGGTTCAGTGTTCCCGGCGGGAAAAAAGAAAACACCAACCCTGTTATACAGGCTGTTGTACCCAGCCCTGCCAATAACCAGATACCTGAATAGCCGAACGGAACCTTGTAGATTCTCTCCACATCAGGTCTGGTGTAGCGTAACCTGACAGCGGCCATAAACATCATCGCGTACATCACCAAGTAAAGCATCGTTGGCACAATATTCATGATCCACCAGGCTATCTCTACTTCAAATATAAACACCAGAGATGAGATCAGGGTCACAATACCACACTGCACGATCAGGATATTCCCCTGCATACCCCGGTGGTTTTTTTGCCTGAAAAAAGGTGGCAGAATCCCGTGCCTGGCCGCCACCAGCAGTCCTCTTGTCGGGCCAGGTATCCAGTTATTAATTTCCCCCAACATCCCCAGGATAATCAATATCGCAAATACCGGGATCAGGTCCCCATGACCACTATCATCAAGAATCCGTGAAAGAGTTTGCATAACGCCCGTCACTAGACCTATATCTTCATGGGGAATGGCAATGGCGATCGCCAGGGAAATCAGCGTGACCATGATAAAAGCCAGCACAGATGAAATAAAAATGGCCTTGGGGTAGTTTTTCGTAGGGTTGTGAATGCTGTCGGCATTGGAGGCCGCTACTTCAATACCTGTAAAGGTAAAAAATGAACCGACGATAAAGGTCAGCATTCCTTCGCTGGTCATATCAGGAAAAAAGTGCGGAAAATCCAAAGGAGTTTGTGAAGGGAAGCCATGCACTAAATGTCGTATAATCAGGAATGAGATAAAGAAAATGGGAAGAATGCGACCAAAGATAGCACTCAGAATCGCTATCCTGCTGGAAATATGTAGCCCTCTGATATTCAGCCCCGTGAGGGTATAGAACATCAGGTTTACAGACACAAATATAAACAGAGTGTTGTTCTGTAAATCTGGTGCAAAGCTGTAAATCGCAGTAACCACCATGATCTGCAGGATGGAAGGAAACCAGATGACACTTTCTGTCCACTGCAGCCAGACGGCGATAAACCCCCATTGCTCACCAAATGCTTCGCGCACCCAGATATACACACCACCGTCGTCTGGCCAGCCAGTGGCGAGTTCGGCTGCGATCAATCCACTTGGCAACAAAAATACAAGAGCAACCACGCAGTAAATAAAGACCAGCGCCAGGCCATACTCGGCCATGGAGGCGGCACCATGGATACTGGTGATTATTCCGGTGATTATCATCACCAGATTAAAGAGGGGGATTTTCCGAGTCAAAAAGCAGCCTGACAGCGCATAATCAGAGTCAGACTATAGCCCGGATATTTCATTAGATTCTATTTTGTCCCAAAGATGGACAGATTTCTGCGGGGGGGTATACCATCAGACTCACAGGCTTGGGAATAGACAGGTGAATATAGGGACAGAATGGTAAAACGGAGGGTCTATGGTTTTAAAGCGTAGCGATATCAGTTTTCCCGTAACCCTGTATTATGATGGCCAGTGCCCTGTCTGCATAAAAGAGATTCACTGGTTGCAAAGGAAGGACTTACACAGCAGGCTGTGTATGGTGGATATTCACAGTCAGGCATTTCAGCAGGAGTACGAACAGTATTTCTCCGGAAAAAGCTTTTCAGAAAAGAACCTTTCCGGAAAGCGTCTTGAGGATTTTGACCGGCTGATTCATGCCCGTCTTGGCAGTGGCCGGGTGGTGACAGGTGTTGATGCCACCCTGGCGGCCTGGGAAGCAGTGGGCAAAGGTCTGTGGATTGTGCCTTTGCGCTGGCCGGGTCTGCGGTGGTTGTCGGATCAGGCTTATCGGCTGTTTGCGGATAATCGCCATGTTCTGGCAAGAAAGTTGTCTTTTGTTCTGGGAAAACCCTCTTGCTCGGTTAATACACGGGAAAAACCCTGATCAGGTCATGTTTTCCCTGTCTGCGACCGCCTAAAAGAGACGGCCAGGGATGCCCTTTGAGTGAAACAGCAGCACAGGGAGTGTGCTGGCTTATTCTACATTGTTTAAAGATGTTTTAAGGTTACGGGTTTCAGCCACAGGGCCAAAGAATTCCAGGGGAAACTCATCCACATCAATAATCTTCATCACATCTTTTTCAAAAGCCAGCATAAACTGACCTTCTTCTTCTGTAAGAACTCCGTTCCCTACCCCATCAGTTATACGACGTTCAATAGATAACACCTGTTCATTATACTGCCCGTTATGTACCGCCTGATTGATTTTCCTGTAACAGGCTTCCGCTTTATCGGCTCGTTCCAGCAGTGAGTCCAGAACCGGTACAGGGTTACGGCCAGTATCCCTGCGGAAGACATGGCTGGTCAGGCGTGTCCGGGCATCAGTAGGATTGGTAATGAGTTCCACTACTTTATGGATCGCCTTGTCACAGGGCTTATGGGCCCGGCGGCCGAGAGGCAGGGTCAATAGCCTTAGCAGCCATGAGAGAGGACGTGCGGAAAGATTGGCAAGCACATCGTTCAGGGCATCTTCAAATTCAAAGAACAGTTGGCTACAGGAATATTCCACCAGGGGCAGATCACTTGTATGGCAACCCTCGTTGTGCCAGTGCCTGAGTACGCAGGAGGCCAGGTAAAGCTTGGAGAGCATATCCGCCAGCCGGGCGGAGATCAGTTCCCGGAACTTCAGCTTTTCCCCCAGGGAGAGCATGCAGCCATCCACTGTCAGGGCAAAAGCGGCGCTATAGCGGCTGATGGCCTTGTAATAGGGTTTGGTCGGGCCATGTTCGGGAGAGTTTCCCAGGGTATTGCAGGAGAGTCCGAGCAGCAATGCCTGTATGGTGTTGCTGGTAATAAAACCGAGGTGTCCGAACAGAGCATGGTCAAAGTCTTGGAGGCTGTTCTCTTCCGCAGCATGGATTTCCGGAAGTAAAAACGGGTGGCAGCGCACAGCGCCCTGGCCAAAGGTCATCATGGCCCGGGTCAGGATATTGGCACCTTCCACGGTAATAGCCACAGGAACAGAGGCGTAGCTGCTGGCCAGATAATTATTGGGGCCGGTGATAATGCCTTTGCCCCCGTGAATGTCCATGCTGTCCAGAGACACCTGTCGGGCAATTTCGGTAATGTTGTACTTCAGGATGGCGGAGGCAACGGCTGGCTTCTCCCCCTGGTCGATGGCTATAGCGGTGATCCTGGCACCTGCTGCGGCAATATAGGCGTTGCCGGCAATGCGGGCAAGAGCTTCCTGCACACCTTCAAGTTTGGATATAGGCACATTAAATTGCCGGCGAATCCGGGCGTAGGCTCCGGTCACAGCAATGGCGTAGCGGCCACCACCGGCACCGGACGATGGCAGGGTAATGCTGCGTCCGGCAGAGAGGCATTCCACCAGCATGGTCCAACCCTGGCCCCGTCTCTCCGGGCCACCGATAATAAACGACAGAGGAATAAACAGGTTCTTGCCACGCACAGGACCGTTCATAAAAGGAGAACCCAGAGGCTTGTGACGATGGCCGATATCCAGCCCCGGCAGGTTATGGGGCAACAGGGCAACAGTAATGCCTATGTTTGTTTCTTTCCCCAGAAACTGGTCCGGGTCAAACATACGGAAGGCCAGCCCGATTACTGTGGCTACAGGGGCCAGGGTGATATAGCGTTTGGAAAAGTTCAGACGAATACCGGTGATAGTTTCACCGTTGTATTCGCCTTCGCAGATTACCCCTGTATCTGGCAGAGATGTAGCGTCAGATCCGGCCCTTGGCCCGGTCAGGGCAAAGCAGGGGATCTCCCGGCCATCCGCCAGACGGGGCAGGTAGTATTCCTTCTGCTCCCGGGTGCCGTATTTCAGCAGCAGTTCCCCAGGACCAAGGGAGTTGGGGACTCCAACGGTGGAGAGCACGGCTCCGGAAAGCCCGGAGAGTTTCTGTAGAATCACCGACTGGGCCCGGGCGGAAAATTCGAGTCCACCGTATTCTTTGGGGATGATCATGGCGAAGAAACCGCTGGACTTGATGTAATCCCAGATCTCTTTGGGCAGGTCGCCCGCCTGTTCAATCTCCCACTCATCAATCATGGAGGCCAGGGTATCGACATGGGTATCGATAAACTCTTGTTCGTCGTCCCTTAACAGAGGATTGGGAAGGTCATGGAGTTTGCTCCAGTCCGGATGGCCGGAAAAAATCTCACCATCCCACCACACGGTACCCGCTTCCAGGGCTGTACGTTCAGTGTCGGACATCTCCGGCATTTTCTGTTTGTACAGTTCAAAGACAGGACGGGTCAGTATGCGGGCGCGAAACCCGGTCTGACCCAGCGCGGCCAGAAGAATGGTAAACAGCAGAGTCAGCCAGGTCAGGCAGCTGCCGGCATCGGTCACCCAAAACAATAGGGTCAGAATGCAGAGGGTGATAGTGGACAGGCGTAGTTCAACCCGCTGGTAAGCCAATGCCAGAACTACGGCAATAAAGATAACCCAGGCCATTATGCACGCCCTCCGGTGAATATTCATCAGGGAGCATAGCCGGGGATTAGCGGAAGGGCAGGCTTGTCCTTCAGAGATTCAGAACCTGGATCAAACGTCTGGCCCGGAAAGCGATCTGCTTTTCCAAACTTGAGGACATGCACGATATTGTCATCGGGTTACTGATCAACAAGGTGGGGATGTACGCCAATCGACGTTTATATGAGGGGTTAGTCCGAATCTTCCATCTTTTTTTGGTTTTCCTGCTTCTGGTTGATTAAAATCTGAGAAAGTCGCCAGATATTTAGGGGCAGCAGCAAAGAGTGGAGCACTATAACAGGAGGCAGCCATCGTATAATCGCATAAGATATAAACATAATATTACTGGCAATAGCGACGATGCGCAGGCGTTTCATATCCTTTTCAAAAAAGGACAGAAACACCAAAAAAGATGCGATGGAACCGATGATTTCCTGGGGGCCGGCCTGACTCCAGTCGATGGCAATAGTAATCATGGTATCAACGCTAGCTGAAGGAAAAGCTTCGTAAGCATAGTGCCTGTCAAGAAAACAGGTAGAGTTATCCACTGTAACCACTTATCACTCACTCACGACATGGCCATGGCCGCCATAAACGACAATCTCTGGTTTTTGTCAGACATAGAAAATGCCAAACGGAATAGCCGCCGGTATCACGGACAGGGTGTTCCTGGCTCCTCGCAGAGCCAGCTGTTTGGATGAATGGTTTCCGGCTCTTTTTTCTATTCCGCCAGTTTCTCAGCCAGCCAGTCCAGATAATCTTTACGAAAATCTTCACACTCATTAACCAGATGGTGCTGGCCCTTTGGCAGGAAATAGATTTTCACTGACTTATAAAGCGTCTGGTACACCGACATATTGTGTCGCCAGTCTACGGTTTTATCGTTCTGTCCCTGAATAATAATTGCGTCGAAATCACAGGGGTATGGGGTGGCTTCAATCTTCTTTATCCACTTATCCATCGCGCCTACCCAGCTCACCGGCAGGGTTTTGGGCTGCAGAGGTTCCCGGTGCAGAAAATCGAGAAACTCCTGGTCATGGGAGTTCTGGGATCGGGACCGGGGAATACTGTTAAGGAAGTGGCGGACGATATGGTACTGAATCCGCCCCCAGCGCCAGAGTATCGGGCGAATCAGTGGTGCGAACAGTATGATTTTGCCTAAGGGATAGTCGTTCCGGCTGCAGCCTTCACTTACCAGTAGCTCGGTAATAATGGCTCCACCCATGCTTTGTCCGTTCAGATGGAATGGCTGTGGTAATCCGGCGTTGATAGCCCAGTCCAGGCATAGGCGCAGAACCTGGGTATAATTGGTAAATGTGTCGATATCCGCCCGGGGACCGTCGGATAAACCATGACCCGGATGGTCATAGGCAAACACACTGTAGCCCTGTTTCAGGTAGAACCGAATAAGGTGACTGTACAGGCCGGTATGGTCGTAGTAACCATGGAGGATAAATGCAGTGCCCTTGTTGTGTGGAGCGTCTTGCTGCCACTGATGGCAGGCTATTCTCTGGCTGCCTACTTTCAGATAGCCGCCGTTATAGGAGATGCCTTCCATTGTCTGGTGGAAGCTCAGCTGGTAGGCATCAAGAAAATATTGCTGATCTTCATCCGGTTGTTGCGGGTCGAGCGACAGCGGTGGCATATGTTTACGCAGATCTTGCAGGCGCTCGCCGTTGGGTATGGCTCTGGGCACGTTCTTCGGTCCGGAACTGAGATAAATAATAAAAACTGCCTTGAGTATACCGGGGTTGCTGTTGCTAACCTATAACCGGGTTAGCCAGTCTGGCAGTTCAAACAGGGATTCCAGAATAACCGCAGCTTTATTCACCACATCCTCTGCTGGAGGTACTGTATCGGGAATCACAACCGTTCGACAGCCAGCTTCAATAGCAGAGCGTGCGCCGGTATTGGAATCTTCCACAGCTACGCATTCCGAGGGTTGTACCTTGAGTCTTTTACAGGCCAGCAGGTAGGGTTCAGGATTGGGTTTCGGGTTTTCTACATCATCGCCGGAGACAATTATCTTGAAGTGGCCGGTACCGCCATAGGTTGCAAAATGTCGCTGAATAAATTCTGTACCGGAAGATGTGACCAGAGCTGTGGTCTGTCCGGTTTTTTCCAGCCACTGGAACAGCTCCTGAACGCCCGGTTTTAAAGGCAGGGAGGTCATTGCGGAGGCATGGTTTTCCATTTGAGAAAGAAAGGCTTTCATATCCAGAGTCGGGCCCCCCAGTGTCTTCATATATGTCTGACACTGATCAAACCTGGCTCCGATAAAACGCTGGTAGGTCGCATCATCAAGGTGGATGCCAAAATCACCGGCGGTTTGTTGCCAGAGACCTTTATAGAAGGATTCGCTGTCAAAAAGAGTGCCATCCATATCCAGAAGAATGACGGAAGGGGGCTGAGGCAAGATAGCTGGCTCCGGTGAAGTTTAGGAAAGCGTCATAATTACTCTTTATTGGAAAGCGGGCAAGGGCACGGAAGTTCTAGACTAAAAACATCTCTGAATTCAAAGGAACTGAATATGTCACTGCCTCCATCTATTGACCCTTCCCAAAGACCTTCCGTACCTGGTACATCCTCCGGAGAGGGAGTTCCAACCCAGCAGAAAAGCGGGACTTCTGTTTTTGAACAGCGCACCGTACAAGTTACTGACTCACAGTCTAAGTATTCTCTAAAGGCTGAGGATGGAGCTGACCGGCCCCGGGAAGGAAAGGGCAAACGCCTGGCGAAAAGAGTCTTCTCACCGGTGAGCTGGGTCGTGAGTAAGGCTCTGGGTAAAAGAGACTCTTACTCTCCGGGCAAAAGTGCTTTCCAACAGTTGGATCGCTCCACATTGTGGCAGAAACAATCCACTTTACCGAACGATAAAACCACTTGCCGCCAGATAGCTATTGATTCCGCCCTGTCCCAGTTCCCCTACGAACAGAACCGTAAAGAAGTGCAGGAAGCCTTGAACCTTAATGCCGGGGATGTATCCGAAGTCAGGGGTACCATGAATGAATGCACCCAGATGACTGGACAGGAACTGAAAGAGTTTAAAAGCACCCTTGAGCAGAGTGACCTCTTTAAAGGACGCTTGAAAATGAAAAAGGGCTTATTAATAGACAAGAAAAGCGGATTGGTTGCGACACTCTTTCAGGACAAAACCTCCGGTGAAACCAAACTGGTGTTTGGGGGAACAACGGCGGGCAAGCGCCTGTCATTTCTTACCGGGAAAAAACTGTTGCTCAGGCAGGCGGGGGCTGATGCTGTAAACTTTACCGGTTTGGGCATTCCCAAAAGCTATCATCAGGCTGAGGAAATGGCCCGTATTGCCAGGGACAGTTTTAAGGGAAATCTGACCCTGACCGGCCACTCCCTGGGTGCGGGGCTGGCCCAGTATGCCGGTGCCATGCACCGGATTCCGGCCAACTGCTTCAGCCCGGCGGCCCTGGGCAAGGCTGCCCTGGTTGAACTGGCTGCCAGGGAGAGGCTTGATTCTGAATGGTTGAAGGAGAACATCACCCATGTCATGTTCAAGGGAGATCCGGTCAGTAACCCCTTGGGCCTGAGTGCTTATCATAAGCATTTTTCCGCGACCCATATTGGTACCCGTATCGTTATGGATGGTCAAAGTTCAAAGCATCGGAATTACGTGATAGGAAGGCATATGCACGCCCATAAACATGTAATGGTAGCCGTGAACAAACAGCTGGACGGCGGCAAAACTGATTAATCTGTCTGGCCTTCAGGCACTTTTTGCCCTGGCTAACGAGTCGTCCAGTACTTCTCCCAGCGCACCATGACTTTTTCCGGGTACCAGGTTTTTCCGAGGCTGCCGTTATAGCGGGCCAGGGCGCGGGTCAGATTGCCTTTTTCCCGCTTCAGGTAGTAACTGAGGATAGTTGTGCCGTAGCGTATATTGGTTTCCAGTTCCGTAAGGTTGTCGTCTTCCCGGCCAATCTCTTTTTTCCAGAACGGCATAATCTGCATCAGCCCCTGGGCACCCACCGAGGAGATGGCGTAACGGTCGAATGTGCTTTCGGTATGGATAACAGCCAGTACCAGTTCCGGTTGCAGTTTGGTTCTTTTCGCTTCCCGGTGCACGGTTTGCAAAAGGTTAAGACGTTCTGCGTCGTCTTTAATGTAGCGGGACAGGCGCAGGGACATATCCACAAGCCAGACTTCCGCCGTATAAGGGTCGGGGAAGCTTTCCGCGTTTTCTATGGTCTGTTTGAGATAAGCCCTCATATCGTCGTCAATAAACTTATCGACGGCATGGGAATGGAAGGAGACAAGAGCGCAGAGAAGCGCAGAGCAAAGCAGCAGCACCGGCATAAGCCGGGGCCGCTGCATTTTCATGAGAAAGCCGAAGCTCAGAGCTGAATCCTGTTCTTGAGTTCAGCAACAACCTGATCAACGGGGAAAGCCAGCTTCTCGCCGCTGCGACGGTGCTTGTATTCCAGGGTTCCGTCCCCCAGGCCACGGTCACTGATTACGATCTGGTGGGGAATACCAACCAGTTCAGCGTCGGCAAACTTCACACCGGGGCTGGCCTTGCGGTCATCCATCAGTACTTCGTAACCAGCGGTGGTCAGCTCATCGTAGAGTTTCAGGGTGGTTTCACGGACAGCTTCGGACTTTTCCATCTTCAGGGCGATCAGGGATACCTGGAACGGTGCCAGGGTGTCGGGCCAGATAATGCCTCGGTCATCGTGGTTCTGCTCAATGGCGGAAGCCACAATCCGGCTTACGCCGATACCGTAGCAGCCCATGTACATGGTGGCGTCTTTACCGTTCTGGTCCAGTACCGTGGCTTTCATGGCTTCACTGTACTTCTGGCCCAGCTGGAAGATATGGCCCACTTCGATACCACGCTTGATAAACAGCTTGCCGTTACCACAGGGGCTGGGGTCGCCTTCAACGATACTGCGCAGGTCTTCCACACGGGTAAAACTGGCGTCGCGTTCCCAGTTAATACCGAAGAAGTGTTCGCCATCTTTGTTCGCGCCGGCACCAAAGTCGGCCATCTTGGCGACGGTGCGGTCAACAATAACGGGGATATTCAGGCCAACAGGACCGAGGGAACCAAAGCCTGCACCAATCGCTGTACGCACTTCCGCGTCGGAAGCCATTTCCAGGGGAGCAGCTACGTCCGGCAGATTTTCCGCCTTGATTTCGTTCAGCTCGTGATCACCGCGTACCATCAGGGCAATCAGGTCCGCTTCGGCGTCTTCAGACGCTTTTACGATCAGGGTTTTTACGGTCTTCTTAATGGCGATACCGTGCTGTTCAACCAGCTCTTCAATGGTCTTGGCATTGGGAGTGGCAATACGGGCCATCTCTTCAGAGGGAGCCGGACGGTCACCTTCCGGTGCCAGGGCTTCGGCTTTTTCGATATTGGCGGCGTAGTCGCTGCTGTCACTGAAGGCGATGGCATCTTCGCCGGACATGGCCAGTACATGGAATTCGTGGGAGCCGGTACCACCGATAGAGCCGGTGTCCGCTTCCACCGGGCGGTAATCCAGGCCCAGACGGTCGAAGATGCGGCAGTAAGTCGCATGCATGTTGGCGTACTCTTTCTTCATGCACTCGGTATCGGCATGAAAGGAGTAGGCGTCTTTCATCAGGAATTCACGGGCGCGCATCAGTCCGAAGCGGGGGCGGATTTCATCACGGAACTTGGTCTGGATCTGGTACAGGTTTACCGGCAGCTGCTTGTAGCTGGTCAGCTCGCCACGGACCATATCGGTGATCACTTCTTCGTGGGTTGGGCCGAGTACGAAATCACGATTGTGGCGGTCCTTGATGCGCAGCAGTTCAGGGCCATAGGCCTCCCAGCGACCGCTTTCCTGCCAGAGTTCGGCGGGCTGGGTCACCGGCATCCAGCATTCCAGGGCACCGGAGCGGTCCATCTCTTCACGGACAATACGCTCAACCTTGTTCAGCACTCGCTTGCCTGCTGGCAGCCAGGTGTACAGGCCGGAGGCCAGTTTGCGGATCATGCCGGCGCGGAGCATCAGCTGGTGGCTTATAACAACAGCGTCCGCAGGGGTTTCTTTCAGGGTCGGTAAATAATACTGGCTTGCACGCATGGATATTCTGCTATGCCGAAATAAATGAAATATGGCCAGCCATTTTAAGGGGACTGGCCATATTGGCAAAGAAGAATTTTATTGTGTTGTTTTTTAAATTAACCATTTCCCCGGGTTCTCCAGAGTGACCGCCTGTTAAACTCACGGACCAGCTCCAGTTTATCCCAGACTTCCTTTGGCAGGGTATCGCTGTCTTTGGTGCGGATAGTGATATAAACACCTGTAGGGCTGTTATCTATCCACTTTATAAGCTCTGCGGTGCTGGTCACCTGAATAGCCTTACCGCTGGAATAAAACTGTCCGGAGAAAGGCTCCTTGTTCCAGAACAGCAGGGGAGCCTGCCGGCTGTCGGGTTGTTCTTGCCAGGTCTGAACAGCATCAGCAGCGGAATATTTCAGCCCGAGATTCATCCCCAGCACCAGGGCAATCAGAAGAACCGGGATAGGGGCTGCAGGAACAGTAATCCAGCGGTGCGGGAATCTGTCCTGGTCGGCTTGGGTCATGTTGTGAGTCAAAGGTTTCAGGTAACTGGCAGTCAGCAACGCCAGAGCCGGAGTGGCCGGTAGAACATAAGTCCAGATAATATTTCCCGACAGGGTAAAGAAAATCATCGGACTGAGCAGCCAGTACAGAAGAAACTGTCTCCAGCTTCTGCTATTTATATATCCGGGCGTTTCCGACTGTTTATTTTGAGAGCTTTTATTCAGAGACCGGCTTTTCCACCAGGCCAGGGGCAGGATAATATTCCAGGGCAGTGCCGCATAGAGCCACATCAGCCAGATAGTGCCTTTCGGCTGTATATGGGCAGTGCCGTATAAATCACCTTTCCAGCCGGGAACCAGAAAGCGACGGATATGTTCGCCAAGAATAAAATAATCCAGAAACCCGGGGGTGGCCTGCTCTGCAAGAATATACCAGGGCAGGGCGATGGCCAGCATTAGCAGGGTGCCAGATATCCATGGCAGCTTGTACCAGAGCTTCAGAATGCGCTTTTCAGGGAGGCACCAGAAGATTACCGGCAGACCCGCAAGTACCCAAACCAGCGGTCCTTTTGCCAGAAGACCGATAGCCAGCCCGATAAAGAACAGATACCCCCAGATACCCCCTTTCTTTCGGTTGCTGTGCCAGGCTAGCCAGAAAGACACCAGCGTCAGGGTAATTCCCAGTAGCAGGACCGTATCGGTCATCACTGCGCCGATGCTGATCAGGAAAACCGCTGTAGTTGAAAGGGCCAGAACAGATAAAGCTGCGTTGGGCAGACCTTCCTGCTTCCGGGCCAGTTGCCACACCAGGCCAAGCACCATCAGTCCGGCAAGAAAGTGGGGTAAACGGGCGGCAAATTCACTGATACCCAGCCATTTAAAGCTGGCGGCAGTTATCCAGCTGTACAGGGGCGGCTTGCCCCAGAAAGGCACTCCGTAATCAAACTGCAGGGTAATCCAGTTACCTGTTTCCGCCATAATCCGGGCGATCTCACCGTAGCGGGCTTCGGTGGTGTCCATTAGCGGATAGAGGCCGAGACTGAGCAGGCGTATACCCAGTGCCGCAATAGTGAGCCACAGGGCCAGCCTGATCACGGAAAAGGTTCTTGTATCTGGCTTTTGGTTCACAGGTGGGCCTCATGGTTTTCTGGAAGGTTTTTGTTCGGGGGAAGCTGACAGCCTCCTTGTTATAGATACTGGCCGTGGTTTGAATAATACCAGTGGTGGGTTCTGGTTGTACGGCCATGGTCGTATTCAGGTCGGTGAGGTCTTGAAGATTAGCCGACTGGTCAGCAGATAATTACAAAACAGTCCCGCGAGAATACCAATAATCAGAGGGGCCACCGGCCACTGGCTAAGACTGGTAAAGGTTGTCAGAAACCAGAACATTCCAACGTTGGGGAAGAAACCAATAATGGATGCCAACATATATTGCCCCCACTGTTGCAGGGCGGGGGATTTTTTTTGGGTTCGCTGAAAGGTGAAGTGACGGTTGCAGAACCAGTTCCAGCTGGCTGCGCCCCAGAAGGCGGTAATGCGAGAAATAATCATGGATTCCAGCAGGCTGCTGAACATCAGAAACAAGGCGGTATCAACAAGAAATCCACTTCCGCCAACCAGACAGAATTTCAGGAAAGGGTGCCTGAGCAGAGAGTGTTGCCAATATATGAGTGTTTTCATGCTTGAAGCGTGGCATGGAGCCTGTGAAAAAATGTGGGTTCATCTGCCTGTGGTTATTAAACCCTGGCCATGTCCGGAGACTCTGTCAGCTTTGTCACCATAAGCAGACAGATGATACCGGACAGGATAAACAGACCCAGCATGGTTCCAAGCCATGCATGGTTGTGTATAGACATCAGCCAGACAAAAACCATTCCTGACGCCTGGCCAACAAGGATAAGAAAACCCTGGGAGATGGCTTCGGGCACGGGCCTGGTGACCTCTGCAATATATTGAAAGCCTATAGGACCGGCACCAAGCACAAAGAATCCGAACAGCAGACAGGAGAGCTGGGCGATCAGGGAGATGGTATCGATATGTGATGACAGGCCATTGGCAAATGCCAGGCCGGCAAGTCCGGGCAGCATGGCGGAGATACAGGTAATCAGCATTTTCCTGCGGGTCTGCAGGTAATCGGAAAAGAAGGGAAGAACAACAGCGCCAGCCATACCTGCCAGTAGCATAATCGTTCCCAGACTGTCGGAATCGGGTATGCCAAGGTGGGCGCTGATGGTATCAATCAACGCTCCTGCAGCATTAAAAATGCCTAGCCCGATAATAAAGAGAAACAGGCAGATCCTCATATTACGGTTTTTCAGAAGAGTGAGCATGTGGGAGGAAAGCGGGACGTGTTCCGGAAGACGTGATCTGTCGGCTGAGGGATGTTCCTGGATAAAAATTAACGCTATAACAGCAACAACAGCACAGGCCACACCGTAAGCCATCAAAACAGAATCAACACCCTGGCCGAATCCGGCATGGGATGGAATTGTATTGATAACAAGAGGGGTAATGGCCATGGCCAGAAGCAGGCCGATAAACTGGGCGAAAACCCCGAGCCCTGCTACAACGGCTCGTTCTGGTTCAGGAAACCACTGGTCCGTCAGGGTGGTAACAGCATTGATGGTCAGTGGCTGGGCAATTGCGAGACCAGTCTGGGCCAGCAGAACAAGATAGAAGTCTCTGGCATAACAGCCTTTCAGCAGGCCGAAAGCACCGGTCAGAACAGCGGCCAGCCCCAGGCTTTTTCTCAGGCCAAAACGGGCAATCATCCATGAAGCAGGAAGGGCTGCCACCAGGTAGACCAGCATGTAAACAGTCGCCAGATCATCAATGTCAAACCAGTGACTGGCAGAGATTTGTTCACCATAAAACGCGGTCGCGGCTCGCGCGACAGGGGCCAGCGCCAGCCACTGAACCTGAATAATGGCGGTCAGTGCCATAAAAGACACAAGCACAATCCAGCGATATCCCGGCCAGTGGTATTTTGGATATTTGGGGTGTGCTTTCATACAGTTTTGTGCAGCTTATTGAACTGAAGGCACAAATCTAGCCGAATTTTTCTGGCTTTTTAGAATATTTTATGGTGATTTTTATATTTATAAATGGAACAAATGTGTTCTATAATGAAATCCCACTACCTGATAACAACAATTCTAACTATAACGAGAACAAGTCATGGGTCTGTTTGAAGAGATTAAAGAAGCGGCAACGGGTAGCTCCGGCTCTGCTGTGGCTCTCCCTTTTGAAACATACATTGACCAGGATGTTTATGAGGAAGAGACCAAAAAAATCTTCCACTCGGACTGGGTCTTTATCTGCAATGAGTATGCTATCCCTAACCCGGGTGATCGTTTTGCCTTTAAGCTGGCTGATGAACCGGTCGTTATTCTGCGGGGCAAGGATGGTACGCTTCGGGCGATGTCTAACACCTGCAGTCATCGGGGTACTCTCCTGGCTGATGATGGTTTCAGTGAAGGCACCACCAACCTGGTATGTCCCTACCACTCCTGGAACTTTACCGAAGATGGCAAGCTGCGTGGCGCACCCATGACCGGTTCGGTCAAGCTGGATAAAAAGAAACTCTGCCTGCCCCAGTATCAGCTTGCCAACTGGCATGGCCTGTTGTTTGTGAACCTGGACCCCAATGCCCGCCCCTTTGAAGAGCGCATTGCCGGTCTGGACCGCTATATTGCCGAGCATCATCCTGAAGGCATTAACAGTGGTTATGAGTCAGAGTCTGACCATTGGGCATCCAACTGGAAGCTGGCCATGGAAAATGCCATGGAAAGCTACCATCTGTTCAAGGTACATAAGCCGACTCTGGAAACCATTACTCCCACCAAAGACGCTTATTACGTGCAGGGCGGGGCGGAATGGTCAGTGACCGGGGGAATAACTCACACACCAGATATGCCCTGGTATTACCGCATGTTTATGCCGAAAAACAGCGGTGGGACGGGTTATTACACCCTGATTTCCCTGCCACCTTCTTTTGTCGGCGTTATGTCTTCTGGTGGTATGTTTGGTTATATCGCCATCCTGCCGGAAGGCCCCAACAGAAGTTACGTGCGTGGCGGGGGGGTTGGTAAAGATGAGAAAGAACCGACCGGCGCAGTGAAGAAGTTTGTTGATGACTTCTTTGCTGAAGACAAGTTTATCTGTGAGCGGGCCCACTCCGGTATGTCTACCCGGCACCATAAAAGCGGACCGCTGGTGGAACTGGAGCGGATAGTGGTGGACTTCCACCAGTATTTCTCCAACCGTCTGTTTGGAACAGAGCCTGATAAGCCATACTCCGAGGAGAAAGGGCACAAGATTATGGGGCTGGATATTATCGAAACAGTGGATGTGACTGACGAGAAATCTACTGAGGTAGCCTGAGCTTCAATTCAGTCTGGGTAGTATCAAGGGGAGCACCTGCCGGGCTCCCCTTTTTTATGGGTGAGTATGGCGTTCTGCACCTTGAGTGAGCATCTATACTGCTCCGGCTTTTTTTTATGCATTGGAGCCGTTGTATGTATTATACCTTTTTGAGGCATGCGATTTCCCGTCTGGCTGTTATAAAACGCAGCTGCTTTTTTCTGTTGGTTTTCCTGTTTTCGGGTTTTTCAATGGCTGGTCTGCCGAAAGATCTTAAGCTTCCTGCGGTTACGCTTCTGGAGAAAGTCAGGGGAGAAGAAAGCTTTGTCGATGATACGATTATGTGTGGCGGGAAAACTGTGTCTTTGAATGAAACTATTCTCGCTGCCGCTTTATTCAAAGCAAAAGATGATGATAGTGCCGTGGTCAGAAAGCTTCACGGACTTGCAAATAACCATGGCATGGATTTGCAGAATATCAGGCTTGTGCAAACAGGTTTTGTATATGCACCACGTCCAAATCCCCATAAAGAGCTTATTGATAATTTATTTGCAGGAAGGTCTCGGATATCAAGGCGCACGGTTCGTTCCATAATGCCTGAAGAACCTATGGAGACCTCTTCTACTCCAACCGTGCCTGTGTTACGCCATGAGAAGGGGGCAAACCTCATCCGTGACCCAGAACAAAGACTTAAGATTTCCCTTGGGCCACTTGAAACGGAGCAGCATTTTGAGGAAGTAAAACGTCTGGGGCAACCTAATGATGAAGTGATCAAACACTGGAAATCTATTGCCCTGGACTTTGGTTTTTTTAACGTTCCAAATCTTACTGCCAAAGGGGAGGAGGATGCATTTTGGGAGGTTATTCAACGCCGGATCCTGAAAGAGGATGAAGGTAATCTGAATTATGAGGTTGAGCCTTCCTGGATATACCTGGGTGTGGCCATGAGAAAGTTTGACCAGCCCAAAGCCAGAGAAATATTTCAAAGTTACTGGGTCCGGCACCTCGCCAGCAAGGAAGTGGTACAAAACCCTCAGCGCTTTTTGGCCGCGCCGGAAATGAGGGATTTTTTTCCCGGTACAGGGGGGGCTGCCGCTACTATGGGGGTAGGGGTTTTGATGAATGCGGACGAAATCGTCGATTGGGTTGATACTCGGTGTAAAGAGATGCATTCGTTATTCAATAAGTATTCAGATAATGTCAGAAAATTTGGCAGAGTATTGCTGTTGATTGGTCCGGAATCTGATTTTGATTTCTATAGTCTTGGGGAGAACAACCTCTCTGGCCGGGATAATAAAAACAATGGAAAACCATGGATCAGAAATATTTTGCGTGCCTGGATAGCAAATGCAAACCCCCACATTAAAGAAAGTTATCCGGCGATGGTTGACCTGATTATGGCTATGGACACGATTGAGAAAAAAGACAGCGAAAATCCTGTTAAGGCCAGAATCACTCAGGCGATAGACAGTGCTGACTATCTGGATGAACGCGAATAAATAAACAGCCCCGGCTCTTTTGTAAGGCCGGGGCTGTTCAATCTGCCTCTGGAAAGAGGCAGATTTCTCAATTTACTTAAGCGCCTTGATAACTTCACCAAAGGCATCCAGCATGGCCAGTTCTTCTTCCTGGGGGAAGTAGCCAACGTGGTGCCAGCAGACGAACTCGTCAACGCCGTAGGTTTCCTTCAGGGTGCCGACCTGGTCGATTACCTGCTGGATGGAACCTTCCCAGAGTCGACCCATGGGAACCTTGTAGGGAGGCACGTTGTAGGCAGTGTTGAACAGGTTCTCGAAGGTGGCTTTGTGCTTCTTGGACTCGGCTTCGGTACGACCGATCACCAGGTGACCACCCAGGGCGAGTACGTCGCTGCGGGCAACCTTGCGGCCGACAGTCTCAGCTTCCTTCACATATTCATCGATGGTGATATCGATAAAGTCGTTCTTGCCAACGAAGGAGACCATCTTGCCGCCTTCACGGGCCCAGAAACGACAGGTGTCCATGGACCAGGAGAAGGGCGCGTAGATGGGCGGATGCGGGTCCTGGTAAGGCTTGGGCACAATACCCACACGCTGGATGATGTGGTTCTCGTCGGTGTCACCTTCACGGCTCCACAGTTTGGTGGGGGGGAAGTGCCACTCAATCGGATCTTTCGGGGGAATGTTCCAGAATTCGCCCTGGAAATTGATGGTGTCTTCAGTCCACAGCTTCTTGATAATGCGGTAGTTCTCTTCAAACAGGCGACGGTTGCGCTGGTCCACCTCAGACTTATCAGACTGGGAGGTGGAGATGTTCAGGTGCTGGGCCAGGGTATTCAGCCAGCGGGGCGTGTTACCACGCACGAAACCAACGTACAGACGACCCTTGGTCATATGGTCCAGCATGGCCAGGTCTTCGGCCAGGGTCACCGGGTTATGAGCCGGCAGACACATACCTACCTGACCAACTTTCAAGTGCTTGGTGTGGTTGGCAACATGCATGTTCCACAGGATCGGGTTGGTGGTGGTTTCAATACCTTCAACCTGCAGGTGGTGCTCAGTCATACAGAAGCCATAGTAGCCGTTGTCGTCGGCGAACTTCATCTGGGTCGTCAGGTTTTCCAGCAGATCCTGGTAACGCTGGGGGTCAGAGCCGGGATTTTTTACATCTTCGCCGATGCCGCGCATATACGGCTGAACAAGAACGTGGGCTTTCATGATTGATCTTCCGGTTTTTTGATAATTCTGCTTACGCAGTTCGGATGACTTTTTTTCTAATCTTTTTTTTCTAATGTTTCGCTGTTGCGGACGTTTCTTATAAGGTGAACGTTCGTTCGGAAGTGTACGTGAGCCAATTTGGAGAATCAATGGAACTGGAACGATGTATAAGAATTCTCATCCCCATTGGCCGCCTGATTTCTGAGGGAAGTTGACTATAGTGGGTGGATATTTTCTGTAGATGTGGAGTATCAGAGTAGTGAGTTGTATTGATATGTCTGTTCCGTTTCGTCGCTTCACCGCCAGAGTCCTCTTTTTGGGTTTGATGGTCAGCGTATGGATGGTTCAGGCATCTTTCGACACCAAACGCCCAGGCCAGACTGCACCGAAGCTTATGCCGCTTGAAGAGACTTTGAGGGAAGCTATAGACGGGCAGAAGCAGCACAGGGAAGAACAGCCCATACCTCATGATTATTTTCTGCGGAGCAAGCGAGCGACGACTTATGTGGAATATACAGGGAATGACTACCCTTTACTTATTCGGACCACGGAAGGTGGGGATATGCTCTTTCTCTCCCCGGAAAGCCTGAATCTTCCTCCAAATACCTCGCTTTTTTACCGGATTAACGGGCAGAAATATACGACATCGACTCTGCCGGACAGATTCTTTACCAGAAACAGTAATGGCATAAAAGGGTTGTTGTTTCGTCGGGCCAGAGCTTCTGACAATAATATATCCGTGCAGTTTTACTGGGTGCTTTTTCAGCCAGATACGAGTTCCTGGGAAAGTACCAGTACCAAAACGATTACTGGCAAAGTCTATTCTCCTTTTTCCCGGTTACCTCCTGTCGGAGGTGATGTCTGTGTCAGGGGCCTGGAACACGGTGCCTTGAATAAAACGGAAGTGCAGAACTGGAGCCATACACCGGGAGAGATTCAGCCCTTTCAGGACTATGTAGGCACTGAATACTACGATAATGCCCTCTACCTGAATGCGGACACCGGCACTGTTCCCTTAAATCATTACCTGGAAGAGTTTCCCAGAGGAAGGGTTATGGTGATTGTTGATGATACCTATGGTGCGGTGCCTATGAATAAAAGCCTGGTGATGAACCAGGGCAGCCGGGTGACTCTAGTCGGTTGGCGTCTTGGGGAGCAGACTGACCTGTCTGGCTCGGGCTCGCCGGGTAACGAGACGTTAGAACCACTCCCCCCTGGGAACTCCACCAATTACCCCCGGGCGCAGATTGTGGTTAATCCTGATTTGATGGATTCTACAGGGGCGATTCGATGTACAGATGGCAGTCACTGTGTGCTGGAAAACCTCCATTTTACCAGTCCTGAAGGCAGTGGTTCCGGCCCTGGGAACAGCAGCCCCGAGTCCTCACATGATCTTTTACTTCGGGCCAGGGACGCTTCCGGGCATGTACTGAACAGCCTTTTTGAATTGCCGGACGATGTTGTGCTGGCCAGAGGAGACAGGAATTCCATCCTTTTTAAAGAGAATGAGGTGGCTTCCGGTTATCAGCTGGTGATGCAGGATACCTGTGGCAGTTGTCGAATGTCTGGTCGTTGTAATGGTACTGATGTTTGTCTGGAGAACTCATCTGGTTGTTCTTTAAGGACAGAGCATGGGGGGAATAATGTGGTGCGCAGAATGTATTGCCGTGCCCCTGTTATGCCGAAACCGTCTCCAACGACAAAAGCGCCTCCAACGACAAAAGTGCCTTCTATGGTGCCAACACCCTCATTTGCTACAACCTCTGTACCTTCTTCAACGACAACGACACCTGTACCTTCAGAAGCAGAACATGTCTCTCCAACCAGGGTAACGCTTTCACAACTCGGTGCCGCAGGGGCTACAGCTGCTTCCTCTGCCGGAGGAGCGGCATCCGCATTCAGCCAGGCTATGTGTAATTCCTATGGGCTTTTCTGTCCTTTGCCATCCCCTACTGTTGTTGCCAAGGCAGTGCCTGTGGCAACGAATGCTGTTGCTCTGGGAGTGGCAGGTGGTTTGTTGGGCAGTGTTGTGTTGCTGGGGATTGAAGAATTTGTTCGTTATAAATGTGGATGCGGTCCAACCCTTTTTCATCTGCTTAAGAAGTGTCGTGACTGGTGTTGGAAATGTCCGCACCGGGGAGAGTTCTGTGGGTCAAGAATCAAATTTGCCCCCTCTGAACAGGAAAAAAATCTCGGTAAGAAGGGCCCGCAATGTAATGAAGTAATATTAATGTCTGTGAAGGTTCAACAACAAGAGTTAAAATAGCGACTGTATAGCTGAGAAACCTCCATGCAACAGAAAGTAGAAGGTTTCTCTTGATGCTACGGCTAAAAAATCAACTGATTTTGAGATTCACTACTGATAAAATTACCATTCAGAATCTTCGTTAAGTTTTCCACAGGATCCGCAATAATGCATTTGCTTTAAATCACATGGATCACTACTAGCACACAAAAACCCCAATGAGTATGCAATATTTTTTATCAAATCTGCACAGCATACCCGGCCATTACACTTAGGGAAATTATCATCTGAAAATGAATTTGCACTCATTATTTGCAGAAAGATAACCAACCCAATACCTGTTAATAATTTCATTTTAAACAATTAATAATCAGGGTGTCTCTCGACACTATGGCTAAAAAATCAGGCTAAAAAAACAACTGGTTTTGAGCTTCACTCCTGATGAAATTCCCATTCAAAGTTTTCGTTTGTGTAGCTTTTACCGCAAAGTTTGCAATAACGGATTTGCTTTAAATTACATGCATCACCAGTAGCACACAAAGTCCCAAATGAGTATAAAATATCCTCTAGCATCTCTGCACATTCTGTCCGGTAATTACACTTAGGAAAATTTGGATCATCATTTGCAAATGCATTTGCACCCATTATTTGCAGAAAGATAACCAACCCAATGCCTTTTAATAACTTCATCTTAAACTCATTTTAAACAATTAATAATAAGGGTGTCTCTCGACACTACGACTAAAAAATCAACTGATTTTGAGCTTCACTACTGATAAAATTCCCATTCAAAGTTTTCGTTTGTGTAGCTTTTACCACAAAGTTTGCAATAACGGATTTGCTTTGAAAGACATGCATCACTAATAGCACACAAAGTCCCCAATGAGTTTATAAGACTCCTTAGCACACCGTCACAGTCTGTCCGGTTGTCACATATAGGAAAATTTGGATCTACATCTGTATCTGCATCTGCAAATGAATTTGCACTCATTATTTGCAGAAAGATAACCAACCCAATACCTGTTAATAATTTCATTTTAAAACTCATTTTAAACAATTAATAATCAGGGTGTCTCTCGACACTACGACTAAAAAATCAACTGATTTTGAGCTTCACTACTGCACTACTGATAAAGTTCCCATTCAAAATATTCGTTAAGGTGGCTTTTGCCACAGTACCCGCAATAACGGATTTGCTTTAAAAGACATGCATCACCAGTAGCACACAAAAAACCAAATGAGTATAAAAGACTCTCTAGCACATCTCCACAGCGTTCCCGGTAATTACACTTAGGAAAATTTGGATCTGCATTTGCATCTGCATCTGCAAATGAATTTGCACCCATTATTTGCAGAAAGATAACCAACCCAATACCTGTTAATAACTTCATCTTAAAACTCATTTTAATTAAAAAATAGTAATAAGGGTGTCTCTCGACACTATGACTAAAAAATCAGGCTAAAAAATCAACTGATTTTTAGCTTCACTCCTGATGAAATTCTCATTCAAAGTTTTCGTTTGTGTAGCTTTTACCACAAAGTTTGCAATAACGGAATTGCTTTAAAAGACATGCATCACCAGTAGCACACAAAAAACCCAATGAGTATGCAATATGTTTTAGCAAATCATTACAGTTTTCCTGGTCATTACACTTAGGAAAATTTGGATCTGCATCTGTATCTGCAAATGCATTTGCACCCATTATTTGCAGAAAGATAACCAACCCAATACCTGTTAATAACTTCATCTTAAAACTCATTTTAAACAATTAATAATCAGGGTGTCTCGACCATACGACTAAAAAATCTTAAAACTAAAAAATCTTAAATATGTGGTGACATACACAAAAATATACTATAGAGGTTGTATATATAGTACATCACTCAGCATGTAACAAATGCATCCAGACTGATGCATCCGGCACGCCTGATGCGAGCAGGATACCTGGTTGGACTGATAAACAACCCCTGCCTTATGACGGGGATTGTGTTCAAGGTTGGTGACTTTAGCGAAATAAGAGCTTTCTTACGTTAAACCCGGCAGGATAAACGAAACCAGCCGCTCTTTAATCTGCAACTCGGTATAACCATCCAGTGTCCACTGCCGCAGAGCCCAGACATTACAGAAGAAGTAGATCATATTGGCGGAAAGATAAGTGTCCTGCTCCCGGAACACCTCTTCTTCAATACCCTGACGAATAATCTGCTCCCACAGCTCCATAAACTCCCGCTCCAGGTTGAAAATCCGGTTGCGGTTCTCGGAGTTGAGGGAGCGGGTCTCTCGATACACCAGGTTGATATATTTCCGGTTTTTGGAAACATAGCGCACATAAGCGTCGATGGCGCAGGTCATCTTTGTCTGGGCGTCATCGGAGGTTTTCAGGCTGTGCTGGAAGTTATTAAAAATCTCCTCCATGCACACCTGGGTAATCATAAACAGTATGTCTTCCTTGGTTTCGATGTACTTGTACATCGTCGGAATAGTGATGTTGGCGGCCTTGGCAATTTCCCGCATGGAGGCCGCTCCAAAACCCTTGCGGGCAATCACTTCACAGGCACCCACAAATATCTGCTGGCGACGGCGGTCGGCAACTGTTTCGGTCTGGCTTTCGGCAAAGGGAGTTAATTCGACCGGAGACAGAAGTTTGGATTGTTCGGATGATGTGACTGGCGCTTCCGGCTGGTCAATATCAATAAAGTCGGCATTAAAGTCCGCCACCAGCTTCTCGGGGGTCTGCCGTTCATTATCGCCCAGGCGATAGAGGCAGGTGCGCCAGGAGCTGGTTTCGTTATCCCGGTAAAGAATTTCGGCCACAGCCATAAAGCGGCTGCCTTTGCCGTTACTGAAAAAACGGCTGCTGCTGCCACACATCAGCGCGGTTTTGTTCTTGCCGGCGAGTTTGTCGGCCCCGAACTGGGCACAGGCATCGGCGATAGCGGTCATTATCCAGCGGGCCGGATCAATGGTGCCGACAGTGGTTTCAGCGGACAGGTTGCTCCAGGCGATAAAGCGTCCGTCGTCCTCACGTTCGAAGCGAATACCCAAAAGTTTTGTCAGATCATCCGTGCTCATATACAGAGAAGCTCGTCCCGGTAAAAGGTCAAAACAGCAAAGACAAGGGCCGAACTGTAACAGAAACCCTGAAAAGTGGCTGGCTGTTCAGGCCAGTCAACGGTCTTTAGCGGTATCCCGTCGGGATGCCTGAGGGGTATCGGTTGACGGGGGTATAAAAGTTTATTCTAATTCGCCCGAACGTTCACTCGCTAAAAACATATCTGTTAATAAGAATCCATGCGACCGGCGGACCTCTGTCCGGAATGTGTGGGGGAGACCTGACATCATGAGTGAGAAGCTTGCCGGCGAAGGTTTTCAGTCCGGACCTGAAGCCAAATTTATGGAATTGCTGCGCGAAGGCCGCTTTATGATCCAGCGGGCCCGCAAATCCGGTAATTATATTTTTTACCCTCGGACCATGGAGCCGGAAACCGGCGACACCGATCTGGAATGGGTGGAAGCCAGCGGTGAAGGCACTGTTTACGCCACAACAACTGTTCGTCGGCCAGAAAAGCGTGGCGGCAACTACAACCTGGCCCTGGTGGAGCTGGCGGAAGGCCCCCGCATGATGAGCCGCGTGGAAGGCTGTGACCCCCTGACCGTAAAGATCGGCATGAAGGTGAAAGCCAAAGTGGAAGTGCCTGCCTTTGGTAAATACAAAGACAGTGAACAGCCCATTGTCATTTTCTACCCCGCCACTCAAGAACAGCCCGGAGAATAAATTATGACTCATTCTATTCGTGGCGAAACCGCGGTTGCCGGTGTTGGCTGTTTCGGTCTGGGCAAAACTCCGGGCATGAACCCCATGGAGCTTATGTCCGGCGCGGTAAAGGTTGCCCTGGACGACGCTGGCCTGCAGCTGAGTGATATCGACGGTATCTGTGCCGGTACTTTTTATCACTTCTTCCCGTCTCTCTCTGTTGCTGAGTATCTGGGTATCAAGCCCAAGTGGTCCAGCTCCGATATGGTGGGCGGTTCTTCCTTTATGTCCCACATCCAGCAGGCGGCTATGGCCATTAACAGCGGTATCTGTAATACCGTGCTGGTGGCTTACGGTAGTAACGCCCGTAGCAGCCGAGATCTGAACGGTCTGGTGGAGACTCCGTTCTTTGAAGAGCCTTACGAATACCTGGTCCCCATGGGCGGCTATGCCATGGCCGCCGGTCGTCATATGCACCAGTACGGCACTACCAGACGTCAGCTGGCCGAAGTTGCTGTGTCTGCCCGTAAGTGGGCTCAGTTGAACCCGGAAGCTACCATGCAGGACGACCTCACCATTGAGGAAGTGCTGGAAGCGCCGGTGATTGTTGACCCCCTGAGCATGTATGACTGCTGTCTGATGAGTGATGGTGCCGGTGCACTGATTCTGACCAGCGCAGCCCGTGCCCGTGATCTGAAGCAGAAGCCGGTTTATCTGCTGGGTGCTGCCGGTGCTCACTGGCACCGTGAAATCAGTCAGATGCCTGACCTGACAGTAACTGCAGCTTCTGAAAGTAGTGCCCGTGCCTACGAGATGGCTGGTATCAAGGCCAGCGATATCGACGTGGTTCAGCTGTACGATGCCTTTACCATCAACACTGTTCTGTTTATGGAAGACCTGGGCTTCTGTGAAAAGGGCGAGGGTGGTGACTTTGTTTCCGGTGGTCGTATCGCCCCCGGCGGTGAACTGCCTGTAAATACTAACGGTGGTGGTCTTTCCTGCGTACACCCCGGCATGTACGGCACCTTCTGTATGATTGAAGCTGTACGTCAGCTTCGTGGTGGCCTGGGTGCTCGTCAGATTGACGGTGCCAACCTGGCGATTGCCCATGGTAACGGCGGTACCCTGTCTCACCAGTTCACCACTGTATTCGGAACTGAGGATACTCTGTAATTATGGGCGAGCCTGCAGTTAAGGCGGAAGTAGCCAATATGGACCCGGCGGCTGTTGATAAAAACAGCCATGTCCGGGAAAGTAGCCATGAGCGGCAAGATTATCGATTCATCGTCACCCGGCCTACGCGCTGGGATGACAATGACCATTACGGTCATATGAATAATGCCGTTTATTATTTCTACTTCGATAGCACCCTGGGTGACTTCCTGGCGAAGCTGACCGAGGGTACCTTTATGAACCAGCCGGTGGTAGCCTATATGGCCCATTCCCAGTGTAATTACCGGTCCTCTGTCAGCTATCCTGACAGTGTTGATTTGGCCCTGAAAATCAATAAAATTGGCCGCACCAGCGTGCAGTATGGCCTCGCCATGTTTCGGGAAGGGGAGAGCCAGGCTGCGGCCCATGGTACCTTTACCCATGTTTACGTAGAGCGGGCCAGTGGCCAGCCAGTCCCGGTACCGGACGATATTCGTGAAAAGATGCAGGACTATATTGTCTGAGCATGTTTACCTAAGCATGGGTTCTCGAATAGCCGAATAAAAATACTGCCGCTCTTCAAATGATTAGGGGCTGTTCACAATTAGTTATACGACTCAGTGTCCCTAAAAGCAGTCAGCCGTTAGAAGGGCTTGTGAAAATCGTAGTTATTCTACATTGAACAAGCCCGACGCAGCGGATAGCTGCTTTTAGGGACACCCGAAGGGCCTTTCCGAGGGCTTCCATGGCTGCGTTACAGCGACTTGAAAGACAACCAGTATTCCTTCGTCGCTGCGCCTTGCCCTGAAAGTCCTCGGAAAGGCTGAGCGCGATAACTAATTGTGAACAGCCCCTAAAGAACGGCGGTATTTTTTTGCCTGTGAACAATACCAAGAAGTAAAACAAAAATAATAAGGGAAGCCGATTATGAGTGAGTCCGGAATTGATCATAAAGAAGCCACTCTGCGGGAGAATTACCGTTACTATGTCTCCCGCAATACCCGTTGGGATGACAATGACCATTACGGCCATCTGAATAACTCCGTTTACTACGCCTATTTTGACTGCACCGTCGGCGACTTTCTGCGGGAGAACTGCAAACTGGATGTGCAGCAGGACAGGGTTGTCGCTTACGTTGTGCATTCCCAGTGCAACTATCTCAAGTCTCTGGCCTATCCCGATGATATTGAGATTGCCCTGCGGGTTAACCGCATTGGTCGCAGCAGTGTGGAGTATGGAGTGGCCATGTTTAAACAGGGCGAGACTGAGGCTGCGGCCTGTGCCACCTTTACCTATGTTTATGTGGATCGGGAAAAAGATAGTTCAGCACCGGTACCCCTGAATGTGCGAGCGGCGCTGGAACTGTTTTTAAAATAATTGGGCATGCTGAGCCATTGCTGGGTGCTGACTGGGTGCTGAATAGTTACAATCGTGTTTCATGGCGGCCATGATTTTTCTCAACCGTTTCATAGCTGTCACCCGACCAGTTTTGCACCCTCATCATGTTGAAATGGCTTTGACATGCATCGTGTAACTTGCCCTGATTTCCCTTAACCGACAGCAGGTAATCGGCTTCTTTTTCAACAATTTTTTGGGTAATAGCTCTTTTTGGGCAATAGCTCTCTGGCAGCCCATAGCATCAATGGTTATCAGGTATCCTTTGATTTCGGCTTTTCGGGGAGAAATACGGCCATCCCTGGCTGATAATGCATGACTGATACAAGAAAGATACTTGCTATTGTTGAAAGAGTGTTCCCAGGTTAATTATTTCTTTTTCTTCACTCCTCCCCTTTTCTGACCTTTCTTGCCTTTTTTGGGCTGTTCGCTTTCTTCAGATTCAACCAGTCTTTCTTCGGGTTCATAGGATGTTTGAGAGGAGGCTTCCTCAGCAGCAGTGCCACTTAAATCAGCAGTGTCATTAGCAGTGCTACTAGCAGTGCCACTTAAATCAGCAGTGCCACTAGCAGTGCCACTTAAATCAGCAGTGTCACTTAAATCAGCATCAATTTCGGCTGATTTTTCCTTGGTTTTTTGTCTCAGCCCCCTTCTGGGTCTTTTAGACACTTCGCTTTCTTCTTTCTGTCCATCATCTACTTTTTCTGACTTTTCAGCCTTTGCTTTTTTGTCGTCTTTTCGGGGGGGGGCATCCGCTGCATGTGCGTCCGTGCTTTTAGCTTCTTTCTTACGCAGGAAACTGAGGTCTGGTGTTAATGCATGCAGTGCGTTTCTGGCGAAATCTTTCGCATGTTCAACTACACCACCAGCTTCTGGTAAATTGAGTTCTCTACCATGCTCCTTCATTTCCTTAATATTTTCCCGCACTATCGCCTGTTCCAGAGCTTCTTTTTGAGGAGTCAGTACATCTTTTACAAGCTGAAGGTAGACCAGTTTTCTAAGTTCCTTGTTTGGAGCAAGAGCTTCCTTAACACCTTTGTGGGCCTCATCAAGAGCTTGTTGTGCTGGCCCAGCTTTTTCCCTGTGAGTCTCAAGATCTTTTTCAACTTTGCTGATGTTTTTCTCAAATTGATGAATCCTGTCCAGTCTCTTGGAAAGATCAACAAGAATCTTGCCTTTGGCCTCTTCAATTTTCCCCCTGAGGGCTTTTTGCTGTTTACCTTTGGTCTGCTCATTTGCAAGCTGTTTATGGAGTTCAAGAAGTTCTTCGTATTTTTTCTGCTGTGTTTTTTTGGCTTTTCCGAGTTTCTCCGCCTGTTCTTCCTGGGCTTTTATCAATCCTTCCCTTGCATTACTCATTTTTCTCTCAAGAGCAGCACCGCTTACGTCAAGCGCAACTTTATCTTTCCTGGCCTGGACGAGAGCTTCCTTTGCCGCCTCGTATTTGTTACGGGCTTCTTCCGGCAACTCTTTGACTTTTCTCTTTTGTGTTTCAAGTGCGTTATCAAGATCTTCACCATTAAGAAGGGCTTTCTTGTGGTTGTGCAGAAGTAGAAGTTCGTCATAGCCTGCATCTGGCAGGGCTTTCACAAACTCCTGGGCAGCTTCTCTGCGCTCCCTTAACTCTTTTGAGCGAGCCTGCATCAATTTTTTCACAAACCAGCTGTAGGCTTGCCCTTTCGCAAGGGTGAAACCAATTTTTTCCATTCCACGGTATTGTTTCCATGGAAGGTATTTTTCGAGCTTCAGAAGATCTGAAGTTTTGATGTCACTGTAACGGGCACGGGTCACCATGGTGAACAGTGGCAATTCAACCCGCTGGCTGAAGGTGTCATCAATGAACATATGACCATTGTCACCAAGATTAATGGATGTATGGTACATTGACTGCTTGGGAATTCCCGGCAGGCCAAGGTTGATGCTGTCATCTGCCTCAATGCCTTCGGGTTCAGCCGCTGTATGCATTTGTTCTTCAAATGAGAAGCCGTAATCGCTGGCTTCAGGCTCATTGGCAGCCCACTTCACAATTTCGGGAAGTTTTTCCAGAATTCTGTCTGAAATCGGTGTAATCAGGGACTTGTCATAGCCGAGAGCCCTGTTGATGTAATTAACGACAGTGTACTGATCTTCGTTATAAACCCCCTGCAGGATGTTCCTGTTAACCGCGTCGGTCCACCACAGACGGTCATTACTGGAACCGAAACTGGCCGGGAAGCGTACAAGGGGGCCGGGACGGTTGTTGAAGTAGGGGCGGACAAACAGGGTCAGTTTGCCCCCTTTGCGGTGATCGCCCATAACCGTTGGGTAGAAGCGAATCATCGTCAGGTTGTTGTCTCTGGCTGTCACATCCAGCGCAGACAAAGCTTCTTCAAAACGCCCCACCGCCATGTCTGAGGTGTAGGGAGGTGCTTCGTGATTAATTCTCATGTCCAGGTAAGCGTCGGAGGGGCGACCCGGATCATCCGCAGAGCTTGAGCTGACAAAAGTCAGCGGGAAGTTCTCGTTCAGCTCGGGTGTTTCATAGGCAATACCGGCATACCCGATAGAGTTCAGTACATACTCTCTCAGGGATTCAGGTACTGTCTTGTACAGCATGGGCGTGTAAGCAAGAACCCGCTTGAATAACCACAGCATGTTTTTCGCGGATTTTGAGCTGAGGTTGGGAGACTGGATCAGGTCTATATTGGACGCGAACAGGCGCCAGAGCAGCTCAGAATGGCTGTCTGTGGTGGCGAAGTCCCCAAGACCTTCTGACAGGCGCCAGATAAGGTCGGCAAGTTTCTCGTCATCAAGGCTGCTGAGCTGGATATTCAGCCCGCCCCAGGTGGATACCGTATGCAGAGCGAGGATGGCGGCAACGGGGGTAATCTCTCCGGAAACGACTTCCCATACCCGGTCTGCGGCACTGTATGGGCTTGAAGCCAGGTTCGCCATTTTGTAACCAGGCAGCCAGGAAGCGTACTGCTGATGCTTTTTGGCGGCATCCTTCAAGGCAGGAACCGAGGCAAAACCACTTTTGCCTGCGAGGGCCCCCCCCAATACCTGTAATTGTTCTGAGACATCGGCAGATGCCATAACCTGAGCGGACATGGCAATACTGGCGGACAGTAGCAGTCGACCTGATTCTTTTTTCGAACATTGTATACCTGGCATGACTTTTCCTCTGCAACACCCCTGGCAGAATGGGCGCAAAAAACGCTCACCATAAAGACTAAGTGGGTATATCTAGCAGGGGATTGCGGTCTTGCAAGCTGGCCTCAGGTAAAATCTAAAAAGTTTCAGCGTACCAATACTAATCGCTATAAGTGATCTTTCCGGCGGAAGTTTTGATTATTAAAACGTAATCAGGACGGGATAAGGAATAAATTTATATAGTCGTATATTGCAGATGGATCATCTATTTATATTTTTATGTTTGTAATTTACTCTTTTTGGCACGATCGTTCTTTTAGTGGCGGAGCCAAAGCTCTGCCCTGAATCTTAAGTCTCAGCAGCCCCCGCAGAGTCAGGACAGTTGGGAGGAGAGTAATGTTTTTCCAAGCATACGCAAATCATCAAGGTGACCTTCGATAACAGCTTTCATAATATTCATATCCAGCCGCTGGTACTCATGCATAGCAATACCATATATGTTCCTTTATCGTTACGAAGATCGCGTTCAATCGCAGCCAGTATCTCGCGACGTTCAAGATTCAGGTTTTGATACTGTGACAGGGCGCGGCTGCCATAAAGCAAAATGCCCTGCAGCCGCGAGACCTTAACTCTAGCTTTGATAACCGGGATGCTCACCTAGCCATTGCCGGGTTCTCTGGACATGAGCTTGATCAACAGGCAGTCCCATTACCATCTCTGGTGCTAAATATTCCCGTGTCAGAGGATTTTCATTTTTTATATGAACAGCTTGCAGCAAATCTGCTTTCTCAAAATACCGGATAACTGGCAGTTTTTCCGGGTCTGTTTGAATATTGAGGGCGACTGGGTTCTCAATCAAATCCAGAGTGAGAGGACAGACAAGGTCATCCGGCGGTATATCAGAGTTATGGGACATAACCTTTTTAATCTGGGTTAACCGTTGCCGGTCTTGAGGCGTTTCAAAAGATAATTCATCCAAGTATTGGTATATCAGTTTTACAGCCCCTTGGTTGCAGAGTAAATGATTAAGAATGCTTGTGACTCCATCACCTATCTCACACCAGTCATATGCCTGTCTTCTTAATGCGCTGGTTATCCTCTCGGCTTTTTGAGGATGCTGTCTTAGAAGGTACCCAAGATCAGAAACGATTCCGGCATGGTAGCTGATGCTATAAAGGGATGTGCCCGGATCCTGGGCATTAGCGATCTCCGGCATAAATCGGAGAGCGTGATCCATCTGATGAACCATAAGAGCCTGTTTAAGGTGTCCCTTTTGCAGGCCTGGCAGAGAGTTAACTATCTCCCCTATAAGATAAAGTGCTCGGCCACGGGGCGTTCTGCTTATGTCCGGCAGGAGAGAACATTGAATTCTGATGCCCAGGGCAGTGGCAAGCCTGAGCAGGGTTTGATCTGGTGTACTGCCCCTTAATAGAAAAGGGGCAAAATCACTGGGTTGAAGACAGCACTTTGCGCTATCTTCTGGCAAGAGATCCTTGAAATATCCGTGAACGGCAGCAGGTATAGGAGAACCAACATTGCAGACAACCATTTTCCGAACCTGTGGCAGGGTGAGCTGATCTTTGGATGCCAGTTCCAGAAAAGCTAAAATCGCGGACAGACTTTTATTCACTCCTGATAAAGTGCTTTCCAGGCAGAGCTGCATTTCTTCCGAATGAGTTTTCCTGAGAGCAAACCACAACTCGGCCAGATGAACTCGCCCAGATGTTTGCAGTGTTTTTAACAAAGGCGCCCAATGGCTATTTGACCCGTACTTTGGATAATCAACATTTGGAAGAAAACGCCTTGCATGGCCTAACTGCCCCATAGCCAGCAAAGCTCCGGTCAGGTTTTCAGTGGTTAGCAGGTTATGCTGTTGTGCAAGCTCATAAACTCTATGACGAATAAATCCTAGAGAAGGTAATGTATCTTCCAGTTGATGCATTACTGAGATGGGTATCCTGGTGTTTAATCCAAGCGTTTTCCAGTTTGACGCCACTGGCTTCAGATACTGGATAAGAGTGTCCCTGTCTTTTTCATCCAGGGGCTGGTCGAGGTCAAGCTTTTTCCACTTAACCCACTTTTCAATCTGTTCAGCCAGACTCCATTTTTGAAGTGTCACTCGCTTCAGGGCCGCAATAGTTTTGGCGGGGGTAAAATTGGCAGGATTGGCATGCACAAGCTTGTTCAGAGCCGCTAAATTTTTATCTCCACCATGGAGTGAAAGAAGGGTTTGGGGAGGCAGGCCCATTAGTATTCCCAGTTCAAGCGCATCTTCAGTATTGAGATGAATTTTACTTTCGACATCTTCCGGCGACAGCTGTTGAACAACCTCAGCTTTTCTGCCATGAATAGGTACAGCGGAAGCGCCAGAGACCCCCGAAAAGAATGAAAGAGATGCTCCGCAAATGGCTGATGGGTTCTGATTTCGACTTATCTGTTGTGTGCACTGGGCAGTGAAGTGTGTTTTTGAGAGGGAACTTGTATCCATGATTTTTCTCAGCTCAACATAACATCACTGATTTGACCCTATTGTTGGCAACAAGTTCTTCCAACAAACATATTGAATTATCAAAATACTGTTTTTGTTAGGTGCTCTTACCATAGAGCAATTTATCAAACGAGTTGCTCCCTACAACAGGGCAAAAACATGATCATAAATTGATCAGCCCAAACACTTTCATCATGTAGTCTTCACTCCAGCCACAGGTTTTCCGTTTATTCTTGATACCTGCTTTTACTGAAGTATCCAGCTTCAGGATATTAAGCGTCACCTGTCGAGCAACGGCCAGGTTTTCAGCGGCATAACCGTCTCTTGCCCGGCAACGGTCTTCGTCGAAAGCAACATCCAGCACCCAGTGCAGCTGATTCTCAATCAACCAGTGTTTTCGGGTGGCCTTCAGAACCTCTTCGGCAGAGAGTTGACGACTTGAGATAAAGTAACGCATTAATGTCTGCCCTTTGCCTTTCTTGCAACTATCCAGCCATTCGACCATTGCCCGCTTGCGACGTACCTGTTCACCAGCTTTGCGAAGCGTGCGGGTTTTATAATGCCAGATCTCTTCGATGGTGCTGCGCAGGTAGGTGGATTTCACCTCTATAACCAGTAACTGATTATCCTTGACCTGCCGGATATGATCACCTTCCACGACAAGAGGCTCGGCTATCAGGTGTTTGCTTTGGCAAGTTGTTTTCCTTAATAAATGTGTGGCACTAAAACATCTGATTGATGTGGCTGATGGTGTAAAATCCGCGTTTTCCTTTAATAATACCTGCCTTAATCTCCAGAGTGACCGATGTTCGGAGCCGTTGTGAAAGGAGCTGAAGCAGTTCGGTTTCACTCCATGGGGGATTCAGCTTCTCGTTATGAGTCATGCTATCGCTATAGATGCACTGTTTGGTAGCGATGACCCTGACGAAAGTTCTGATGAGTATCCGTTTGCGGCTTTGGTGCAAAGGCATTGCCCAGGTGTGCAACGGTGGTTGACTGTTAAGGACGAAGAGGTAGCTTCCGCTTATATTCTCAAGGTCAGTCTGGGTAAGGGGTGTTGGCGGAGGCTATCTGTTTCATCCGGCCATAACCTGGATGAAATTGCCGAGGCAATTCTCGAGGCTTTCCGGTTTGATAATGACCATCTGTATCACTTCGAGTTCTTCGACTGCTATGGTGCTGTGCATTATATCGGACATGAGGCCACCAGCGACGTTGATGGTTACACAGGTCAGACCAGCCTGACAGATA